>JAKPYU010000670.1 GCA_029568995.1 Candidatus Omnitrophota bacterium | reverse complement strand
CCCAATCCCCAATCCCCAATCCCCAATCCCCAATCCCCAATCCCCAATCCCCAATCCCCAATCCCCAATCCCCAATCCGCAATCCGCAATCCGCAATCCGCAATCCCCAATCCGCAATCCCCAATCCGCAATCCCCAATCGTGTCATGGACTCAATCTGTCCTGATCTCCGCAGCTTTGCTATAGTGATTCTTTGCTTTGGTTCAGGATGGTGAATAGGGCCTTGTCGCCGGGTGGAAAAACTTGACGCAACAAGGGATTCTGAACTATATTCAATGCAGAATCGGCCGCCGATTTTTTGGGCGGCCTTGCCTGTAATACCGGTTGGGTAATTGCCTGAAAAACCTTGAGTTGCAGTTACCTTCCGTGTCGGTTTGAGGCGGCAGGGCATCGGGCTGGAGAAATCTCCAACCCGCTGATCGTTCGATTTTCCATAGCGTTCCGGCAGCAATTAACCTGCAGGATATGCTTTATTTCGTGTTGGATTTTGCGGAGAGTATCCATTAAACCTGTGAGGTTGATATGAACATCTCAAGATCGCACGGCCGCATCGCCCGGCCTACTGTTTTCTTCCTGGTGTTTCTCTTTTGCTCGGTCACTCTTACAACCGCGGCGTGGAGTCAAACGTATATCCCTCTTCCGGATTTTGCCGCGGGCAATGAGCTGATCCATTTCGCCACTACAGTAGTCATGCCGAATTCCGCTCCGTTCCCGTTGCTCAGTATCCCCCTCTCTGTCAACGACTGGACCGCCAAGCCGCAGATCCGTCAGCAGAATCTGAAATCCGTCACCTTCATTCTTGAAAATCTGGGCGGACTGGATCTCTCCGATTTTCTGCCTCTCACCAAGGATGGCACGAGCGGAATCGCCCTGTATGCCGAATCCGGCGATGTTCCCGAATTCTTCAACTATGCCGAGGGCGATGCCACCAGCGATATTCCCCTGATTCTGAAATCGGCTCCCGCCGTGGTTCGCCTGGCCACCGGGTACCAGATCACCTTTGAACCCGTGTCGGTCGCCGGATCTACCCAGCTTCCCATCAACAGCGACGGATTCCCGGAGTTCTATATTGTCGCCAAGACCAGCATCGAACTGCGACAGGGCGATGCGTTTGAGGCCTATATGACTCCGGGGATGATTTCGATTGAGGATCGCGATCCGAAAGTCGGCGTATTTCGACGATTCGACGATCATTTCCCCTCGGAAACGTTCGCCACAAATTTCTCCACGCAACTGGGTGGGCTGGCAATACTCCCTGAGTTTCGACAGCGAGCGATTTTCCGAGGCGATATTGTCCAGATTTACAACCGGACTACGGTTGGGCAGCGCATCATCAACCGCTCCGAGCCGACAACCATCCTGGCGATGGATCTGGTCGGCGCGCCCACTGAGGAGTATTTCGTTAAGGAAATCCGTGTCAACTTCCTGGGGATCGACCTGTATCCCATCAGCTGGCTGTATGGGCCGGAGTATCTGCCCAGCAATGTCGGTCCGGCCGTGCTCCTGGGAATGGATTACATTAACGCGCCTACATCTTTAGGTGGTTACTACAATCCGTACGACTCGTTCCGGAGTCTGTTTATCAACACTCCGAAATTTCTTCAGAATCCTGCATGGTATGAAACGTTTACGCCTCCGCTGGCGGTACCGGATCAGCGGGGTTTGAGTGTCTTCAATCGTCAGAATCCCAATCGGGCCAAGTATCTGGCGGATCGCGGGATGGATGTTCCCACCGTCGTCTCGCCTGAGATCTTTCTTGACCTTCTTCAGGATGGTGAGGGCGGAGTCTTCCTGTTCACCGAGGGCAGCGGTGGTGTGGAAGGTGTCTATGAGACCAATGTTGACCGACGACTGGCCCTGGGAGACGGGGCTCGGTTTGAGAGTCTGGATGTGACCACGTTGCCCCGTGAGATCATCAATCGCCTTCTTCCCACGGCCCTTCTCAAATCCAAGCGGACGGCACTGCCCCGCGACCCGATCACCGGGGAAGTCCAATTGTCCTTTCTCTTGGATGATGTTCCCCTGGATTTCCTGCTGACGCCCCGATTGGCGCGTCTCATGGCCGAATACGCCCAGTTCGAAGTGCCTTCGGGGTACAAGATCAACTCTCTGGTTGTAGATGCCTACAAAGTTTCTCCCCGGGATTTCAGTTGGGATACCGGCAAGTATATTCTGGGCCTGTCTCGTGAAATGATCGATGCCCTGCTGGCGGATGCCGCCATCGAGTCCGCAGATGTGAACGGAGATTTCATCTATGACGGCGATGGGATTGACAACTGCACGGAACTGTATGGCCGCCAGCTGATCAGCGGATTCACCATGGTGTTGCCGCTTTCCTCCAACAACCCGAAAGAACTTCTCCGGATTCCTTCCTCGGACAGTGTGGCGCTGGATACGGATCGCCCCGAACTGTATATTGCGGTGAAAACGAGCGACAAAATCCGCAACCTGCACAGCATTCTTCCGTTTATTCTTCCCGGCGATATCACTGTCGGCAAGCAGTTGGAGCGTTTTGTGCGCGGAGCCACGGATGTGGAGACATTGCCCTCGTACTCCAGGGTGGGGCAGCCGAGACTGGGCCTGGACCGTCTCCTTCCCGAACGTCCCGGCGAGACACTGACGGTCACGAATCCCCTGATCGGGCGCCCGCGCCCGCAATTCACTTTCCAGGATCTCACCATCCCGGGGCCGGGCGAAAACGCAGCGAACAACAATATCATCACGGGGCCGATGCTGGGTTCCCCGCCGAAAGCGGTTATTGGTATTAACGCCATTGATTACGGCCAAAACGCCAACTTGATGTTCAACAACACCAGCGGGACGGATTATGAAGCCATCTTTTTCACGGAAAGCACCGTCCTCGATACGCTGACAGTCGATTTTCTCCCTGCTCCCGGAGAATCCCTGTTCAATACACGAATCATCAATGGGGTAACCAACGCTCAGGCAATCGAATCGGTTTTGAATAATCTGGTTTCCGAGCATCAGATTATTATTTATGAAGATGATGATACGCCGCCAGGCGATGGAATGGATAATGACGGTGACGGAATGATCGATGAGGAACTTGTCAATCTGATCGACGATGACGGCGACGGTCTCATCGACGAAGATTGTGGCGATGGGGACCCCAAAGGCATCAATGGCGTCTTCGATCCATATGATGCTCAACATGATTTCTTCCTAAGACTCGATGACCACATCGGAGTTGTGCGTACCCCGGTCGAAGGTCCGAATATCTGGGCGAGCGCCTATAAGCGAGCGGTCAACCATGGTCTTTTCATACCCGATCCGCTCAATCCGGAAGATGCCGGGGAGGAGATCACGGAAGATCTCGAGTTTTCACCATTGGTCCCGATCGGCAGCGGGGCATTCCGCGCCATATTCGATCTGCGGGTGATGAAGATAGGCGAGATGAACTGGGGATTGAGAGATACCATGTTGCGGATTGAATTGCCTTTCAGTCGAGAGCCGGATTCAGGATTTGACATTACCTCGGACAAGGATACACCGGTCATCGACTTGACTCTCCCGATTACGAATGCGGCTACCTATTTGATGCAGGCATCCAAGCCGGCCTTGGACGGGAAGTTCTATTTGCCGAATTGGGGAGATATTGCTGATTTTGACGGAAAAATTCTGAGCGCGATTATCAGTGCCGCCGGGTCCGAAACGAATCCGAAGATGATCAACCTTGGTACGATTTATAACAAGAATGGGACACCGATCGGTTTTATCGGAGCGTCGGGATCGGCATCCCTCAGGGATATTCGAGGAGCAGATCCGTATTGCATTTTCAACCGGATTGGGCTGGTTCCCCTGATTGCCAACGATCTGGGAACAACGGACGGTAATCCGCAGGGCGGAAGTCCACCGTCTCCCCTCTATGTCAGCCAGAGGGGTTGGTATGTAACCACGGCCGAGCAGGGTCAGCTGGAAACATATTTCACTGAGATGATTACCACGATGAACGACGCGCATGAGGCGTTCTTGCTGGCCCTTGAAGAAGCGATCAATGCCTGGAATGAGGAAGTGGAGGCATACATGGAAGAGAAAGCGGAAGCGGAGGATCCGAGCAGTGTCGAACCGCCCGTCTTCGATCCGGATTCCCTTCCGGAACCGACGGAACTCACCATTCCCTCCCCGGATGACGGTCTTGGCCTATCGAGCGTGCCTGCCAACGAGGATATGTCCTACCAATATCAGGTCCAGATTCCGGACGAGGAATACGGACCTCTGCGCGGGAACGACTACTATGTGGTTCTTCGGACTGCGCAGACCGCAGAAGTCGGCGACCGGTTCCAGGTCCGTATGGGTTCCGGCGCAATTACTTATCTTTCTTTTACGGATTCCAACCAGGTGTATTCCGACCGATTCCCGGGGAAGAGCACCGGCTCGGTGGTCACATCGGCCCTTGTTGTGCGCAGCGCGAATGTCCCGCCGACCTTCAAGTTCCTTTCCCCGAAAGCCGGGCGGAATTACGCGGACGAGAATCAACAGTTTGAGATTTCCTGGCAGGCGACCGACCCGGATAACGACGCCACGATCACTCTGTATGTCGACAGTGACAACAAGGGATTCGATGGGGCTCTGGTGGTTGCCGGGCTGACCGAAGGCGTGGATACCCGCTACAAGATGAATCTGGTCGAGGACATTCCCGGATTCGATCCGGCCCTGGACTATTACGTCTATGCCAGTATCACCGATGGAATCAGCGAACCGCAGTTGATTTACGCGGACGGTCCGGTTGCGCTGGGCAG
>JAKPYU010000654.1 GCA_029568995.1 Candidatus Omnitrophota bacterium | reverse complement strand
GTCTATTTCGGCGGCCCGAATTTCATCCAGGTAACAGAAGGTCTCTGGCTTGCCGCCGGAAGGATTATGGATGACCGGGGAGCGCGCACGGTCATCTGCCGCCTGGACCCGGACAAGGCGAACTTGACTCCGCTCCTGACGATTCCCAGCGGTGGTGATACGAGCTATCCGGGGATGGTGTGGTATGAGAACCGGCTGTGGATCAGCTATTACTCCAGCCACGAAGGAAAAACCAGTATCTACATGGCGAAGGTGTCGGTTCGGTGATGGGCACAAATCCGTCATTGCGAGCGAAGCGTGGCAATCTGGCTGTTCGAACGAGCAATCTTGAGATCGCCACGTCGCAGCCCTTCGCAGACTCCGGGCCGCTCCTCGCGATGACGGGAGGGACACGGGCGGGGCGCACAAGCCTGAGATCGCCACGTCGCCGCCCTTCGCAGACTCCGGGCGGCTCCTCGCGATGACGGGTCGGCGGTGGCCCCGGTGAGCCATGCTTTCTTTGTCCCAATCACCGGTTCCGCCGGAGGGATGCTCACAAGAACGAAAGTGATCCGAGAACCATCATGTCGAAAGTTGCATTGGTCATCAGCGATCTGGGAAGAGGGGGGACACAGCGGGTCCTGACCAACCTGGCGAATTCCTGGTCGCAATCGGGGGTTGAGGTTTCGGTTGTCACATTGCAGAACAGGGATCGTGATTTCTTTCAGCCGCATCCATCCGTTCAACGAATCGAGATTGGCGGAGTCTCCGAATCGAAGAGTCTTTTCTCGGCAATCCGGTCGAATCTGAACCGTATCCGCGCCATACGAGAGGGGATCCGCTCCACCGGCGCACCGATTGTGGTGGGATTTATCGGGGCGACAAACATCCTGGTTATCGTAGCGTGTATCGGCCTCGGTATCCGGGTTGTGATTTCGGAACGGAACGATCCGAATGTGCAATCCATCGGGAGGATCTGGGATTTCTTTCGATGGGCATTCTACCGGTTTGCGGACACGGTCACCGCCAACAGCCACGGGGCTGTGGAGTCATTGGCACGGTATGTTCCGAGACGGAAGTTGGTGTATGTTCCCAACATTCTTGTTATTCCGCCGGAGTCCGAACCGTTTTCATTCGCATGTCCGACCGTTCTGGCGGTCGGATGCCTTCACCGCCAGAAGGCATTCGATATCCTTCTGGAATCGTTCGCATTGATTTGCGGACAGATAACAGACTGGCGGCTGGCGTTTGTGGGAGATGGGCCGGAGAATGATGCACTGCAGGAGCAGGCCCAGAGGCTTGGAATCGGCGAACAAGTGCAATGGCTTGGAGCGAAAGAAGATCCGTTTCCCTTCTATCGGGCGGCGGAGATTTTCGTGCTTCCTTCGCGTTATGAGGGAACACCGAATGTGTTGCTGGAAGCGATGGCCTGCGGACTGCCGGTGCTGGTCAGTGACGGATCGCCGGGACCATTGGAGTGGGTAGAAGAAGGCATTTCCGGCAAAGTTGTGCCGGTGGAGAATGCCCAGGCGCTTGCGGATGCTTTGCTGGAGCTGATTCGCGATCCGGCGCTTCGCAAACGGCTGGGGCAGGCGGCAAAATCACGTGTGGCAGAATGCGCCCCTGAAAAGGCGGTGCCGGTATGGGAACAGGTGGTGGGTTTGAGGTCAGCCGAAAAGATGCCGGTGCCACCCTTCTTTCCCTCACCCCAACCCTCTCCCGGGGGGAGAGGGAGTAGAGGCGAGAGGGAGTAGAGGGTGGCACAGGCTTCCAGCCTGTGGCAGTGAAGACAGTTCAAGTTGCAGGACAACAGAGAATCAGCTAAGGAGTTATGGCATTGATGTGTGGAATTCTGGCCTGTTTCAGCCCACGGGGGGAACCTGTCGACACAGAGACCTTTCGTGGATTGTTGGATACGCTTCAGCATCGCGGTCCCGACGACAGCGGGATCTGGTCCTTGCCCGAAGCCGGCGTGGTGATGGGACATCGACGGTTGTCGATTCTCGATCTGTCACCGCTGGGTCATCAGCCGATGCACTGTTGCGGCGGGCGTTGGACACTGTTGTACAACGGGGAGATTTACAACTGGAAGGACATGCGTGATCGGTTGGTGAGCGCGGGAGTCTCATTCCGAAGCACCAGCGACACAGAGGTTCTTCTGGAGGGCATATCGAAATGGGGGCTGGAAGCCACGCTGCGGCAATGTGTCGGGGTGTTTGCGATTGCGGTCTGGGACCGGGAAGAGCGAAAGATGTATATCGCCCGGGACCGGATGGGCGAGAAACCGCTTTATTACGGGTGGAAAAACGGGACCTGGTGGATCGCCAGCGAATTGAAAGCCATCGCAGCGTTGCCATCCGGCGGTTGGGAACTCGATTCGGAAGCGATTGGCTTGTACATACGATACAAGTATGTCCCGGAGCCCTATTCGATTTACCGGGAGATTCGGAAACTGTCGCCCGGCTCACTGGCCGAATTGCGACCGGATGGAACAGCGGATGTAAGACCCTATTGGGACTTCTCCGAAGTGGTCGAACGGGGGCAGGCGGAACCGTTTCAAGGCTCTATCACCGAAGCGGCGGATGAGCTGGAGTCTCTGCTGAAAGAGTCGATCCGATTGCAGCGTGTGGCGGACGTGCCGGTTGGGGCGTTCCTGTCGGGGGGAATCGACTCCTCCACGGTCGTGGCGCTGATGCAGACACAGGGGGGAGATCCGGTCCGCACCTTCTGCATTGGTTTTGACGAGCCGGATTATGATGAATCCGGTTATGCAAAGGCTGTCGCAGAGCTTCTCGGCACGGTTCACACGGAACTCAAAGTCACTCCTGACGAGGCCATGGCGGTGATTCCGCAACTGGCTGCGATATATGACGAGCCGTTCGCCGATTCCAGCGCTATCCCAACCATCCTGGTCTGTCGTCTTGCACGCAAACAGGTGACTGTGGCGCTTTCCGGCGACGCGGGCGATGAACTATTCGGTGGCTACAACCGTTACCCGCAACTCTCGGATCTCTGGGGCCGGATGCAGGCGCGGCCTGCGTGGCTCTCGAACGGATTGTCTGCGTTGTACGGAGCAGGACGGCAAATCTGTTCACTGGTCGGAAGTGAGAATCTCGCGCAGAAATTCCTGTGGCATGAGAACTATGCGAAAATCCAGACCATGCCGGAACTGTATGCCAATCTGTTGACGCACTGCAACAGCCTGGACTTCGCCCTATCCGAGCCTCCGAACCGCCCGCTGAAGCCGAAAACGTTTCCGGTCAACACCCCCTATCATTACGGAATGGCGTGCGATGCGACGGAATACCTTCCGGGAGATGGTCTGGTGAAGGTAGACCGCGCGGCGATGTCATGCAGCCTGGAGACCCGCATTCCACTCCTGGACCATCGCATTGTCGAGTGGGCCTGGACCCTGCCGGAATCTCACAAGGCCGATCGCCAGAAAAGGAAGAAGGTCTTGAGGACCGTGTTGCACCGTTATGTGCCGGAAGGCATGATGGACCGGCCCAAGAAGGGATTTGGGATTCCGGTAGGTGAATGGATTCGTGGGCCGCTGCTGGACTGGGCGGAATCGCTGATCTCGGAAACCGCGATTCGGAAGGCGGGAATTCTTCATCCGCGCCGCGCACGGGCGATCTGGACCGCTCACCGGGATCGGAAAGTGAACGATCCCTACAGGGTGTGGGCACTGCTGATGCTTCAAGCGTGGCTGTTGAAATAGCGACCGGGGGGACAGAAAATGCGTGTGACCTGCTTTATTGGTTCTCTCTCCTGCGGCGGGGCACAGCGGAGTCTCTTGATTCTGGCGGAGCATCTGTCTCGACGGGGGCATGACATCACTTTGATGACTCATGCGAGTCGCGGCGAATCCGATTTCTTTGCGATTCCGGCGGGTGTATGGAGGGTTTACGCCGATCCGGCCGCCTCGGTGGACTGCCGGTGGTTTGACTTTCCCGCGCAGCAAAGACGTCGGCGGGCGTTTCGCGAATCGCTGATACAGACCCGCGCGGATGTCGTTCTGGGATTCATCACAATCAACAACATTCGGATCTTGCAGGCGCTGGAGGGAACCGGCATTCCAGTGGTTGCCTGTGAGCGATCCGACCCGCGTATCTGCCCGATCAACTGGCGATGGCGGATTCTTCAAAAGAAGATGTACCCGAAGGCCGCTGCGGTCGTTGTTCAATCGACGGAATTGCTGGACTGGGCAAGAGCCGAGTATCCCCAATGGAAGACCGTGGCGATCTGCAATCCGGTTCTGCCACCGCCTGAGCCAAAGCCACCGCGTCCGCAATTCTTCCGACGAGAACATAACCTGGTTTCGTTGGGGCGACTGGCGGAGGAAAAACGATACGATCACCTGCTGAAAGCCTGTTCCAGCCTCGCAGCTGAATTCCCCGATTGGCAGCTGACTATTGGTGGGGAAGGCCCTGAGCGGACTGCGCTGGAAAGCCTCATCCGGGAGTTGAACCTGACGGAGCGGGTGGAGCTGCCGGGCCAGATCCAGGAACCATACGGCCTGCTGGGTCATGCGGATCTGTTTGCGATGACCTCCCGTTTTGAAGGATTCCCGAACACGCTCGCGGAGGCGATGGCCTGCGGTGTGCCTGCGGTGAGTTACGATTGCCCATCCGGACCCCGGCAGATCATCCGTCCTGAAATCGACGGGATACTGGTGAAAAATGGGGATATCGAGGAGCTCAGCCAGGCCCTGGCGAGCCTGATGGGCGATTCACACCGTCGGGAGTTGTACGGCACGAAGGCGCGTGAAGTGGTGGAACGTTTTCGGGTGGAGGATGTGATCGATCAATGGGAGGGGGTTTTGCACCGGGCCAGGGAATAGGACCGATGAAAAGGCGCCAGCTGCGCTACCGCACTCCAAGGACGGACAGCTGTGCCATGATCAAAGGAAGTGTTTGAACGCCAGTGTAATCAGGAAGGTCATGGCGGCGCAGATCGGGAAAGTGATCACCCACGCCAGGACGATATTCCCCACAATGTTCCAGCGAACGCCGCCGATGCTTTTGGCCGCGGCCACGCCCATGATGGACGTGGTGATGGTATGTGTCGTGCTGAGAGGGATGCCACCCAGGGAGGCGGTCATGATTACCGCTGAGGCAGAGGTCTCCGCGGCAAATCCCTGCCAGGGACGAATGTTCACCATGCGCATCCCGACATTCTTGATGATCTTCCAGCCGCCGATTGTCGTGCCGATCCCCATTGTTATCGCGCACAACAATACCACCCAGACCGGCACATAGAATTCCGGCAGGATACCCCCCACTACGAGGGTTAAGGTGAAGATGCCGATAAACTTCTGCCCATCGTTCATCCCATGATTGAAGGCCATGAGCAGGGAGGAGACAATTTGAAGTTTGCAGAATGCAAACTGGGAGGTTTTCGGGGAGATGTGACGGCACAGAGAGATGATGATTCGGGCCACAACGTAACTGACCAGGAAACCCAGAAAACTTGAAAACAGCAACCCAAAAAAGACTTTTTTCCATCCGGCGGCGATGAGCGCCGACGGGCCGACTGTGGCCAGCGCCGCGCCGGACAAGCCGGCTACCAGTTCATGCGACTTGCTGGTGGGAATGCCGTAATGAACGGTCACGCAGCTCCAGAGAATGATGCAGGTCATGGTGGCGATAATCGCGCTTGGCTGAATCGCGCCCGCGTCTACGATACCGGTTCCGATCGTATGCGCGACTTCCGTTCCGCACAACGTACCGAAGATATTAAAAATCGACGCAAGAAAAACCGCTGCGCGGGGAGTCATCACCCGCGTGGAAACCACCGTGGCAATGGCGTTCGGCGCATCAGTCCAGCCGTTAACGAATTCCCCGCCCAGCACGAGCGCCAACACGAGAAACAGTTCCCACCCCATCGCGCGTATCCCTTCTTACTTGGAGGCCCGTGCGATGGACATCATCGTGTCGGCGACATCGCGTTCGTGATCGGTGATCCGTTCCAGTCCCTGGAAGATGCGCTCCCATTTCATCACGGTCAGAGGGTCGGCTCCATTTCCCTGCCATAAATCGCTGACCGCAGCGGTCCGCAAATCATCCGCTTCCGTTTCCAGATTGCTGAACGCCGGATAGCGGGAAGTGATATCATCGTAACGTGCGTGTCTCAAATCCTCCACCATCACAGGAATCTCCTCGGCCATTTTGACTATGTAGGCCGTGAAAGACAGAACCTGCGGGCGAATGGAACCGACATTGTAAATCTGGATATGTTTCACCACCCGCCGCATGGATCGAAGGCAATCATCCAGTTGGTTGGCCATGAGGGTAGCGTCGGATTTGTCGATCCAGCTGATAATGAAAGAATGATCGAGAATCTCATTGATCTGTTTCTTAAGAAGGTCGCCCTCCCCTTTCAGGCGCATAATCCGCTGAATGGAGACGGCTCTCTCTTCGATCTCGCAGGCAAATAAGCGATCCAATGCGTGCGCACATTCAGCCGTTTTCCGGGCGTATTGTTCGAATAACGACTCCAACACGCCATCCGATCGATTCTTGAATATGTTCACGAATAATCGAGAGAAGAAGGAGAACATGACGACATTATCCTCGCGGGCGCGGCTGTGGGTGCACAGATACGGCTGGGACATTTCACCGGATATCCCACCTGCCCCGGTATTATTTGATTATGGAACCGCGCGCACAATGCTCCACCGCCCGGAAAACACAGAAATTTTGTTATAAATGGCATCCGTAAGTCCATTGCACCATTTTGGCAAGATCCTGACTCCAGGATGGTTTTTCTTGCGCTCCGGGGCATCTCGTTTCATCTCTTATCATGAATCGAATCAAATACTTATGTGTTTACCAGGAAAAGCAGGCCCATTTCGTCGCTGGACATTGAAAAAAAATCAAAAAAATTCGCTTCGGCCCCTTGCCAATTCATCCGATTTCGATATAATCTTAAACAGAACCGAGAAAAGTTGTCTCGTAAAAGACAAAACATTTTCTCATTTTACCCTCGCTGCCCGGACACCATCCGGGCAGCGGCGTTTTAAGGCAACACACGCAAGACTCCCCCCCTCAATCCCCCCGTGAACGGGGGGAAGAATTTCTGCTCCCTCCCCGTTCACGGGGAGGGCTGGGGTGGGGGTTTTTATCGGTTCACGGGGAGGGTCGGGGTGGGGGGGAATCCTATGTGCGCTGTCCGATTCTCCCCGTCTGCAAATCCGAGATCTTGAAAAGCGACATGGCTCAGCTACAATCGGGTGGAGTATCCTGTTGAGGTGAATGCCATGTCATTCCGTAATCCACGCATGATTCCCTATCAGCGATTCATGAATGTCCTGGAAGGCAAGTCGGTGGACCATGTGCCGGTGACACCCATCCTGATGACATTTGCTGCGCAGTATAGCGGCAGAAAGTACGGGGATTTCTGTTTCGATCATCGGACACTGGTGGAATGCTGGATACGTTGCGAGGAGGATTTCAACCTGGATTTCGTCGCGACCCTGTCGGACCCGTTTCGTGAGGCGGCCGATTTCGGGCTTCCGGTACGACGGGAGGAGGACGATCTTCCTATCCGCGAGGATTACTTGATATTGGACCTGGATGAATTGGAAAAGATCCGGTTTGTCGATCCATTCGAAGGTCCCCGGATGGCGGATCGAATCCGGGCAGTGGAGGAATTTCAAAAGGAGTTGAAAGGAAAAGTGCCGATTCTGGGCTGGATTGAAGGCTGCTTTGCGGAAGCCTGCGACCTGTATCCGATGACCGATATCATGATCGACACGATTGACCGTCCTGAGAAGGTTCGCGATCTTCTGGAAAGGATTCTCCCGACCGAGATTGCGTTCGCTGAAGCACAGATCCGCGCGGGAGCGGATGTGATCGGGATCGGGGATGCGGCGGCCTCCCTGGTGAGTGCAAAGACTTATGAGGATCTCATCCTTCCGTTCGAGCAACGGGAAGTGGACGCCATTCACAAAGCCGGGGCAAGGGTGAAACTTCATATCTGCGGCAATACCAACCACTTGGCGCACCTGATGTGGAAGTCCGGCGCGGATATCATCGACCTGGATCACGCGGTCGATCTTCCCCGCGCCCGGAAGTGCATCCCGGAACACATTGCGATCTGCGGAAACATGGACCCGGTTGCCGATCTGCAGGATGGGACCCCCGAAAGCATTGTGGCCCGCGCGAAATCCGACCTGGAGGCAGGCGGCAGGGCATTCATGCTGGGACCCGGCTGTGAGGTTCCCCGTTATACACCAACAGAAAACTTGCACGCTTTTGTGCGTGCTGCGAAAGAAGCATTGCTGTGACCAAATCTCAATCCCCTTTTGAATTACCTTCGGAAATTCGAAACGACCTGAAAAAACGCATGGCGGGGGTCCGCCGTGTGATTGTGAAGCTGGGTACGCGGGTGATCGACCACCCGCAGACCCGGTTCAACGCACCGGTGGCGGTGGATCTGGCGCATGACATCGCCGACCTGCGCGCTGCCGGGATAGAGGTGGTAATGGTCAGTTCGGGAGCCGTCGGGCTTGGAATGCGTCTGCGCAACGAGAACCGCCGTCCCCGTAAACTCGCCCAGCGTCAGGCTTATGCCGCGCTCGGCCAGAGCGAACTGATGCACCAGTACCGGGAGATCTTTCGGATCTATGGAATCCAGGTGGCCCAGGTTCTGCTGACCCGGCGGGACCTGGACGAGCGGACCTCCTACCTGAACGCGCGGGAATCGCTCAATGAGCTACTCCGGTTGGGGGCACTGCCGATCATCAACGAGAACGACACCGTCGCGGTCGATGAACTTCGATTCTCCGATAACGACATGCTGGCCGCCCTGCTCGCGGGGAAGATTGAGGCCGATCTTCTGGCAATACTCACAGTGGTGGATGGCCTGTACGCCGATGACGCGGAACAGAGACTGATTCCGTTTGTCCGCCCGCAAGATGAGGACCTTCTTGCCAACGCAAAGGAATCCGACAGTTACCGTTCCCTGGGCGGGATGCGCGCCAAAATCCAGGCCGCCAAGACGGCCTGTGCTGCCGGGGTGTTGACCGTGATCACAAATGGGACACGTCCGCGCATTCTCTCCCGGCTGTGGCAGGTTGACGCCCCAGCTACATGGATGGTGTCCTCGCAACGTCACCTGGCGGGCCGCAAGCATTGGATCGGATTCGGCAAGCAGCCTTCGGGTGGCAGAATCCGCATTGATGCAGGCGCGGTGGCTGCCCTGTGCGAGCAAGGCAGAAGCCTTCTGGCACGCGGGGTGACAGCCGTAATCGGCGGCTTCTCACAAGGCGATCTTGTCGAGATTGAAGACGAGGCCGGACGAATTGTGGCGCGGGGGCTGGTCCATTATGATTCGACGGACATGCAGAAGATTTGTCAAAAGAACAGTGCCCAAATCAAGAAGATCCTCCGGATAGACAGCCCACCCGAAGTGATCCATCGGGACGATCTGGTCATTCTCTGAAATGAAAATCCTGATTGCTCCCAACACATTCAAAGAGAGCCTGTCCGCCCCGGAGGTCTGCGACGCCATCCGCGCGGGGATTCTGGCCGCCGGATTTGATGGGGAGATCGTCTCCGTGCCGATGGCCGATGGGGGGGATGGAACGATGAACGCGCTGGTTGCATCGACCGGCGGGGAGATCCGTTCGGTAACGGTCTCGGACCCGCTGGGGCGACCTGTACGGGCGGCCTTCGGTCTGTTGGGGGACGGTCAAACAGCAGTGGTGGAGATGGCGCAGGCATCCGGTCTGTGGCGGCTTTTTCCCGCCGAGCGGAATCCTATGCTGACTTCAACACATGGGACAGGCGAGCTGATCGCGGCGGCCCTCGAAGCCGGGGCGTCCACCGTGATTGTCGGGATCGGCGGCAGCGCGACAAATGACGGTGGTGCCGGGATGGCCCAGGCGCTCGGATATCACCTTCTCGATGCCAACTCGGACGAGGTCACGGGGACCGGCGGGACGCTTTACCGGATTTCCAGGATTGATTCAAGCGCTGTCATTTCGGAATTGTCTTCCGCACGAATTCGCGTGGCGTGTGACGTTGAGAATCCGTTGGTTGGACCGAAGGGCGCGACACGGATCTACGGCCCCCAAAAAGGAGCCACCAGCGAAATGTTCCCGATTCTCGAAGCGGGGCTTGAGAATCTTGCTGCTCTTTGGGAGCGCGATTTGGGCGTCTCCGTGAAAGACCGTCCTGGCGCAGGAGCAGCGGGCGGACTGGGAGCGGGTCTTGTGGCGTTCTGCGGCGCGGAACTGGAGCCGGGATTCGATCTCGTCGCAGAGGTATCGGGGCTGCACAAGGCATTAAAGGAAGCCGATCTGGTCATTACGGGCGAGGGGCGGGTGGATGCCTCTACCGCATTCGGAAAGGTCCCGACCGGCGTGGCACGGCTGGCATATACCGCTGGAGTCCCGGTTGTTTGCCTGGCTGGCGACATCGTTGGAGATTTATCTGGTTTGCATGAATCGGGGATCACGGCAATTTTCCCGATTGTACGGGGACCGATTGATTTGCAAACCTCCATGAGAGAAGCGGCGAGACTTATTTCTCTATCGACGGAACAGGTGCTGCGGCTTTGGATGAAGAGATAGTCTTCCGCACATGAATTCCCTCAACATTCCGTCCCCACAAACCAATGCGCAGGTCTCAACTTATCCATGAGATTTCTCCCTTCGGTCGAAATGACAGGCCTGTTGTCATTCCGAACGAATGTGAGGAATCTCGGCAAAGCCTGAGATCGCCACGTCGCGGCCCTACGCAGACTCCGGGCGGTTCCTCCTGAGAAAGCTCGCCCTTCGACAGGCAGAGACGCCTGTCCCACCAGTAGGTCAGGCGTCTCTGCCTGACAAAGAAGGGCGAGACACGATGCTTTCTTGATCCCAATCACCGGCTCTCCCGGAGAGATGCTCGAAAACCGGCCCAGTACAGATTCTCATCACCTGACTACTCAGCAAGTCCCGACCGTTTCATACAAAGCCAGAATGTTCTCTGTCGGCGTGTTCGGCTGAAGGTTATGACAGGGGGCGACAATATACCCGCCGCCTGCGCCGAGAATGCGGATGTTTTCCTTTACCTCCTTGCGAACATCATCCGGTGTGCCGAAAGGCAATGTTCTCTGATTATCTACCGCACCGTGGAATACAAAACGATCTCCGAACTCTTTTTTGAGTTTCTCGCGCTCCATGCCGGGACACCGCCATTGAATAGGATTGAGGATATCAATTCCGATCTCTACCATTCTCGGAAGAACCGGGAAACAGGCTCCATCGTCATGATGGAA
>JAKPYU010000650.1 GCA_029568995.1 Candidatus Omnitrophota bacterium | reverse complement strand
CTGGTGTTGTATCCAACCAGGTTTGGAGTGTTTTGGATCAGGCTTGCGGTGACAGTCAGGTCGGTATATCCGCCGTGTGGCTCCCAGTGGATGGTTTTCTTGGCATATTTCTCCAGTGGATTTTTGGCATCCTCCAGTTTTTCCTGAAAGATATCGATCGGCCAGATGCTCAAATAGGCCATGGGCGTGGTGAGAGGAACATGCTGTTGGGGTCTGTGGGAATGCGCATGGAAGGTGTTGTTGTCCATGCGATACATCATCATGGCGGTCAGCAGCGCGCGATGGTCCGCCTCCATGCGTGAAACCTGGGCGCGAATCCGGGCGTTCATGAAGTTCGGGACGGCAATCGCCGCCAGAATGCCGATAATCGCGACCACAATCAGAAGTTCAATCAGCGTAAACGCCGCGTTCCATTTCATATCCGAAACTCCATTGTATCTTTGTTGTGCTCCTCACGGTTGAGTGGGATTCGGCGCAGTTTGACCGGATTGAATCTCCGAGAGTAAGACACGCGCTTGTCGATCATGCGGATTGTGTTTCAAGGATTCTTCCACCGCTTTCCGAGCTTCTTCATTCCGTCCGGATTCCAGAAGAAGTTGCGCTAAGTCACGATAAGCCATGGCCGTTTTTTGGACGGTGTCCCGTTTTCCCCCCATACATTCCACCGCGCGAGACATCCACTGAATTGCATCCTCAAGGTTTCCTCGCTCCTTGTACAGAGCGGCCAGATTGTAGAGCGCGACACCGTAATCCGGCACAATATTCAGGGCTTCCCGATAATGGGATTCCGCAGTATCGAGATCCCCTTTGCTATGATAGAGACCTCCCAGGTTGATGTGAACCTCGGCATAGTCGGGTTTCAGCGCAAGAGCCTCTTTCCATTCCTGTTCGGCCTGATCCCGCAGATCCCCATCAGAAAATGCATTTCCCAGATTAAATCGCACTTTCGGATTGGCGGACTGGAACCGGGCAGCGGAACTCCACAGCGAAATCTCATTGCTCCAATCCCAATTGCGGTCCACCGTGGCGAATGTGAACCCGGCGAGAAGAAGTGAGACCGCGATTGCCGTAACCTTGCGTGGAAGATCCTGCAGGCGACACAGCCATTGCAGCAGCCAATCGGACAGGAACAGGCAGAATCCCGCACAGGGAATGTACATATAGCGATCTGCGAGCAAGTATGTTGCCGGAATGATGCCGGAAGTCGGCAGCCAGGCAATGAGAATCCAGGCCAGGCCGATGGTCCGTACGGGACACCGTCGAAATCGCCACAGGAGAGCCAGGGCTGCAAGAAAGACAAGAAACCCTGCCATCCAGCGCGGATCGCCCCATGAAACCACCGGCGCGATTGTACGCTCTATTGTCAGCGGATAGGGGAAAAAAAGCAGCCGTGTCGCCGATCCCCACACGGCCCAGCCGGTCAGGAACGGATGCGTCAGGTCCGCATCACGCGCCGAGGGATCGTAATAGGTCCCTCGCTGCAGGGCTTCCTGAGCGGTTTCCAGTACGCGAAGTGAACCTACGGAGAGCAGCAGGGTAACAACCAGAAGCACACCCAGAAGAGCCGCCACCCGTTTCTGTGACACGGTATGACGGCCTCCCAATACCCAGGCGATCATTCCAATCTGCAGCGGAAGCACGACTGCGACCTGTTTGGAGAATAACGCCGGGAAGAGAGCGAGGATCGTTGCCACAGCATACCCATGACACCACACACCGGCCCGCAGAAAGCGCAAGAACGACCACACCGCGCAGAGTTCGAAAGACAGGCACAGCAACTCTTTCCGCCCGGAAATCCATGCGACCGCCTCTGTGTTGACGGGATGGATGGCAAACAACACCGGCGCGAGACACGCCTTCCAGCGCTCTACTCCAAGGTCTCGAAGAATCCGCCAGAGCAAGAGAGTGTTGAGAATATGCCAGAACAGATTTTGCAGATGATACCCGAACGGGCGGTTTCCCCAGATCCGATGATCCAGCCAGTAAGTGAATTCCCGCACCGGACGGTCCCAAGTCAGAACCTCCCGCCATCCCACGAGGCCGTTAAGGAAAGGATTCTCCGATACAGTCAGAGTGACATCGTCATAAACGAATTCGCCATTCAGGCTGTTTGCGTAGGCCGCGACACAGGCCAGGGTGAGCAGCAGGATGGGGAGAATGCGATTGTCGTTCATGATATTGCTTTTGCCGTTATCCCTCACCCCAACCCTCTCCCGGTGGGAGAGGGGGCGGTCGTCTCCTGCCCGCGTAGCCCAAGATACTCCAGCAGCAGGCTGCCGGTGACGACCTCCAGTGTGGGATCCTCGGTGAGGGAAATCCGTAGCGTGTCTCCGATTCCTTCCCGCAATAGAACACCGATCCCGGCCCAGGAATTGATTACCGCCGCGCGACCGAAACCGGCCTCGGTCACCCCCAGGTGCAAAGGATATGTGCATTGTTTCGCCATCAGGCGATACGTCTCGATAGTCAGTTTTGCCGAATTTGCCTTGAGCGAGACGACCAGGTCCCGGCATCCCTCATTCTCCAGGATCTCCACAGACCGTCGGGCGCTTTCCGCCAAGGCCTCCGCCGAATGCGGACCGTATCGCTCCAGAAGATCCTTCTGCAGCGACCCCGCATTGACGCCGACACGAATCGGAATCTTTCGCCGAATGGATTCCTGTGCGATCTCGCGAATCAGGCCCGGATCGCCGATATTGCCGGGATTGATCCGTAATTTGTGGCAACCTTTCTCCAGGGCTGCCAGCGCGAGCGGCGCATGAAAATGAATATCCGCCACCACAGGTAATGGAGATCCCGCCACAATCTCCCCGAACGGTTCCACGGAATCCCGGTCCGGTACACTGACACGGGTGATGTCACAGCGAAAAGGACCGCAGCGAAGAGCGTCCTCCCACAGGTTCAATTCTTTCAGGACAAGAATCTCCCGCTCGCCGAGATTCCCTGGGTCCACGCAAGCCGTGCGTTCGATTTCTTTCAGCACTCCAACCGGATTGGCAGTCGGCTGCTTGACCATGGTCTGTACGCGGATAGGAGCCTCGCTGCCGATTGTCACATCCCGGATACACACGGATCGCGTTGGTTTGCGCGTTTCACAGGTCAGGATCATGGCCGCAGTTCTTTCTCGATCCGTTCGATCTCTTCCGCCCGTCTCAAACACCGGTCCGCCTCTTCCCGTTT
>JAKPYU010000618.1 GCA_029568995.1 Candidatus Omnitrophota bacterium | reverse complement strand
TATTTTGCGGGGTATGCTTTCGCCGACGCGCATAATCTCTTTTTCCTGGAGTACACGCAGCAGTTTCAGCTGCATGGCCGGTGAGACATCCCCGATTTCATCGAGAAATACTGTCCCTTTTTGCGCTTGTTCAAACAGTCCGACACGGTCGCGTGTCGCGCCGGTAAATGCGCCTGCCTTGTGCCCGAAGAGTTCGCTTTCGAGTAACGTTTCCGGCAAGGCTCCGCAGTTTACACCGACAAATACCTGCTTGGATCGCTTCGAGAGAGAGTGTATATAGCGTGCAAGCACTTCTTTTCCGACGCCACTCTCTCCCGTGATGAGAACGGACGTATCAAACGGCGCGATCCGACCGGCTAAATCCAGGACACGGCGAAACGACTCGCTGT
Source organism: Candidatus Omnitrophota bacterium (assembly GCA_029568995.1). Classification (GTDB taxonomy): domain Bacteria; phylum Hinthialibacterota; class Hinthialibacteria; order Hinthialibacterales; family JAKPRU01; genus JAKPRU01. The sequence goes on along the minus strand of JAKPYU010000618.1, from coordinate 14,521 downwards.
GGACTTCGACAAACGAGGAGTTGACCTGGCGTTCCAACAGATCGAGTCGCTTTCGCTGCTGCGCCATCTCGCGGGTTTTTCGGCGCAATTCCCGCGTGAGATTTTGGATCGTGCTCTGAATATCCTCCGACTGGAAATAGGGCAAAACGGTTTTCAGTTCCTCCCCCCACGAATCGCGATCCATGCCGATAGCGGAACACACGCGGTCTCCCTTCGCGCGGCACTTCTGCTCGATAAAATACACATCTTTCCCGACGCAAAATGAAGAGTAGCCGCTGGCATAGCCGGTCAACATGCGGCAGATCGCGTAATCCGTTTTTCCAAGTTCGAGCAGTTGTTCTTCGGCCTCGCCGGAGTCATGCCAGATCAGATTCATCCGAAACCGGCCGGTGGTTTCATCCAGGCTGAGCGACTTGATGACGCTTCGTGCAACGCCTTGAAGGGTATGCAGCCTGGGTCCGGCTTTGAGCCATTCGGTCACGTTGTCCCATTCAAAAACGCGTTTCATGGCGGCGGCATCCGCCTGCCCCCAGAAGTAGCCGAACCGGGTCAGGATCCGTCTCATCCGTTCCAGCCCCACCATTTCAAGCAAATCCCTGCGGAGTTGCGCGAATGCGTTGATGCTGTGAAGAACGAGCCTCCGTCCCTGCAGGTCGATCCGCCCGTCGCCGAATTGAACCAGTTCTTCGAGTTCCAGATCCGATGCTTTCATGCGGAGAATCCTTCATAATGAAATTAAGGTATTTCATTATGAAATGGTCTCTCAATGTTGTCAAGTGCCCCACTATTATCGTAACTCATGTTCATTCAAGCGGTTATCCCACAGATACGGGATCTGGCATGTCCGTTGCTCTTTTATTGTGGCGAACGAGAACACCAAGAGACGATAAAGGAGTACGACCATGTATAAAATGTTGCGTCAGCAAAGCGAGATTCTCAACGAGAGCGCCGTGCGTTTCGCACAGGACCTCGTTCGGGTGCCGAGTCCAAGCCTGAATGAAGGGGCGATTGCCCCGCTTGTCGAACAGCAGATGAAGAAACTGGGATACGACAAGGTCCTGCGGGATGACTCCGGCAACGTAATTGGAATTCTATTCGGCTACGATAACGACCGCACAGTCCTGCTGAATTGCCACATGGATACGGTTCCGCTGGCAGCCCCGGCTTCCTGGTGCTGCAGTCCGTACGAAGGACAGATCAAGGACGGTCTGCTGTATGGTCTGGGAGCCGCCGACTGCAAAGGCGGCCTGGCGGCTCAGGTATATGCGGGCGCTCTGTTGAAGCGCAGCCTGCTGCCGTTGCGAGGAAACGTAGTTGTTGCCGCGACGGTAGCCGAAGAAAACGGCCGCAGCGTGGGCGTTCGGGGACTGCTGGAAGGGACCTTGCCGGAACTGGGAATCAAGCCGTCCTACGCCATCCTCGGCGAGCCGACTGGACTGGGATTGTATTACGGGCACGATGGATGGCTGGAAATCGAGGTCCATGTCGAAGGGACGAACCCGTTTCAGGTCGAGGATGCCACCGGTGCAATCATCGGGGAATTCCATGCCGGAAACGGTACCGCGATCCGGCCCGAAGAATTAGCCATTCGCCAGCCCCGGTTCGTTGATGACAGCGGAATCCGTCGCGCAACGATTGAAATGAATCGGAGACTGCGCCCGGAAGAAGAAGTCGGGAGTGTCCTCAGCCAGTTGAAACACAGCGCCTCCATGGCCGCGGAGTCCAGTGGACCGGTGGCGGTCGATGTGCTGGTCCGTGAAGAGACGCAGCAATTGTATAACGGCCAGACGACCGTGGTACGGCACATTGCGAACGCATGGCACACCGACCCGTTTCATCCACTGATCGACCGCGCCCGTCAGGCTCTCGCCGCGGCAGGCTGCGAGAAAGTCCATCCGGGCAAATGGGAACTGGGGCGCCTGGGCATGGGAACCGCCGGCGGCGTGCTGACGACGGAATTCAACATCCCCACAGTCGGCTATGGTCCCGGCGTGGAGGAAAAGGCGCATGTTACCGACGAATGTGTCGAAGTCTCGAAAATTACCGACGCAATTTACGGCACAACGGCTATTATTCATAGCCTGATCGGTGTCCCCGTTTTCGGATGGACCTCGGACGAGATATGAACATCGGCCTGAAAAGGAGCCGGAAATCATGAACGTATTGGTATTCAACTGTGGAAGTTCTTCGTTGAAGTACAGGGTGATCTCCATGCCGTCCGCAGTACAGATGGCCGGTGGAGAAGCACAGCGGGTCGGGCCGCCGACAGCGGAACCCTCCCGCATTCTCCACCACGTCGGCGATCTAACCGAGACCCATTATGTAGAGATGCGTGATCAGGCCACGGCGTTTGAGCAGGTGATGGCGCTATTAGCCAAAAACCCGGAGCTCAACCCGGACGTGGTCGCGCACCGGATGGTGCATGGCGGTACACGATTCCGGCGATACGCGCTGGTCGATGAGAATGCCATCTCGGACCTGGATGCGGTGGCGGATTTGGCCCCGCTTCACAATCCACCGGCGACGGCGCTGGTGAAAGCCTGCCGGAGCCGATATCGAGATCTGCCACAGGTAGTGGTATTCGATACGGCTTATCATTCGACGATTCCCGATTACGCGCGAACCTACGCCTTGCCGCAATGGATGACTACCGAAATGGGAATTCGCAAGTACGGATTCCACGGAACCAGCCATCATTACGTAGCAACCGAGGCGGCGAAATTCCTGGGACATCCCTTATACAAATTCAATGCCGTGAGTTGCCACCTCGGCAGCGGAGGTGCAAGCCTCTGTGCCATCGTGAACGGCCAATCCGTCGACAACACCATGGGCTATTCACCCCTGCAGGGATTGATTATGAGTACTCGTTGCGGCGACCTCGATCCGGCGCTGACCTTGCGTCTCCTGGCGCAATATAACGGGGACTTCAAATCCGTGGAACGAGTACTGAATAAGGAAAGCGGGGTTCTTGGCATGTCGGGTGTGTCGGCGGATATCAGCGACATCCTGGCGAGCATTGCTCAGAGCAACGGCCAATTCCCCCAGATGGATCTGACCGCGCAAGTCTACTTGTGGCGGATTCGGAAATACCTCGGAGCCTACCTGGCGGTAGTCGGGTCCGCCGACGCGGTGATTTTCACCGACACCATCGGCGAGAAAGTTTCTCTCGTGCGCTGGGCCGTATGCGCCGACATGGAAGCATTCGGTCTGTCGATTGATGCGGAACGCAACAGGAATGCCATCGAGCTTCCTGTAGATGTGGCAACCGAGAACAGCCCCGTGCGTATCCTGGTCGTTCAAACGAACGAGGAGCTCGCAATTGCGAGAGACGCCTATTCGCTGTTGAACCGTACGGGCCGGTTCAGCGGACAAGCCGTCGCGTGAGTCATAAAGGAGACAAGACATGAGTATTCTAGTCATCAGGCCAAGCCATCCATCCTCTCATTTCGCCTATTTCACAGGTGGGTATTGCGAACCGATCCTGACGGGAGATATGAAATCGCTTCGCAGCTTCGAAAGCAATGAATCCGAGACCGCCGAAGAATTGCGCCGCATCCGGTCATTGTGCCGGAGATGGTGGGCGACCTCCCCGCGGGATGCGCTAGCCGTTCGGTTGACATTCACGGCATCGGAATTCTCCAAACCGGTCGTCGTCTGCCCCGATGTATTGCGGCAATTGCAGACGCTTGTCCCGCGCGCTCCGCTGCATCTGCCGCCAAAACTGAGACTCATCGAGCATTGTCGGGAAGCCTTTCCCAAAGTCCCGATCGTTGTTGTGTCCGAAACTTCATTCTTTTCGGATCTGCCGTCCCGGGAACGGTACTACGGGCTTCACGCGGATATCACGAAGGATCTGCAATTGGAGCGATATGGATTTCACGGCATTTTCCACGAATCGGCGTGTTATCGCGCAAGACACCAGCTGGGGCGTGAGGGAGTTCCGCGCATTCTGTCGATTTGTCTACTGCCACGCCCTGAAATTGCAGCGGTAATGGGAACTCGCCCCGTGATGGTTACGGGGGGGGTAACTCCCCTGGAAGGGATTCCCGGCGAAACGACTTGTGGGGAGCTGGACGCAGGCATTGTTCTGTCATTGCGAAAGGAGATGGGGTGGGGACCTGAACAAATCAATACGGTGTTAACTAGAGAAAGTGGCCTGCTGGGCGTTGTGGGGAAAACCGCCACGCTGGACACGATCTTTCGTTCGAATGATCCGGAAGTCCGCTTGGCAAGAGAAATGATTCAATATCGAATTTTACTGGCCTGTGGGGCCGGGATCGCCGCGATGGGGGGGGTAGACGCCATTGTGTTCTCCGGCGATTATGTAGACGTCGGCGAGATCCTGGGACCCTGGCTCTCCTCCAAACTGGTTCTCAAAGGCGAGCGCGGGCAGGTTGTTCCCTGGATGTGTTTCCGGGAGTCATTGGATCGTCTGATCGCCGACAGCGCCGAATTGACTGTCGGATCTATGCGTGAATTTCGAACAAGCCCTACCGCACGGTCGCGCGCGGACGTACCGGCGTATTTGTGTGCTCAGGCCGCAAATGTGTCGCCTGAAACAGGGCGGATCTATGATGGGAGCATTTCCTGAGTCGGACAGCAAAGAAGCGGCGGAGATCTGTCGTCTCTCGGCAGCCCTCTGCCAGAGAGACAGGGAGTAATCACTCGGCATTTAACGCCCGGAAGCCGTGTGATCCTGCCACGTTTCAACTGGCGTTCCCCCGGACACCTTTCGCTCAAGCAGGTTCCCGGCGGCGTCATACGTGTATTGTATGCTCACTCCATTCGAGTAGTTCACTCCGGTCAGCCGATTCGCTGCATCGTATTCATACTCGACACGGACGCTTGGATTACCGGACTGCTGCGCCGCGACGGGCGTCCGCATGGACCACGCCAATCCCAGTCCGATCAATACAACACCAATCCAGATCATCCATTTCCAGTGGTTTAAGAAATGTTTCATCGTATCCTCCGTGACTTGCATTTCACTGCCTGTCTTCCAACCTGCCGGTCCTCTGATATATTCTGCCACAACACTGGGTGACTATCCGTTTGTGGAAAGCGCGACCTCATTGTGTCGGAAACCGTGAGCTTCGTTGAATTCCCTTGATATGCGTCTGACTACTTGTCTAACCACTGCAGCGTTATGTAGCCATCCCACTGTTCCATCCTTTGCCCGGACCAGGACCCAGGGACCCTCCTGTTTCAGTTCCTCCACCTCCTCCCCCAATTTGACGACTCCAAGCGCCCGTGCCCAGTGTTCCTTCCCAGCCCGTATGGCCATAAATCTTGCAGTGATCCGAAGGAAGAATCTTCTTGCCGGAACGGGCGGAGATTTTGGAAATTTACCAATTTTCGGTAGGGGGGAGATAAAGTCGCCCGTTGTCCGCATTTCCACCGTCTTTGCCAGATGTTTCGCTACGGATTCCATTCTTCCTTCATGCGCGAGCATTGCTTCGAATACCGCCCCGTCTGGATCGATCCTCTGAAGTGCTGGTTTAGCCGGCCCGGACCACATATCGTCAGCTGATAGCTCATAGCCAAGTTGGCGCAGATGCATGGTGGCTAACTCACGACCTGTTGGCATCTCCCCGCCTGCTTTCATCTCCCTGAGAACACGTTCACCATCCACCCCTTCACGAAGCAGACTCTCCTCCGAGGGCGACGGGTGAAAACTGTTCGATACCGGCCCGGTTCCCGTGATATCCGCCATCTGGATCGGATTATCGAGTGCATATTGATACGGATTGATCTGCCCGGGATCGCCGATGACAGGCCAAAACGGTTCGCGGCTCACGAATCGCCCCAGTTGGGCATCGTAATAGCGGGAGCGCATTTGATACATCTTACCGTCTACCCCTTCTTGGCGAACTCCATAAGCCCCCATGAATGTAAAGGGCTGCGGATTCTCGCCCTGATGGGCCAGCAGTTCCCCGTAAGGGGCATAGGCATACGCATCCGTGACTGAACCGGTTCCATTTGTCAATGCCAGTGCCGATCCGGCACGGTCAAAATGATAGAAATACACTGCATTCCCGTGGGCGGTGTCAATCATGTAGAGCAGCCTCCCGTCCGGTGTCCATACATAGTACCGGAGAGATTCGCCGGCTCCATTCTGCTCCGCCACAATCGGCGTCAGATCAATCGCGTAATTGTAATGATATCGGATAGATGTGCGGCCGTCCGATCGGGAAGTGAGATCCCTCATACCGTTGTAAGAGAATGCGATATCATCCTTCGCGATGAGCCGGGATAAACCATCCCAGGAAAGGGTATAATCCGGAGATGTGGTCAGCCGGCCTCGCGCATCATGAACAAATCCCTGCGAACTGACCCGTGAGGCCGCATCATACGTAACGATCTCGGTTTGCGAAACAAAAAATGCGGAGGGATCGAGCGGTGCGCTCAGGTCGGCGGAAATCGGGCGTCCTGCCGCATCGTACCTGTACTGTAAGTCGAGGGTCGAACCGTCTTGAATACGCGTTATTCGATCCGCCTTGTCATAGGTGAACACAGCATTGACCCCGTTTGACCGGTCGATACCGACAATCCGTAAGTCCAAATCATAACGGAGATCCACTGTTGTGCCGGTTAAGGTGTCGGATATTCGTGTCGGCAATCCGTGTTTCTCATCATATTGATAGTTCACAGTAAATGTGCCATTATTGTATGAAACCGACGCAAGACGGTCTGCCGCGTCATACGTCGCCCCAAAATGAACTCCGCTGGAGACCGTATCGACAACATTCTCCTCGTCGTCATACGTCACGGCCAGATCTTCAGTCAACGCCAGGTGATTTAGTTCATTGAATGAATAGGATACGGTCGTCCCACTCGAATGAGTAAGTTTCACGAGATTGTCGTTCATATCATATTCGCGTGTCACCTGTCCCCCGTCCGGATAGAGGACGCATACGATGCGTCCTCTATTGTCATATTGAATTTCGCGTGTATTCCCCAGGGGGTCCTTCCAGGTGTCGAGTCGTCCCATCGCGGTGTGGCTAAATTCCCACGCCTCGCCGTTGGGGTCAATGATCCTGGCGACGTTGCCGAGCGCGTCCCGTTCGAAACTGGCCGAGCCGATCGGGGCCTGCGCGACACTCGTGAGAAAGCCGTGTCGGTCATACGTATAGAGGACTGCATGACCCAGCGGATCGGTCGTCCTGGTCAGGCGATTCATATTGTCCCAAAAAAATTGGGTTGTCTGTCCGAGCGGATCTGCATAAGACGTTACATATCCCAATCCGTCGTATACCCACGATTCGGTATTCCCGGAGGGAGATCTTGAGGAGAGCATGTTCCCTTCTGCATCCCAGGTCATAGTCCACGTCTGGTCCCCTCTTCGGACAGAATTGGGCATTCCGTTGACATCATATCCGAAATGAATGGCCGTCCCTGCGCCATTCGTAATGGAGCGGAGCCGCTCCATATTGTCGTACGTGTACAGCATCTCGTGACCCAGTCGATCCGTGGCGCTGACTATACGGTCCATGCTGTCATAGTTTATTTGAAATCGTTTGGAGGCGGCATCCACGATTGCGGTCAATTTGCCGTTTCCATCGTACTCATATCGTGTGACATTGCCTTTTTCATCGGTGAGACTCGTGACACGACTATTCAAATCGCGAGCGAACTGTAAGGAACTACCGTCGGCGTGGAGAATCGCCTCCAGGCGATTCATTAAATCGAACCGATATTCCATGGATACGCCGTCCGAATCGGTTTCGGATTTCAGATTCGCGTGATTCCCATAAGTATATTCCGTCACGCCTCCAGCGGGATTTGTAGCCCGCACCAACTGGCCGTACTGGTTATATTCGTAGTCGGATCGATTTCCCTTTCGATCCACGTGATACAACACGTGCCCGTTCATATCATAGAGGAACTCCTCGTATGATCTGTCCGGATAAAAGATCCGGTGAGGGCCGACCGTCGCGAAGGACACCTGCTCGCCGTTCCGAGAATTCCTGAAGGTGTGCGTCTGTTCATCATATTCGACGGACAGATTATCCCCCCGAGCATTCCGAACAGATTGGACCTTGCCTCTCCGCGAGTGGTAGTCAATCTGGGTTGTCCGGCCCAAACCGTCGGTGATCGTACCCAGGCCCGCGAATCCTCCACTGTTATACTGTGTGAATTCGCTTGTGTTCCCGGCCGGATCGCGAATCCATTCAGGGAGATCATGCGATCCGTAATGCTGAAATTCGCTCTGGGAACCGCTCGCATGGGTCACCAGCACCCGGTCCGCATCCGGAGAATAGTCAATTGTCGTTCTGTTCCCTTCCGCGTCTTCCTGAACCGTCACCCGTGGAGCCGACCGGCCATTCAATTCTTTAATCGCATAGATCTGGCTGTAAGGTGTATTGCCTTCGGGAAGTATCTTTCGGATAATCTGTCCCGATGCGTTATACTCAAACCGTATACTATTGCCTGCCGGACCCGTGATCGATGTCAGCAGCGGCTCCCCGGATTCCCCTTCGTGATAACCGAAAGTGAATCGGCGTTGTCCACTCAAATCGGTAACCGACTGCAAGTATTTCTTCCCCTTCAATTGGGTGTATGTACAATCCAGCCCTCTGCCGAACAGGTCGGTCACTTGCGCCGGGTTGAGATCCACATCGGTTCCGTAGTAAAAGAGGAGATTACAGTCATCTCGATCCGCAATCTGGACGATTCTCGTTCGCTCCGTTCCCATTTTCTGGTAAATGTACACCCGCTCTCCAATCGGGTCCATCAGATAGAGATATCCCTGCGTCGACTTCATTTGATAGGGAATACTGAATCCGCTGTTTTCCTGGTTCGGGTCCACGCCCATCAAATCCCAATTATCGCCGTTACTCTTGAATGACAGGTGATTTCCGTTTGGAATCTGAAAGTGTGCAAACACCTGTCCGTCCGGGGACGATTCGATTTGCGCTGTGGTAAAGGGAGACCACCAGAATGACCAAGGCAGCGCAACTTGCTCATTGACTTGGTCGAGATCCGAACGGTAGGTAACTTCAAATCGCAGGTCCAGCGGGCCGCCGAGAGAGAGCAAGGGTTCTGTGAAGAAATACGCGCCGTTTGCCGCCGAGATCGGGTCTTTGATGTCGATGGCGCTCTTGTAGTCCCGGCTCTGTCCCACCTGGATCACCTCGATTTCCTCGGGGATGGGGATCTCAGTCGGGGTCACCGTCGCCGTTGGTGTCACCGTCGGTGTTTGTGTCGGGGTAGGCACGCCGGAGGCGATCAGGCGGATATAGTCGATGTCAAACCGCCCGCCCTGGTAAACCGTCGGATCAACCCGGATCGCCAGAATGGTCTCGTTCGCCAAAAGCCCCTGCGGAAACAGTGCCGTAATGACGGAATATTCGCCCGCCGTCGGTAACGTATGGTCCCCCAAGTTCTGATATCCCGCCTGTTGAAAGGTGACGGAGATCTGGCACTTCGTCTGCTGGTCGGCTTTCAGGCGGATATTCAGACCGGTTGTGTACCGGGCGTCATAAGGGGTATCGAGGGCTAGCCGCACAAACGGGTCCGCTGTGGCCGTCATTCCGGACAGGGAGCCGTTTTCGACCTTCGCGTCGTTGATATTCCTCGTCGTCCAGCCCTGGAAATTGCCGTTCTCATTGAAATCCCAGGAGTACAAGATCGGAACCGGCGTGGGAGTGGCCGCAGGCGTAAACGTCGGCGTGCTGCTGGGAGTCCGGGTGGGCGTACTGGTCGGCGCCGGAGTGCAGGTCCGGGTTGACGTGCAAGTGGAGGTTGGGGTCGGAGAGAAAGACGGGGTCAAAGTGGGTGAGGCCGTCGGTGTGGGAGTCGGGCTGAACGTCGGGCTTGCTGCCCCGGTCGGAGTCATGGTCGGAAATCCGCCCACCGGACGCCAGATCCCGACCTTGCCTGAATCCAGGGAGATCACATAAACATACCCGTCGGAATTGACAGAAATTCCCACCGGAACCATCATCTGGCCGTCTCCGAATCCGGGGGTTCCGAATTGCGTGATGTATTCTCCATTCGCCGTGAATTTCTGCACCCGACTCACCGAGGCATCGGTCACATACACTTCTCCCAGGCGGTCCACCGCAATCCGGACAGGGGCCTGAAACTGGCCGTCTCCGGTTCCCTCACCGCCGAATTGGCTGACATATTCACCGCTTGCGTTCAATTTCTGAATCCGATAGTTGTCGGTATCTACCACATACACATACCCGGATGGATCGGTCGCGATCCCCTGGGGATTCGAGAATTGCCCCTCCCCGCTTCCCTGGACACCCCACTTCTGAAAAAAGAACCCATCCTTGTTGAACTTTTGAACGCGATTGTTGCCCGTATCCGCCACATAGACCGCCGGATCGGAACCCGGCCCCACCGCGATTCCGCGAGGACTGGAGAATTGCCCGTCCCCGCTTCCCTGGATACCCCACTTCTTGAAATAAAATCCATCCGGACTGAACGTCTGAACCCGGTTATTCCCCGTATCCGCGATATAGAAGTTCCCCGCCTCGTCCCGGGCAATTCCCTGGGCCTGATATAGTTGCCCATCCCCCGAACCGGAACCCACTCCCCAGGACGTAAAATAGAACCCGGAGGGACTGTATACATCAACCTTTCCCGATCGATAACCGATGATATGGACAGATGAATCACTGCCGGTGATTCCGCTGTAGTATTGCATTTGCTCGCCCTGGATGGATGACAGCCATTCATACGCCGTCGGCCCGACCGGAGCCGCCGACGGGGAAGTGAGAAAACAGCAGACCAGGAGTGGGAGAAGAGCGGATCGAGACATCATGGGAATTCTCCTTCAGGCGGGCCACGGGACCGTTCAGCCCATAATTGCAGAGGTGTGCAATCGGGGAAATCCCGTGGGTATTCTCTTGTGCAGGATGTTGTTCATCGTCGGGAACGATGTGACTGTCGCGGACCCTGAACCGGTCCGGTTCGTGGTTAGACCCGTACCTGTGTGACTATACTGTCCCGCGAGATCATGCCGGAGTTGGCAACTCGGGGACACCCGAAATGGAATATACTCCCCTCCTGCCCCCACGTCAAGCACCTGAAAAAGATTTTTTTGCGTTCTGATAGGAGTCTTCTCTCGCAACGAACCTCTCCTGGAGGGAGAGAGAGCAGGGGACAAGTGGGTCGATGCAGGTGCCAGTCGGGGACGGATGCCCCCGCTCCCGTGTCGCTGTTAATTATCGGATTCAAGCGAATGTGTAGTAAAGCAGCAACATGGCAACGAATAAAAGAAGTGACAGGAATCGGTAATTGCCCACCCCACGCCAGGCCGGTCCGCGCAATGCATCCAGGGGATCTTTCCACACCAGGGATTCACTCTCTGTTGTATGTGCATGCGGTTTCCACAGAGAAATCAGGAATAATACTCCCGAACAGATTACAAAAAGATAAAACGCAGACATCATGAACGGGATATTCCAACCGGTGGATTCCTTGAACCAATCCAATAGAAAAACTACAAATCCCAGCGCAAAGCCGAAACACAATGTCGCAAATGCCGCCGCCGCCGATACGCGACGCCAGAAGACACCCCAGAGAAACACAGCGGTAATCGGCGGCGCAATGTAGCAGATTACCGCGGAGATCCCCTGGAAAATACTCTCGAAATGGCTGACAAACGGGGACCAGGCAATCGCCGCCACCATGGCGACAAACGTCGCAATGCGACCGATCTTTACCAGCGTTCGGTCCGGCGTGTCGGGTAGCCATCGCTTATAGATATCGTAGCTGAACAAGGTAGCGATCGAGTTCAATGCACCCGATACCGTGCTCATCAGCGCAGCCAGCAACGCGGCGGCAACCACTCCCTTCAGACCCACCGGAAGTAAATGATTGATCATAAACGCGTATGTATCGGCGGAATCCGAGAGCGTATCGGGTAGTTTGCCCTGTCGGATCAGCCCGAAGCAGATCAATCCGGGAAGGACGAAAATAAATACCGGAAGGATCTTGATGAATCCGGTGAACAGCGGCCCGACGCGGGCGTGATTTTCATCCTTCGCTCCCAGGACCCGCTGCACGATGGTTTGATCCGCACACCAGTACCACAAGCCGATCACCGGATATCCGAGGAGAACCGAATACCACGGCAGGTTGCAGGGATCGTCCGCCGAACGGAGCACCGTCAGTCGCACGGGCTCCACGCATCCGGCCAATCCGGTCCAGCCCCCGACCTGCTGATATCCAATAAACGTAATGCACCCGGCTCCCGCCAGCAGGATCACCGTCTGAAGAGACTCCGTCCACACCACGGCGAGCAAGCCCCCGACGATTGTATACAAACCCGTCAATAAGGAAATCAGGATGATGCTCCACAGAATTCCTACGCCGAAAAGGCCCCGAAGGACAACAGCGCCAGTGTAAAGTGAAAATCCGATGTGGATAAACACGGCCGAGATGATCGAGATCAACGCGAGGCAATCCCGACAGGAAGGGCTATATCGCTTCTCGAGAAAATCCGGCAAGGTGGTCACCCCGGACCGGATATAAAACGGCGCAAAAAACAGCGCCAGGACAATCAGGGTAAACGCGGCCATCCACTCGAAATTGCCGTACGCCAGACCGTTGACATATCCCTCCTGGGCAAGGCTGACCAGGTGGATTGTGGAGATGTTTGTGGAGAAAAGGGCCAGGCCGATCACCGGCCAGGTGAGCGATTTCCCCGCAAGGAAATAGGCGTCCCCCTCAACCACCCGACGCCGCAAACCGGCCCAGCATCCCAATCCGACAATCCCAACCAGATATATCAGAATAATGGAAAAGTCCACCCATTCAATCGTCAATTTCATCGTATCAATTGTCCTCTCCGTGGCCTGATCTCACTTGGCATTCCGCCCTTGACGCAAACGGAGGAGATTAGATCATAAGCCGGTTCCACGGGCAACGGACCCGAATCCCTGTTCAAGGAGTCTCGATCATGCGCAGCATCGGGCTGGCTCTTTTTCTCGTTCTTCCCTCGATGGCCCTTTATTCGGATACCCCGACGGATACTTTGGGCCTTCTCCCGCGGCCCCAGTCGCTCAAAATGACCGACGGGACGTTTTCGTTCGAGCCTGCAAAAACCGTCTTCACAATCACGGCCACCAGTATGGAGTCGGCGCAGCGTCTCGAACGCCACCTCCGGGAAACTCTGGATAACCTCCATCTTCAACGCAAGCCGATCAAGATTGAAACAATGGTCGGCGATACTTTCTCCCTTGTCGCAAGAACTGGATCGGCAAAGGGTGATATCCATCTGCCTCCTCCAACTCCGATCAATCACCCCGAAGGATATGACCTGACGATTGACCCGAAATACATCCGGATTCATGCGGACACAGAACCGGGGCTGTTTTATGGTCTGACCACACTGGAACAGATTTTCACAAGTTCTGTTGTCCGCAAGGATCGCAAAATCCCGTGCCTGCACATCGCCGACCGGCCCGCAATCCAAATGCGAGGATACAGCGAAGACTATGGGCGCAATCAGCTTCCGACCATGGAAGATCATAAGCGCTCGATACGCATCCTCTCGCGGTTTAAAGTGAACACATACCTGTTCTTTATCGAACCGGACCATTTTGTCTACAAATTCGATTCGGAGATCGGACTGGAATACGATCGGTTCCAATTCGAGGAACTCAAGGAAATCGTTGCGTATGCTAAACAATACTACATGACCGTGATTCCTACCGTGGAGCTCCTCGCTCACATGGAGAACCTTCTGGCGCACCCGAAATACGGACATCTGGCCGAGGTGAAGGGCGGGTCGGAACTCTGCCCGACCAGCGATGAGGCATTTTCGCTCGTTGAGAGAATCGTCGGCGAGGTCAGCGACGCCTTCGATTCACCGTATTTCCATTGCGGACTCGATGAGAGTTACTCCGTCGGCAAGGGACAGTCGAAAGAGGTTGTGGAGAGACTTGGCCGCGAGAAAGTGATCGCCGACTATTACATTCGCATGAATGATCTCGTTCGATCCCACGGTAAGAAGATGATGATGTATGCCGATATTGCGCTGAAATATCCCGGCATTCTCGAACTCCTGCCGAAAGACATCAGCATGATGTTCTGGGACTATGAACCCAGAGATCGTTACACCGGAATCGACACGCTCCTCAAGGCGGGGTTCGAGGTGACTACGCTTTCCGGCCTCTGGGACTGGAATAATCTGTACCCGATTTACGCCAGGTCGTTTCGGAACATGGAGGCGCTTGCATTGCAGACGGCGCAGACGGGGGCTGTCGGGCATTTTGTCAGCAGCTGGGGAGATCCCTACCGAAATGCCGCCGGAACGAATTTGCATGAATGGAACCACTACGGCGTGGCGTATTGCGCTTCGGTTTCCTGGAATCCTTCTCCCATTCCGTTCGAGGAATACTCAAGGGATTTCGCACTTCACTACTTTCACTCCGATTCGCCGAAACTCGCCGAGGCTCTCACTCGAATGGCCCAGTCCCAGGGCGACCGGAGCCATCGCGCCCGCTTTCTTTTCCATACCGATACGGTTACGAATGTTCGGAACATGGCGAAAGCCGACGAA
>JAKPYU010000794.1 GCA_029568995.1 Candidatus Omnitrophota bacterium | reverse complement strand
GAGGGACCAGAGGGATCGGAAAAGAGATCGCTGATACTCTGGAAATAAACGGATATACCGTTCACTCTTTTGGGCGTGATACCTGCGATGCCCGCGACCTTGAGCTTGTCGAGGAGCAGGCCGGGAAACTCGGGCGGGTTGATGTCCTTGTCAACGTCGCCGGGGAGTTTCATTCGTGTGATTTTGTGCAGGAAGATCCAAGCTGGCTCTCCTCGATGATCATGTCTAACCTTATTACCGCGTGGAACTGGTCACGCACAGTACTGCCGGGAATGCGAAAGCGGCATTGTGGATATATCCTCAACATCTCCTCGATGGCGGCAAAGCGGGTCCGGGCTGGATGTTCATCATATGCAATCTCAAAAAACGGGATGAACGCACTCACTGAAGCGATCCTGCGTGAGAACGTGCAGTACGGGATCAAGGCGACCGCAATCTGTCCTGGTGATTGTGATACCCACATAGGACAGGGGATTGCACCGGGTGAAGACCTGATCCCTCTTGTTGATATTTCCCAAACGGTTGTCTGGTTGCTCTCTTTATCAAAGACTGCGATCGTTCCAGAGGTCTGTATTGAACGCAGGGGGAGATACCTGTGACACCGGATTCCGTGATCATCCTCGCCGGAGGGAGATCCAAGCGGTGGAATGGCACGGTAAAATATATGCTGCCTGTCTGCGGGGAGCCAGTATTGAACCGCACCGTCCGATTAGTGAAAGAGATTCGCCCGGATGTGAACGTTCATGTTATCGGGCCGGAACTGCAACCTGATAACCCAAACCAACTCTTTCTCGACACTATGCGCCTGTTCGGGCAGAAGATGACATACTACCTTCTCGGTGATGTGTCGTGGATGAAGGGAACGCTCCGGCGGGTTCTCACCACCACAACACCGTTCTCAATTTACGGGAGAGCGGGACCGAACCAGCTTACCGGTCGCCCGCACGAGGAGATATTTGCTTTTGCTTTTTATAGTTCCGAACTGCAAACCCTTGCCAGCATTCACACCGATTCTCTGACCATAAATGGCGAAGGGAACCAGTGGGATGTTGTTGTTCTCCACGACCTGAACTCACAGCACCCCGCACTGTATGATCTCTTCTTGGCGTTCGGGAGGTTTCCTATCGCATACTGGAAGGGGATACGAAAGTTCGGGCGACGGCAGGACCACCCGTGTTTTGTGGATGTCGGGGAGGGCATCACCGATGATTTCGACGAACCGGAATGGTACGAACCGTATTGTAAGGCGGTCGAACCAGAGCGGTTGATTGACCGTGAGGTGCCGCTATGATCTCCATGACTCCCAAGGTTTCCTGCGTTCTCCCGGTTTACAACGGAGAGCGATACCTAAAGGAATCCATTGACTCGGTGATCAACCAGACGTTCACCGATTGGGAGCTTATCATCATCAACGACGGATCGACCGACAACACCCGTGCGATCCTCGATGCACAGACTGACGAACGGATCAGGATCTACCACAACGAGCGCAACCGGAAACTCCCTGCCACGTTGAACCGTGGGTTCCTGGTGGCTCGCGGGGAGTATTGGACCTGGACGAGCCATGACAACCGGTATCTCACGTTTGCGTTCGGAACGATGGTGAATGCACTGACCGATTCTCCGGGTGATATTGTCTACTCGGATTATTCAATTATCGACGCGACAGGCAAGCGGGTTGCCGGATGTTCTGCGCCGTTGCCTGAACATCTCAAATATCAGAACTCCGTGCACGCATCGTTCATGTTCAGGCCGCACGTATGGCACGACCTCAAGGGATATGATGAAGGTCTGTTCCGTGCGGAGGATTGGGATTTCTGGATCCGTGCGTGGCTTGCCGGAATGAAGTTCCGCACCATCCCGTTCCCGCTCTATGAGTATCGTGTGCACGACGGGATGCTCTGCCATAATTGGTGGGCGTGTCAGGTGGCGTATGCAAAGACCGCAGCACGGCATTTTGGTGTAGCACGGGCGGTCAAGCAGTTTGGATGTGCTGCACTCCAGGTGGTGAAAACATGAAAGTGGGTGTCTCTTGTGAATCATTATCAACCCGTAACCTTGTAGGGATTGGAAACACTACGCTGAACCTGATCCAGCGGTGTCGCGTATTGTTTCCCAACGACGAGATGGTGCCGATTGCCAAAACCGAGAAGTTCGACCGGTTTCACAACACGGAGATTGTAAACCCTCCTGTTCCAAAATCCTTGTACCAGTCATACCTCTCACTGACTGCAAAGCACCTTAACGTGGACATCCTGCATAATTCGTGCGGGTGGCTGAACATGGTGAAACCCACCGTTCCGTCAGTGGTGACACTCTACGACCTGATACCCTATACTCATCCACAATACCTCACACCACCTATGCAGATCTACTGGAAACTCTGCGCCAGGAAAAACCTTGAGGTAGCCGACCACGTGGTGTCCATCTCACAGGCATCGAAAGATGTTGCTGTGCAGCAGTGTGGGATCCCGGAAGAGAAGATCACCGTTGCGTATCCTGGCGTAGACGAGCGATTTCGTCCGGTGGATGAAACAACAATCATCGACCTGTACAAACTCCTTCCACACAGATATGTTTTGTTCGTGGGGTCCATCGACCCGCGAAAGAACATTCCTCTGATTATCCGCACAATGAAAAAGGTCGCACCTGATGTTCCCCTGGTGATTGCGTCCGGTGGGGGCTGGATGACCGAGGAGGTGGAAACCGCTTCCGGTGAATGTGGAAACGTCCGGTTCCTCGGGTATGTTCCCGACCGGATACTTCCTGCACTCTACTCTCATGCACTGATGTTGGTCTGGCCATCCGTTGTTGAAGGGTTCGGACTCCCGCCACTTGAAGCGATGGCGTGCGGGTGCCCGGTGATTACATCGAATTGTTCCTCTCTTCCTGAAGTTGTGGGAGATGCTGCACTCACTATCAACCCCGGAGATAGTGACCAACTCTCCGAAGCGATCGCTATGCTCATGGGTGATCGTGGTCTTCGGCACGAACTCGGGCGACGCGGGCTTTCCCGGGCAAAACAATTCACATGGGACCGGTTCGCAACCGGGGTGCACGCAGCATATGAACAGGTGGCAGAATGCGTATCCTGATCGGCGGGCCTGTAGCAGATTGTGATCGTGAGGAGATACCACGATTCATAAAACAAGGTTATTTCTTTGATTGCCCGGAGCGTGTATCCCTCACGATCTCTCTTGTGACCGATTCGTGCCTTGATGCACAGTACCCAACCCGGTTGGAACGGATTGTTGCGGGCCGGGAGAAGTTACGCCAGCAGGCAATCGAAGGAGAGTATGACGTCATGGTGTTCCTCGATGCCGATATGGAATATTCCTGTGATCTGCTCCCTGCGCTGGTGCACGAACATGAGAAGGGATTCGACGTTGTGTATAATGTTTACCGGTTGAAAAACGGGTGTTTCACCTATAATGGATTTGGAGGAACGTTGATCTCCCGCAACGTGTTCACGACCATTCCATTCAGGTGCTATATCAATCCAGAAACACGAAATGAAGTTGATGAAGGATTCCTTTTTGAGATGGATGTGCTGAATGCAGGGTTCACGATTTCACGCGGGGTGTTCGGTGCGACACGACACCATGAACATTTCACAGAGAAGAGGGTGATGACACCGTGGGAAAAGATACGGTACTCGTATCCTGCACGGAAGGCCATGGCGTTCGCTGCCAGGAACACCACAACCGCAGAAAGGATCTCACGGGTAGGGTATCGTCGCATGGGTGAGGTATGATCACCGCTGCGTTCATCGGGAGGATGCGAGCACGCCTGAACCGTATCTGGTCGATTGTCGGTATCGGTATGGGATTTGTCAACATTATGACGTTCGCGATCGTGCAGAAGAACCTGCTGGGGTTATCGGTCCCGCTGGTTGTGGCGTCTGTGGCGCTTGTGATCGTCGGTCTTCCCACACTCCTTGTCTATTGTGAGGAACGGTTTGGATGGTGGGGTGCGGAATCACTGCACATCTGGAAGCTGGCAGGATACGATCCGGTGGAAATGGCGCAGGACATCAAAGAAATAAAAGCTGCACTGCAGAACGAATCCAACAATTCATAAATACTGTTACGTTTCTCTTTACATATTGTAATAGGAGAACACGACGATGAGACGGTATCTTATCTTCATAGCCATTGTGCTCGTCGC
>JAKPYU010000594.1 GCA_029568995.1 Candidatus Omnitrophota bacterium | reverse complement strand
CCCGGCAGCTGAAAAAATCCGGCGGACAGGAGCGGCTGGATCTCTATCGGAATATCGCGCTTGCCAGGCGGCGGAACCTGCCGAATCTTCATGTCCTGACCACTCTCGGTCCCGGCGAAACGGACACCCATATCCGAAACTGGCTGGAAGAGTCCATGGCCCTGTTCAATGTCGCCCGCGCGCGGTCCCTTGAGGACAAAGTTCAGCAGCGAATTGAGGACTACGAATCCAGAGTCCTTTCTGCAGCGCGCATTCTTGTTCATGAGATGGACTTGCAAGGCGATCTGTTCACCGTGATGGAGGAAGAGGGTCTCGATCCCGAAAATCCCAAAGATCGCGATGTCGCCCTTCTCAAGGTTGTCCTCTCGTACCCGGAAGTCGGGCGAGAGGTCGGACTTCTGGCGGCGCTTGCGGAAGGAAAGGGAGAACTCGATAGCCTTGCCCGCGAAGAAGTGTTGCCTGTTATTTCCGAATACTGCTCCAATCATCCCGAATTGGAGAAGAACGCCGTTACGCAAGTTGTTTCCGAAAATGCTCTGGAGACCGCCGTACGGGAATCGAAGAAAAGCGCCCAATCCTTTGTCGATGCCAATGCGGATTGGAAACGCGAGAAAGAAAGCCATATCCACGCCGAAGCACGGCGGGAATTGGTCGAGGAACTCGGATTGCAGGGTGAGGCGGTCTCTTATTTGAAACGCCGTCTGCGCAATATGCATGCCCTTCTGTATGCGCGCCGCGAGGTGATCGCCGAGGCGGGACGTGCTGTCGATCTCGATAATCCCCGATTCCGCTACGAAGCGACCGGCCCATATAAACGGTATAACCTCCTGTATACGCCCAGCCGCGTGGACTTGGGGGCGCAGGAGGTGCATTCCGTTAAGAATGTGCCGAAATGGGTGGGCGGTGTGGATGTCAACGCCGCCAACAGTGGGCGCTCATTCTATGGCCTATACAACATGGCGGGTGTGACCGCTGTGGATTCGCCCCGACTGGCGGAATTTCTGAAAGTGGGCGAGAACTTTTTCTCGCGCGGCGGTGTGTTCTACCTCTCCCTGACCGCCGGAGTGAATATCGACGTTCTCGGGATCGGCGATTTTGAATTCTTCCGCGATCAATGGAACATGCGTGGCGACCGCATGGTTTTGCCGACGGGGGAAACGTATGGCGGGTTCTGTGTTCCGAAAGAGTTCTCATTGCTCTACGCGATTATTGTTGCCGCGTTGCGTCCCACTACGGCGTCGGATATCTACGATTCATTCGGCATTCCGAAAGAGATCCGGGCCGACCTGACGAAAGATTTGCGGGCGGCGCTGAGGCTCTGGACGGAATGCGGCTCCATCCTGGAATGGGAACAGAAAGCACGTGCTTTCCTGGAGCCACGAATCGAGAAATATGTGACCGCAACGGAGGGGAAAGGATTCCTTGCCCGAATACCTCGCCTGGCGTCCATTTTCGAGCAGCTCGGCGTCATGGGCCGCGAGGGTGACGAAGAACGTGAAATCCAATATGCCTTTACGGACTGGGTAAACAAGAAGGCGCAGGGATTGGAGGAAATCAACCGGTCCGGCCCGTTCCGGAAGGTGCATTTGATCCAACGTCTCCTGAAAGCGGCGCGGAAACGGAATCCGCAGGTTGCTCCGGAGGACGAGTGTATCGGTGTCATCGGTGCGTCGTACAAAGAAGGCGAACGGATCGCGGACAAGGAGATCCCCATATCCGATGTGCGGTTCAGCGCGGGGGCGCGAAAACTGGCCATTTATTCCGGCATGTCCGAGAAACATCTCCTGCTGGATCTGGACCCGGATGGTCGGGAATTAGTGCGACGCATGATCCGGGATGTGAAATCCCCTGCCGATATTCGTTTTGTCGGACGTTGTACCGGCTCGGATCTGCTGAATTATGTGCCGGCTTCCGGCCTGGAACCCGCGAAAGACGAGATTGTTGATGTCCTGCACGAAGCCGGTCTGGACGACAATATGATCCGCTGCAATTGCGATGTGTATGGCGGCGATTTGAAACGATGGGTTGGTGTGAAGGATCTTCCCGATGCGGAACGAAACGCCCTGGTCGAGAAAATCGGCGCGCGGATTCACCTGGTTGTCATTGACCGGCGCGGCCCGTTCCGCACGTATCGGGAGGCCCTTCAGGGATCGGACTTTGTCGACCTGGGGATTCCCGATCCTGAGTTGCTCGACCTGATCGACGATCTCCCGCGATTCATCGCCTTCCTTCGCCGGGGCCGACCGCACAGTGCACTCGTGTTTGCAGACAGTACATCCGGCGGCCGCCGTCGGGCGTTCTCGTACCATTACGCCTCCAGTGAATGCAAGGTAAAGGAATTACTCGCCCTGGAACCGAATGCGGCGTACGGCTCTCTGGGACTTGGCGATGAGAGCATTGAGATCTGGCGACACGAAATGGAAAAGGATCGTGATGAAGCCGTTGCTCTTCTGGATGCACTGAAAGAAGAAGAGACCGCGAAAGCCACGGCTATTTATGAGCGGATTCGCGAACGGATGATTCGCCATCGCCGGGCCGAGCGGGCCGCACAGGATGAAATTACCGCCCGGCAGATGCACTGTCCCAAACACGTTCAGCATTCCTACCACCTGGCATCCCAGGCGATGAGCCTCGTCAAGCGCGGATTGAAACTCGGTGATCTCGATTTTGGAACCTGGCTGGTCCTGGGCGGGATGTATGCAATCAACGGCAAGCTGGAAGCGCCCGAAATGACAATGCGGCGTAAGCAATTCGAGAGCCTGATTGCCAAATCGGGAGCAGAGCGTGGAAATCTGTCCGGATTGACCGGGGACCTGGTAGATGACGTTGTTACCTCTTTTGTCCGACCGATCTATAGTATGCCGGAGGTTTCCGAGTACCGGGAGGTTTCGACCGGCATTGAAGGTTCGCTGAAAGCGGCAGAGGAACAGGTTAGTCGTCTTGCGGCGCGTGCCGCGCGTCGGAAACAGGCTGAATTAGCCAACCGTCAGCGCCGACAGCGTCGCGCGTTTCTTGCGGAATCCCCCGCCGGCGATTTCCGCACATTGTACGATACCGCTGCGGCCTTTCTCGGTGACGGGACTCGAAAAGTCGATCCCGAGAACTACGGGAGATTCCTGGCGTGGACAAAGGCACTGGTACGACAGGTTTGCTCGGAACTGGCAATGACCGGTCGTGATGCGGACACCAGACTGGATGGCTTCTTTGGGGCAGGAATGGCGCTGGATGATGGGTATCTTCCGCTGGTTTATGCATTGGCGAAGGCCACGGAAAAGCATCGTGAAGACAACGAGATGTTGATGCGTTGCGCGGAGGTCCTGGAACTGCTCGACCGCGCCCTGCTGATCCAGCGGACGCTTGGCGCGGATAATCCCGATGAACTCATGGTTCAGATCGCGCGCTATTTCGATACGACGGTCAACGGCCATATCTTCGACTACATTCCATACCATTACCACAAACAGCGCTCGGCTGCGTTTGAAGGATTCACCCGTGAACAGAAAATTGAGTTGGCCACCCGACGCCATCAGTGGCTGTATCGCTACGCCCGGATGCTGATGCTGACTGAAACACGCCTTGCGGAGACGGATTCTGCCTACCAGGATGCCTGGATCGGAGATGCCTCGCGAGGAGTGATTCCCCTTGGAGTGAGAGGAGAAAACGACGCGGAACGCTTCTGGTTCTCCTATGCGCGGCTTCGGGATGCATCCGTGCTGGTACATGATGGATTTCCGTTACCGGAATTGCTGCTGAATGTCTCACCGGATTCACTACTGGCGAACGAACGCCCCACGGTAGGGATTATCTACCCGTTCGGGAACACAACAGTCCCCGTCGCTCTGGAGCAGGGCCATCGCCTTGCCCGCAATGAAAAGATCAACTTGATTTTGTCTGCATTCCCCACCATTGAGGACGACACGCGAGCGGGCCGAACAGTGCTTCGGGTTCATGACGGACTCATGTACCTGAACGCGTCGGATTTTGAACGATTACTCCATGCAGCGGGCAAACCGGAAAAGGAAATCAAGCAGCGTTGCCGCCTGCTGGGCGATGATGGGATCTTTGTGGCCATTCAACTTTCGGAGCCACTCATTGCCGATGCCGTGTTCTTCCACTTCACCCATCCCCTGCGGCCCGATATCGGCAAAGTCGGTTGCCCGCTGATTCAGCCGATCCTGTGGGAAGCGGCAACGCATCTCAAATGCGCGCTCCCGGATATGCTGAAAGGCAGCGGCGTGCGCACGGCGGATCAGTTCAACTGGTATCGGCGGGAACGCAATGCCGTGTCCGAGGAAGAGGGGCTTAAAGAAGTCCGTCGGCGACTCACTGAGTTTGCCGAAAACCATGACATTGTGATTGTAAAGCCCGAAAAGGAATCCGGTGGCCGACGGGCTAAAATCCTCCCCGTCCGCCAGGATCACGAACTGCTGACCGATAATATCCGGGAATTGACCGAGCTAATCTACGATATTTCGCAGACGGATAATGTGGCCGTGCAATCGGTGATTACTTCGCGGGTGCGCCAGCTGTTCCGGCGGGAGTTCCTGGAGTCGATGGTGGATCGGTTTGCCCGAATTGGTGCAACTTGCCATCTGGATCGGGAACCGCAGACCCCGCTGTTCTGCTATTTCCGTCAGATTGTGGTGCGCGGGGCACAGGATTACCAGATCTCGCATCATATCTGTGTGATCTCTACCGCAGGGATCGCTAATGTGGGGCAGGGCGGTTTGCTGTATGAATACACGGACAACATGATCCATCCCAAGTATCGCAAAGACCTCCGGGATGGAATCACCTATGCGGCACTGGAATCCCTGGTCAGCCAGAGAAACTATATTCGGGAACACTGGCGAGAGATTCTCGATGAGTACCTGGACATTTACCCGGAATTCCAGGCGCGTGTCCCCCGTGAATTGGGTGAGGACCTGACCGGGATAGCCGATTGGGATATTCCCTATGAGATGGGCGACTATATGCCGGTCATGCTGGTCGATCAACAGGACCACTACATTGCAGTATACGACAGGAAGGCGGAGAAGATCCTGCCGCTGTTCCATGAGGACGGCTCTCCGACCGAAGTAGAGATTTTCGATAAGAAACGAAGACCGATCCCACGCGTGGATTCGCAAGGCAATCCGTTACCCATTCCGGCTTTTGACGAGGCAGGGATACGAATTCCACTATTCGATAGCCGGGGAGAAGCACTGCGATTGCTGACGGTGTTTAAAATCGAGCCGAATCCCGGTGCGGGACTGTGGCGTCCGCATAACGATCAACTGCCGCCGGAGCGGAAAGGTGAAGGAGTCTACACGATTTTCCGCTGCCTGGGTGAACGGGCGAGAGTCTATCGGGATCGTCTTGCCAACCTGATGCACACGAAATCGCTCTATAATAAGGCGGCGGCAAAGCCGCGTTTTCTCTCCGCCAGTTCCGAAGTCGATGCGGTCGGCAAAGCCATTCGCCGCGCCGAGAATGAACTGAAACAATGAAGGAATTTTCCAGGGACGAATTCAGTGTGTTCCTGGACGCTTTGTTGCGGACCTTGCTGGAATCACGTTTCGGAGCGAATGGTTGGGATTGTCTGTCTGCTCCAGCGAATTCTGTTCTTCTAGTTGATGCCATTGATGCCGTCCTGCAGGATGAGCACGTCTGGGAGGACATCTACAATCGCGTTCGGCTGACGGATGGAGATTCTGCTTCGGTACGAGACAAGACCTATCTGGACACAGTCAAGGCCCTGTTTCGGGAGCGGGTTGTCAGCCGATTTCAATTATCCATGGCTCGAGTCGAACCGCTGGTCTGGACGACACAATTCGTCGAGGAATGGCGGAAGGGAAACGAAATACTGGCGATTCTCACCGGCAATGAAATCCTCTCCATTGCTCAGACGGTCCATGCGCTGGAGGAGGGACGCATCGGGATTCTACGACCTCATGCGAGAGTGATCGGCGTCCCACGTTCATTTTGGATTCCGAGCGACGGAACCGTTTGCGGTGGAATCCTGGTGGGACATGACGGGAAGTCGCGCCTGGTACGGTTTGAGCATCCCGTACGGATTGACTCGGCGCTCATTCTGAACCTGCCACGCAAAGAGGAGATTTCTCTTCATCGTCAACGGACATTTGAAGCCCGGGCGGCGCAGATCGTGTTGTTGAATCCCGCCGGTCGAGTCAGTGAACGGGCAGACCAGAAACACCTTGCGCATCAGTGCTGGCAACGGGCCGGAATTCCGACTCCGGCATACTGGCTTGTGCCAAAAGAATGGACGAGTAATCAAATCCATGGCCTTCTATTGGAGATAGCCGAGCAGGTTCCGGCGGTTTATGTGCTGCCGGATGATTCCACGGAGGGGGATCGCGTGGGCCGATTCAGCCTGCAATCCGGGCAGGTAGAGGATGCGCTATTCCATATCACGCAAAACATTCAGCCATGCAATGACGCCCTGATACGCGAGGAATGCGGAAATGTACATATCTACTATGACGGTGTTCCGAGAAGGGCGATACTTCGTATGAATGTAGTCAAAACCGGTTCCGGGATCTGGTCCTATTCCGGGTGCTGGTACGTCGCGAGAGATGCTTCATCCGATGTTGTGTCCGTGGGGTGCGGCGCGACTATTCTCGGGTTCCGTGATGGCAGAAGAGCACTTGTATGCGTTGAAGAAGGAAAAAGCCACTTCGTTCCCGAAGAAGCCTTGGATACGGAATCAATCATATCCCTCGGTCAGGTCGCGGTTGCAGCGCTGGAGCACGATGCGCCGGATACGGACCGATCATCGTTGGTTGCATTCGACATGATTCCGCTGTGGCGTCCGGGCGAGGAGATAATCCGTTGGATGCTCCTTGAAGCGAATGCACGTCCCGCCGGTCTCGCCGCCGCCGAATTAATACCTTGATCTTTTTTATATTTTGGGATATAATAGCACTACATGGCGGTGGATTATTCGAAAATCGGCATTGCTTTTGTAATGAAATAACGTTGCATATTGATAAGATATGTGACTGATAGAGATAGCCGTCATGGAATGATTCAGTTTTTCGAAGTGAAGCGGGGATGGCAATGCCGTGAACTGTATTCCCTGTCAATGAACAGGCTGCAGGGACAGCCTGACAGCAGATTGAGTGTGATTTCCTGAAGAAGTACCTTTGTCGATCTTTGGTCCGGAATAGACCGCCATCGGGCAATAAGCGGGCGTGATCACATGTTGCCGATGATAAGTGGGGAATATTCACAGATATCAGGAGGAGAACATCATGGTGCTTTCTGCTCAGACCGTTGAATATACCGAAGAGAACTTTCGTGTGGAGGCTGCTGAGTTCCTGGCGATTGCGGAGTCCGCAAGCAATGTGGAAGTGGCCCGTGAGCGGATATTCGAGCAGGTCAGCCGTTACCAGTACGACATGTTTCGCGAAGATGTCGGGCTGTCGGAAGGGAAGGTGATCCGTGTGCGGGATTGCGCGCGTGCCATGCGTTCTCTTCTCAAGGCACGGTCGGAGAGTCTTACCGGATTCAGCGTGGCCAAAGTTCTATTCGATCTTGGGAAAAGGAATCCACGTCCCGATCTTCAATCCGGATTCTTTGCCGATCTCATGCACATCATTATGGGACTGGAAACACGGGGAACCTCGGAAATGTCCGAGTATCTCAATATCAGCAGCGCGCTTACGGGACGACGGGCGGCCCTGGCACGATCCAACGAACTGGACCGATTCGGCAAACACGTCGAAGAAAGGATGCAACGGTACGCGCATGGACTGCAAGAGGAAATTATCGCAGAGCGTGTCATTCTCCGTGACGGGATTTGCCGGCAATTCGGAGCCTCTACCGAGGATTGGCATGACTGGCGCTGGCAGTTAGAACATATCATTCGGGATGTTCACCCCGTGCTTTCGCTTGTACATGTGACGGAAGAAGAACTCGAAGATATCCGGTCCGCGAGGGAATCTCGAATCCCCGTGGGCATTACTCCCTACTATCTCTCGTTAATGGATCACCAGCCGTCCGGTCGAGACCAAGCCGTCCGCGCGCAGGTCATTCCGAATTCCGAATACATCGAACACATGAAACAGTACCGCACAAGCAAAGAATGCGATCTCGATTTCATGCGGGAACATGACACTTCACCCATCGACCTGATTACCCGGAGATATCCGGGGATCGTGATTTTTAAACCCTATAACACCTGCCCGCAGATTTGTGTTTACTGTCAAAGAAACTGGGAAATCACGGATGTTCTCTCGGAGGAAGCACTTGCTTCCACGGAGCGGATCGAGGCAGCGCTTGCGTGGATTCGAGATCACCCAACTGTTCGCGAAGTACTGGTTACCGGTGGAGATCCCCTGACTCTCGACGACGACATTCTCGGCGAGATCCTTGGAAAAGTCGCCGCAATCCCCAGCGTGGAGCGAATTCGCATCGGGACACGAACACCCGTCACTCTGCCGATGCGATTTACCGACGGGCTTGCGCAACTGCTGGGTTCTCTTCGTGTGCCCGGACGGAGAGAGATTGCCGTTGTGACTCATGTGGAACATCCATACGAAATCACCCCGGATATGGTGACGGCGGTAGACCGCCTTCGACGTGCAGGGATACCGGTATACAATCAACTGGTCTATACCTTCTATGTTTCCCGTCGATTTGAGGCGGCACTACTGCGAAGACTTCTTCGCCTGGTGGGGATCGATCCGTATTACACATTCAACACAAAAGGCAAAGAAGAAACGAAGGCCTATCGTGTTCCGATTGCACGGCTTTTACAAGAGCAGAAAGAGGAAGCGCGAATCCTTCCGGGATTGGAACGAACCGATGAAGCCGTTTTCAATGTTCCCGGT
>JAKPYU010000589.1 GCA_029568995.1 Candidatus Omnitrophota bacterium | reverse complement strand
TGAGATCGACCGCGTACATCGCGCTTTCGGCGGGATCCTGGCCCTGAACGATGTGGGGTTTCAGGTTTCGCAGGGCGAAATCAAGGCGATCATCGGTCCGAACGGAGCCGGGAAGACCACGTTGTTCAATGTGATCAGCGGCGTCATTCCGGCCACGTCCGGACGGATTGTCTTCGAGGGCCGGACTATTGAGCATCTCAAACCGCATGTGATTGCATCCCTGGGGATTTCGCGGACATTTCAGACCTCTCTGGTATTCAACAATATGTCCGTGCTGGAGAATGTCATGGTGGGACGTCATCCCCGGTCCCGTCGGGGAATGTTGCATGTTTCGTTCAAAACCCCTCAGGCCCGCAGAGAAGAATGGGAGATCGCCGAGAAAGCCAAAGAGAAGCTGGCCTTTGTGGGGATTCATGATTCCCTGGATTCTCCACCGGGATCATTACCGTTTGCACTTCACAAGAGAGTCGAGGTGGCACGTGCCCTGGCCACCGAGCCGAAATTGCTGTTTCTGGATGAACCGGCTGCCGGCCTCAATATTCGGGAGACCGAGGAAATGGCGAATCTGATCCGAAAGATCCGCGACATCGGTATTACCATCCTGTTGGTGGAACATGACATGTCGCTGGTGATGGATATTTCGGACGAGGTGATCGTATTGGAGCGGGGCGCGAAGATCGCGGAGGGACCGCCACGCGAGATTCAACGCAACAAACAAGTCATCGACGTTTACCTGGGAGAGAGCGAGGAACAGAGTGCTTCGGATCGTTAATCTTCGCAGTTCAATCGGTCGGATCGAGATTCTGAAAGGTGTCTCTCTGCGTGTGCGGGAGGGAGAGATTGTTACATTGATCGGGGCCAACGGTGCGGGGAAGAGTACGATTCTGAACACGATTGCCGGTTTGATCCCGGCCAGGAGCGGCCAGATCCTGTTTTGTGAACGGGAAATCGGCAGGGTTCCGCCGGAGAAGATTGTTCGACTCGGAATTGCCCTGGTTCCGGAAGGGCGTCAGTTGTTCGCGCCGATGACGGTGATGGATAATCTCACTCTCGGAGCCTACCAGAAACGGAGCCGTGCGGACCGCGCCCGGGTGGACCAGGTTATCAAAGAGATTTTCGACCTGTTCCCGATTCTGAAGGAGCGTGCGGGGCAACTGGCGGGGACGCTGAGCGGAGGAGAACAGCAAATGCTGGCCATCGGGCGCGCGCTGATGTCGTGCCCGAAGCTCATGCTCCTGGATGAGTGTTCCCTGGGATTGGCCCCCTTGGTGGTGGATGAGATCATGAAGGCAATCGGGCAGTTGCGGGACCGGGGAATCACGTTCCTGCTCGTGGAACAGAATGCCCGAAAAGCCCTCTCCATTGCCGACCGGGGCTATGTGATCGAAACAGGTCACATTATTGCGGAGGGGGAGTGCAAAGATCTACTCAATAACCCGGATATCGGACGAGCCTACCTGGGGAAAGACTACGTCGAAGTCTGGGAATAGCGAGGAAAACCCATGCCTGTCTACGATCCCAAACACGAAACCATGGATCGCGCCGAGTTGCGTCAGCTCCAATTGGAGAAGCTTCAGGCCATCCTTAACCGGGTGGATCGAAATGTCGCCTATTACGGGAAGATGTTCCGGTCGGCGGACCTTTCTCCCGAAGATTTTCATTCTCTGGAGGACTTGCAGAGGATCCCGCTGACGAGCGGGGAGACGCTGGTCGAGAATCATCCGTACGGCATGTTTGCGGTTCCGCTTCGGCAGGTGATTCGCCTGCATCCGCTGCCCTCCAAACACGGACGGCAAATTGTGATCGGGTATACCAAAAACGATGTGAACAATTGGACGCTGCTGAAAGCGCGCAGTTTTGCGGCAGCGGGCGTAACGGAAGACGACATTCTTCAGGTATACCTGGATTACAGCCTGGTTCCCGGAGCGCTTGTCGCCCACTATGGAGCGGAGCTGCTCGGTGCGTGTGTGATTCCCGTGTACAACGTAGCGCTGGAAGAGCAGATCCCGATCATGCTCAACTACCGGGTGACCGCGCTGGTCTGTTCGCCGTCCCACGCGCTTCACATTGTGAATTACATGAAGAAGAACGAGATCGATCCGAAGTCGCTCTTTTTGCGAGTCATGATTCTGACCGGGGAGCGCTGGTCCGAGGAGTTGCGGAGTCGAATTGAAGGCTTCTTGGGTGTGACCGCGCTGGGCGGGTATGGTGTTCCGGAGATCTGTTCGCCCGGCATTGCGACGGAATGCATGGAGCGAGACGGGTTCCATATCAACGAGGATCATTTCCTGGCTGAGGTGATCGACCCCAAGACCGGGGAAGTGCTTCCGTACGGTCGAGAAGGCGAGCTGGTCTTGACGACGCTGATGAAGGAGGCTTTTCCGCTGATTCGCTACCGCACGGGGGATATTACCATCCTTCGCGAAGAATCCTGCCCGTGCGGACGAACCACGCTTCGAATGGATCGGGTGATGATGCGCACCGATGACAGCCTGACCATCAACGGGATGCAGATTTCTCTTTCGGATATTCGAGAGATTCTCCAGGAACACGGGATGGAATCGCCCAATTTGCGGATGGTTGCCACGGCGGAAGAGGAAACCGATCGGCTTGAGATTCAGATCGAGGTGACGAGCAATATGCTGGGCGATGAGGTTCGGGCATTGGAGGTGCTACGTGAACGGATTGAAGAAGCGATTGTTGAGCGGCTTCGCATCCGCCCGCATGTGCGCCTGGTCGAGCCGAGACACCTGCAAGGTCAGGAACGGATTGTGGATCTCCGACAGCACTGAGATCGGCCTCGATGGGGAGAGATTGATGGGACGGAAGGAACATAAAGGACATGAAGCCGTGGCCCTTCCTGCACACAACGAAAGCCCCTCACCCCAACCCTCTCCCGGCGGGAGAGGGGGAAGATTGATCCTCTCCCGGAGGAAGTGTCAGGTGGGTTTCAGACCCGCCCCTACGTCCGTGCAATCTTAACCTAATTACATTTGCACGTCTCAAAGCATCATGCGTCGATACAAGAAATACACCATTCTCGCGGTTGCGGCATTCACGGTGGGATTGTTTGCGGGGCGATGGACCGCTCGGAATGACCTGCGGGACCTGGACCGTCTTCTGTCCGAGGCATCGGATGCACTGGATACTCTTCCCCGCGGGGATCTGGAACGTCTTCATACCCGACTGCAGGATGCGCTGAGTCGGCTGGCAGAGCTCGATTGGCGGAATCCATCCGGGTCCGAAACTCGAACCGAGACGACCTCGCA
>JAKPYU010000584.1 GCA_029568995.1 Candidatus Omnitrophota bacterium | reverse complement strand
AGACGGTGCGAATCCGGTTGAGAAATATAAGCTCGGTTTTGTGGATCAGCGGGGAGGGTAAGGCAGAATCTTACGTCGGGCAGGTCACAGACCTGCCCCTACGGTTCAATGATATTTGAACTGGCCCGCGCCGACCGTCTCGCAATCCACGCCGCCAGACCTGCAATCAGCAGCCCCGCCGGAAGGCCGCACAGGGAGAACAGACCGCCGGGAATTAAAACCTCTCGACATAAGATCAACTTCGAACCGTAAATCAGCATAAATCCAGCAACGGCCAGAACCGGCCCCAGGACTGTCCCCAATCCCGCACAAACTCCATCCGCACCGATGCTCGAATATCCCGTGCGATAGGCGCGGAACACTTTCACCGCCGCCAGAACCAGCAGCATCGCCCCCCAGGTCCATTTCTCTCGCTCGTGTACCGCAAACATCCCGCTCTCATCCAGCCATTCCTCATGCCCCAGGAAGGGAGAAAGTCGCGGATAGCCGATCTCTCTCAACGAATGACGAATCGAGGCGGTCGCTCCCCAATAGGCAAACACCATGGCGATGAGCAGGACCAGCGCACCATCCGAAAGAGTCTTTTTATACCATGCAGTCGCGTTCATGATGTTGTGTTCTGATCTTCCTGATCGAACCGGAAGGAGAGCAAGAGGGCATCCTCGACCGGTTTGATGTAGTACTTGGGGCGACGCCCGACAATCTCGAAATTCAGTTTTCGATAGAGATCCAGGGCCGCCGTGTTGGATTCGCGTACTTCCAGGTGAACCACGGCGACCGCTGCCTTCTTTCCTTCCTGCAAGCAAGCCTGGAGCAGCGCCCGCGCGATCCCCTGGCGGCGAAATGCGGGATCAGTTGCCAGGTTCATAATATGGACCTCATCGGCCACGATATAAAAGCTGACATACCCGACAACCCGGTTCCCCGGCAAGGAAGCCGCCACAAGGAATCGAACCGGGCCGCCAAGGATTTCCTCCTCAATGGATTTCCTCGACCAGGGACAGGAAAACGAGGTTGTTTCGATCTCCACGATCCGGTCGAGATCCTCAAATCGTGCCGAACGAATATGCACACTGGACATAGTGGATTCATCATTAAGCGTGTCACCGTGTCAGGCAAGGGAAGAATCCGCCTTCGGAAGTAAGAGCTACCGTTGTCATGTCGGGCGATTGACCACAGGCTGGAAGCCTATGCCACCCCTCTCCACACTTGGAGAGGGGGAGGGGGTGAGGCAGATCCTTCTCAAAAAAAACCGTCCGGTCAACTGTTCAACCCTGGGATTTCTATGCTAGGATTCCGCTGCACAAATGTGCCATAACCGAATCGGGGAGGTCTGCGACCGCTCATGTATGTCAAGATTCTTTCGAGTGCCACCCTGGGGATCGACGCCTATATCATGGAAGTGGAGTTCGATATCGCCGGAGGATTGCCGTCCTTTGTGATTGTGGGATTGCCGGATGCCAGTATCCGGGAAAGCCGCGACCGGGTCCATTCCGCGATTGAAAAGGCGGGGATGTCGTTTCCCATGAGACGAATCACGATCAATCTCGCACCCGCCGACATTCAGAAGGAAGGTTCTGCGCTGGACCTTCCCATTGCGATAGGGCTGCTCTGCGGCTCCGGCGCGATTCCCGTGGATCGCGTCAAGGATGCCCTTTTCCTGGGGGAATTGGCCCTGGACGGCGCTGTTCGTTCCGTTTCGGGTGTTCTTCCGATTGCCCTGAAAGCCAAGGAGAAGAAGATATCCGCGCTTTATGTGCCGAAGGACGTGGCGAAGGAAGCGGCGGTTGTGGACAGCGGTCCGACCGTATATCCCGTAGGCACACTTCTTGAACTTATTCGGCATTTGAATGATGACGGGGCCATTCAACCGGAAAAGGTTGACGTGAAATCCCTGTTCAACCGGCAGTCGGAATATGACGTCGATTTCGCCGAGGTGAAGGGGCAGGAGCACGCGAAACGGGCCATGGAGATTTCCGCGGCAGGAGGGCACAACGTGGTGATGATTGGCCCACCCGGTTCCGGCAAGACCATGCTCGCCAAACGATTGCCGACCATCCTGCCTGCTCTCTCGCTTGAGGAGGCGCTGGAGACCACGAAAATCCATAGCATTGCCGGGCAGTTGGGGAATCAACCACTCATCGGAACCCGCCCGGTCCGTTCGCCGCATCATTCGATCTCGGACGCGGGATTGATCGGCGGGGGCCGTCATCCCAGGCCGGGAGAGGTAAGCCTGGCGCATAACGGCGTTCTGTTTCTGGACGAGTTGCCGGAGTTTTCGCGCGCCGTTCTGGAGAATTTGCGACAGCCGTTGGAGGATGGAGTTGTCACAATCAGCCGCGCTGCCGCCACGTTGACTTTCCCGGCGAATTTCATGCTGATCGCCGCGTCCAATCCCTGCCCGTGTGGTTATTTCGGCGACAGCAACAAGGCCTGCCGGTGCACACCGATGCAAGTTCAGAATTATATGTCCAAACTGTCGGGGCCGTTGATGGACCGGATCGACATTCATATCGAAGTTCCAAGCGTGAAACTGGACGATCTGCACCTTCCACCGAGTGGGGAGCCTTCCAAGGCCGTCCGCGAGCGCGTGCAGAGAGCACGCGAGATTCAGCAGGCGCGTTTCGCCGGAACCGGGCTTCACTCGAATGCCGATATGACCTCACGATCCATGCGGGAGCATTGCCCCATGACCCCGGAAGCGCGGGATGTGCTGAGAGAGGGGATCGAACGACTGGGACTCTCCGCCCGGGCTTATGACCGCATTATCAAGGTCGCGAGAACCATCGCCGACCTGGATGGGTCCGATATCCTGCGCCCTACCGATATTGCGGAAGCACTCCAGTACCGCACCCTGGACCGGAAGTTGTGGATGAAGTGAGAAGATATTTCTCTGGGTGAGGGTTGCGCTATAATGTATGGGGCGACGAATGAGAAACCAGGCGAATCGGAGTGTGACAGTGCATAGTCTGCTGAAAGCCCACCGAGATGAGATTCTGCGCATTGCCTCCGAACATGGGGCCTGCAACGTACGTGTATTCGGTTCCATGGCGCGAGATGAAGCGGATGATCAGAGCGACATTGACTTCTTAATTCAAGTCGGTCCTAAAACCTCACCTTGGTTTCCTGCCGGACTGATTCTCGATTTGGAGCAGCTTTTAGGTAAGAAGGTGGATGTGGTGACCGAGGACAGCGTGTACTGGCTTCTGCGTCAGAGAATTGTGAGGGAGGCTGTTCCGCTGTGAAGAAGGACCCACGTATCTATGTTGTGCAGATTCTTGAATCTGCACAAATGATCCTGAATTACACTATTGACGGCAAAGAATTCTTTCTTGCACAAAAAGTCGTCCAACATGCTGTGCTATGGAATTTCGAGGTGATGGGGGAAGCAGCGAAGCGAGTGCCGGATGAATATCGACAGAGATATCCGGAAATCCCTTGGCGTATGATGGCAGCGTTTCGTGATGTCTTGATTCACAATTATGAGGGGATTGACCTGATCCACGTATGGGAGATTATCGAGACAGAGATTCCACGGTTGTGTGAGAATATCCGTGAAATCCTTCCGCCGTTGGACAGGTTGGAAGCGGATCTAACCAATCTTACCCAACCGGATTGACGGCCGGAACCGGCTCCGTTTTCAGCCAGGTGATCCGATTGCGTGCCTGACTGCGGTAATTGGAGTCGCTCGGGATTTCCTCATACAGGGCAAGAGCCTCCTGGGGCTGGTTCAGGTCTTCCTTACACTGGGCCAACAGGAACGTGATCTGATCGCGCATTTCGGGACTATCCACCTCAGACCGCAGCGATTCCAGTTCCGTCACCGCTGTCTGTGTATCCCCTTGCGATCGGTGGATCTGGACCAGGGCCAGACGGATGGAATACCGGGTTGGAAGATCCTCCACCATCTGCAGGGCGGTCTGATAGTCAGCAAAAGCCCCGTCGTAGTCTTTCTGCTTGTGGCGGGCAAATCCGCGAAGCACATACGCGGCGGAAACACAATCCTGGCCGCTGAACCGCTCAATCAACTCCGTCAGTGTGGTTTGCGCGCTGCCGTAATCGCCCCGGTCGATCAACGTCGCTGCGGTGGAATAGGTCTCCTGCGCTGCTTCGAAATCGGTCGCTCCCTTCCATCGCCATAGAAGCGTCACACCGACCAGGAGGCACACACCAACCACGGTCCAGAACGTAATCCGACCGTATTTCTCCAAATAATCTCGAACGGAATCGCGGATTTCCTGAAGAAATACCGCCACTTCATCCTCTTTGAGTCTCTTTTTCAGTTCTTTTTGGTGAATTCTCTGTTCCGGCATGGCTCTGTTTCCCAGTGAAATTTTAGAATCTCATGATACCGTCATGGTCACGTCTGTCGAGAGCGGTCCGGTGTCGCTACCTTTCCCGTACGTCTTCCGTTAAACTGAGTGCATGTCGGACATTCCGGTGCAAAGCAAAATGAACAAAATGAGACAGTCTTCTCGATTGATTGCCCTGGTGTTGCTGATTGGATTCCTGTTTGCCGGATGCGCCTCGATGAAGAAGGCGAGGACAGCGGGTCTGGGGGTATACCCTCATGATCCATGGTATTCCGACCTGGTTCCGTTTTCCGAGGATGAATTGACTGACTGGGCCGTATTCGATCTGGGATATCCAACTATGCCCGATTTCAATGAAACGACGGAGAATCCCGCCTACGATTTATATATTCTGTTTCGATAGCCAACCGGGTGGTTAAAACAGGACGTGGGAACTGAATTCTTGCTGGAAGATGTTTGTTCCCGGCGCGTGGGCCGGGAGGTCTTACGGGGAGTATCTCTGGATCTTCGCAACGAGGAAGTGGTCTCGATTCTGGGGCCGTCCGGCGCAGGCAAATCAAGCCTGCTGCGATTGCTCAACGGTCTGGACGAACCATCTCAAGGTCATATTTCTTACCAGGGCCAAGACGTAAGCAGCATTCCGATTCGCGATCTGCGCCGCGAGGTGGGAATGGTGTTTCAACTGCCCTATTTGTTTGACGGAAGTGTGCGGGAGAACATCCTGTTCGGACCGACGATCTGGCGGAGAAGTGTCGACGCCGAAGGATTACTCAAGAAAGTCGGGCTTCCGGTGGACTTGATCGACCGCCCGGCGCATCAGCTGTCGGTCGGCCAGCAGAAACGGGTGTCCATGGCGCGCAGCCTGGCTGTCGAACCACACGTCCTTTTGCTCGATGAACCGACCGCGAATCTGGATGCCACGGCAGCCGGACGAATCCTGGATCTGATTCTGTCGTTGCGGGATGAGCTGGGAGTGGCGCTGTTAATGGTCTCTCACGTCATTCACGATACCGAGATCCTGGGTGGTATGGCCGCCGTGCTCCACGAAGGAAGGTTGGTCGAATTCGGGCCTGCCGAACGTGTCTTGAAAGAGCCTTCCAGTGAGATCACCCGGCGATTCCTGGATGGCGATCTGGACAGCAGAGAGGAGGAGTGAGCCGCCATGTCGCTACCGTTTGTAGACCTCGGTCTCGATCAGATCGCCATCGCGTTCGGATTTGTGGTTGTGACCATTGGGATGTCGTGGTTGTTCGGATTCGGATTGGAGCGCCAGTTTACGGTGGCCTCCATCCGTGTTTTTATTCAGTTGCTGGTGTTGGGGTATGTATTGAAATACATTTTTGCCCTGGAGAGTCATTGGGCATTGCTGTTCCTGGTGGAGTGCATGGTCCTTCTTGCGGCGGTGGAGGCGGCCCGACGCCAGGAAGAGCGCAGTACCGGATTGGTGATCAGCCTGTTGATTTCGCTGAACGTTGCGGTGACTCTCGTGCTGTTGTTTCTGTTTGGTGGCGTATTCCAGGGAGATCCACTTCATTTGCCCCACTATTTCATCCCTCTTGCGGGAATGGTGATCGGGAATGCGGCCAACGGTGCGGCCCTGGCGGTTCATCGCCTGGCGGCGGACATTCGGAGCCACCGTGGGGAGATTGAGGCGGCACTGGCGTTGGGGGCCTCTCCGCAGCGGGCCATCCAGCCCTATGTCCGTGCTACGGTTCGGACAGCCCTGATTCCCAGCATCAACACCATGATGCTGACTGGCCTGGTGCAAATTCCGGGGATTATGGGCGGTATGCTGATGGCAGGCGGCGCGCCAATGGCCGCCGCGCGTTACCAGATGGTCATCATGTACATGCTTCCCTGCGGAGTCATGGGCGCATGTCTGCTGACTGCGTTTCTCTTTTCGCGGTCCTATTTCTCCAATCGGGAACAGCTCCGGGAAATGTGAGCATTTCTTAAAGAGGCTTTTTTTCTCCTTTCTTATTGATATTGCCTGCCCTCCGGTTTTTCCGGTTCGATCTGGGGCCGTACGTCTTTGTGCGCGGTTTGCAGGATCTTTCCCAGATTCTCCGCAATATCCGGTTTCTTATCGGCGAGGTTGGCCTGCTCGGCAGGATCAATCGAGAGATCATAGAGTTCAAAATCCGTCTCCTTACCCTCTTTATCGTATTTCTGCAGGGCCTTCCAGTTTCCCATCCGCAAAGCCCGACATCCATCCGTTTCCCAATACAGGTACTCATGCTCCGACTGACTCTTGCCGGTTCTGTTTTGTCCCAACAACGAGGGCAGGATCGAGAGTCCGTCGATACTCTTCGGAGACTCGGTACCGGCGAGATCCGCAAGCGTCGGTAAAATGTCCGGGAAATAGCAGACGTGGTTGCAGGTGGAATCCCGCTGAATCTTGCCCGGCCATTGCACGATCATGGGAACTCGGATTCCTCCCTCGTAAAGCTGTGTCTTCAATCCCCGCAAACCAGCCATTGCGTTGAAGAATTCGGGGTCGGCAGGACCGTCCGAGGCTCCGTTGTCCGATGTGAAGAAGATGATCGTGTTGTCATCTATGCCGAGCTCTTTCAGGAGCGAAACCAAACGTCCGATGTTTTGATCCATGCGGGTGATCATGGCAGCGAGTGCTGCCTTGGGAGTTTCCTGGGCCGCATAGTCCACCGGATACCCCGTGCCCCTGCCACGTCCGATGTACGGCTTTTCGGGGAATTTTCCACGATATTCCTGAAGAGAATCCTCCGGGACTAAGAGCTCATAGTGCGGAATGGCGAACGCCAGGTACAAGAAGAATGGTTTGCGCTGGTCCAAGCCGGATGGGGAACCATGACGGCGAACGAAATCGAAGGCTTTCTCGACAACCACATCATGGGCATACTGCCCGCTTTTTCCATCGTTTCCTTCGAGCGGGTATCTCGTATCGTTATGCCAGAGGTACTCCGGGTAATAGAAATGCGCGTGGATCTGGTGCAGCCAGCCGAAAAACTCATCGAATCCCTGTTCATTGGGAATCCCGGCGGTTCCGTGTTCGCCCAGTCCCCATTTTCCGAAGAGTCCCGTTGTGTAGCCGGATTCTTTCAAAATTTCGGCAACGGTCAGATCCTCCGGCAGGAGAGGAATGCCGCCGGTGTTACCACGCACGGAGGCATGTCCCCCGTGCAAGCCGGTCATCAGGGTACAGCGGCTGGGAGCGCAAACCGGTGCGCCGGAGTAACACTGGGTGAACTTCATCCCTTCGGCCGCCATGCTGTTCAAATGGGGTGTTCGGATTCTCTTCTGGCCGTAACATTCCAGATGCCCGTATCCCAGGTCATCGGCCATGATGAAAATGATGTTAGGCCGTTTGTTCCCTTCCGATGCCCGAACCAGGGGCGAGAGCGCTAAAGCAGCGGTATTCATGAGCGTCATGTTGAGAAAGTCGCGTCGTTTCACGGATCAAAACCTCCGGATTTCAGTTTGCAACACACCACGTAGTGTCTTATTCCTCCCGGCACAGGCGAAAACCGAGATTTTCGGCACGGGTGTCGGGCCGATATGCGGCGCGATATGCCGTTCGGCATTCGCCTGTGTTGCTGTTCCAGGCTCCTCCCCGCACCACACGGAGAGTTCCACTCGGTGGCCCCTGAGGATCGACGGTCGGCGAACTGCCATAATATTCGGCGTCATACCAATCCCAGCACCACTCCATCACATTGCCGTGCATATCGCAAAGTCCCCAGGCATTGGGAGGAAACTTGCCTACTTCCACGGGTTGAGAACTTTCGAAATTCGCTTGCTCCTTGGAGAGAGAATCTCCGAATGAGAAATCGGAGCCGGTTCCGGCCTGGCAGGCATATTCCCACTCGGCTTCTGTTGGCAGACGGAATTTCCCCACACCTCGTCGGCTCATCCGATCGACAAACTCCTGGCAGTCCATCCAGGAGACATGAACAACGGGCATATCGTCCCCCTTCAGCGGAGAGGGCGGTATGCCCATTTCTTCCTGCCATTGCTTGTTGGTGATCTCCGTTTTGCTGATCCAGAAGCCTTTCGAAATCTGCACGCGATGAGAGGGTTTCTCATGTTGGTCGAAGATCTCCGTGCCCATCATGAAACTCCCCGCCGGGATATGAACAAACACGATGTCTGCGAAAGTCCTCTCTTCCAGGCCAGCGATAGATGCCGGTGCTGCATTGCTTTTCACAATCTCCGAAGGCGATTCGGAAGGAGCACCCGGTGCGTTCTGGAACGTTCTCCAATAGGCGTTCGGGCCGAATCGCAGGCGGCCTCGCGAGATCGGGCCGCTTTCAAAATAGAGCGTTGCCCATGTGAGCAGAATCATAATGATAGGGACGCAAATCCAGACAATCCAATGGAAGACACCGAGTCTCCAGGCTTTATCGGTGACAGCAACGGGCTGGCTTGGCATGTCCTGGAAAGCCGGAGGATAGACCCCAACACCCATCCGGATAACCAGCCAGGCGCACAGCACACAGGTGATCCAGAATGTGCATTCAACCCAGATCCGCATCAGTTCCTTCATTTCGGCAAGATTGAGCATAAACGCAGCGACCAGCGTCACGATCAGATAAAACAGGTAGAGAATCTGGCCTTTGCCGAAATCGGTGGCGGGAATAAGTGCCAACGGACTGCGGCGATTTCGGAGGACTGCGTAGATCACCAGACCGCACAAGAGAGTGAAGATCAAGTCGTACCAGGCGGTGGCGGAAAAACCGAACAGCAAGTCATGACTGATGAGGTCATGTCTTTCAGTCCATCGATCGACATTCTTGTGCAGATTGAACCACAGGATGGGAACCAGCAGCCCGAGAGTGGACAGTTCGTTCAGTTTGCGTTCATTGGTATCTTCCTGCGGGGGAGGCAGATGCCCTTTCAGAAGTCTGAGAATCCCGAAGGCAATCCCCAGCCCCATAAGCAATCCGAAGCCCTGTTCGGTGGTTTTCCATCCGCCGATCAGCCGCAAAGAGATGCTGTCCGCAATCGGTCCCCAGGATGCCGTGAACGGAATCCGAATGAAGTTCGCGAGCGTGAATCCGAATCCTCCGGCGAGTGTGCAGTAAGACATAAACAGCCGTCCCGCACGGTGTTTGCGCCAGGTCAGATATCCAAACATCGCGAAGAAAATACCGAGAGTTCCCGCCCAGTTTTCCCCGCGATGTGGCGGTGCGAGGGGGAACCCGATCAAGAGCATGAAAAACGCGGCTGAAACCAGCCAGCCTGCCGCAATCAGCATAATCAACCGGCATGCCTCGCGCTTCCCAGGTGAGAACGCCCAGTAAACCGCCGCCGTGATCAGTGCCGTGAATGCGGTCATCCAGTCCACTTTCGCGGTTCCCATCACTTTCTGGAATCCACGAAGACTCTCCACGTAATTCTGGTGGAATTCGGGGGACATCCATCGTGCCACCCAGTCCGGTGATAACCGGAAAAACCATCCGACAAGAATCCAAACCACATAAACCGCGACAATCGGCCCAATGAACTTCTCCAGGTAGGATCGCTTCTCCGTCAGGGAGAGAATTAGGATGGCTCCGCCAATCCCGGCCCAGATTCCGCCGAGCAAAAACAGAACTCCGTATGAATACAGGACATCCGGGAATGAGTCCGAGTGGGCGTAAAAGACCGAATGCTCCATATAGCTGAACTGGCCGCCGAACGCCCAGCCCACAGCGCCGAAGAAACCCGCCACGGCGCAACGCTTATGCCAGTCCGGTCGGCCCGAAGCGAGGCATAACGCTATCGCCATCAGGGCCGAGGCAACCATCGCTCCGGCCTCATGCCCGT
The DNA here is from genome assembly GCA_029568995.1 of Candidatus Omnitrophota bacterium. Classification (GTDB taxonomy): domain Bacteria; phylum Hinthialibacterota; class Hinthialibacteria; order Hinthialibacterales; family JAKPRU01; genus JAKPRU01. The sequence goes on along the minus strand of JAKPYU010000584.1, from coordinate 1,555 downwards.
ATTCGCCGCGGAATCCCCAGCCGTAAGACATCGTGAGTGCCGAAAGAAGGCAAAGTGAAACGGCGCTGAATGGTGACCGGTGATTCGTCAATGATCGGTTCTCATCCATCGGACGATCCTCTCTTCTTCCGTTTTGTCTGACATTTGCCTCGCCTGCCTGTGTTTTACTCCCAGATGTTTTTCCAGCGGACTCTGTACCATAATCCCTATTCCGGGAGAGATCAATCAAACCGGAGCCGTGTTCTTTCGTATGCCGCTTCTGCCCCCCGGGCATACCCTATTACTCGCGAGCGCGACTCCGGTGGGGCCGGTGATTGGGTAAAAAAACCATTCTTCCTGTTCCGTCATCGCAAATCCCAACCCCTGGGTCTGCGAAGGGCCGGGATGTGGCGATCTCAGATCCGTATGCTGCAAACACGAGATTCCCATGTCTCTTCGTACTCGGAATGACGGTTGAGGGGAAGTTTTTTAGGAGCCTATCCGCCGGAAATCCGACCAAAGAATCTCAGCCGGAGTAATACATTTTGTTTGACACCGGATAGGCGAATGTGGATAATCGGGGCCGTACAGGTCAATTGTGCCTGAAGCGAGGGCAGATAATGTCAATCGAAAGTCTTGTTGTGAGGGTGCACCATGAGGATGACCACTGCACGGTTTCCGTGCTGGGGGATGTCCTCATTTCCAATGCCAAGGGATTGGAACGTCATTTGGATGAAGTCCTGGATAGTGGCGCACAGACCATTGTCCTGGACATTACGGGCGTACGGTACATGGACAGTTTCGGTATCGGTGCGGTGGTTCAGGCCCAATCCAAAGTGGACCAGAAACACGGGAAATTCCGGGTCCTTGTGAATGAATCGCTCGCCCGCCTGTTCACAAAAAGCCACCTGGATCAATACATCGAAATCGCCCTCAAGGAGTGAGCCTGATCCCCCCTCAAAGAGTATTCTCGTCTCCTATTTTTAACCTCAAAAAGGCAACTTTGCGTCCCATGGTCTGTTGAGATTCCTCACATTCGTTCGGAATGACAGCCAATCTGTCATTTCGACCGAAGGGAGAAATCTCATCGAAAAGCAAGACAGCACCCTATTGGGTCTCGCAATCAATTCCCCCCTATTGAGCCGGACTGTTCCAATTTCGGCGGACTCTGATACGCCGCGTAGGCCGCGCTGACCTTGCCCGGCTCCGCCTGGCCGCGATGAATCCACATTCGATATCCCAGGTGAACAGGCTCGTTCGGTTTCAGTTCGAAGAACTCTGTGCCGGGAAAATCCACCCCAAGAAAACCATAGGGACGCAGGCACCAACCGGACGGAAACAGGGGATTGTTTTCACTCTGGAAGATGGATACCCCGGACCAACGTTCTCCATTTCCAAACCGCGCGGAAAAATCGCCCCACGCAGATGGAACCATGTTGCTGTTTTCGGAAACAACGCCGTTTACCGTCGTAATGATCTGCTCCGGACGCGGCGCGGGACGGAAATTGAACCCGCCATAGCCCTTATTGACCTCACCCGCAATGCGAACCGGTTGCCCCAACGCCTCCAGGGTCAG
>JAKPYU010000577.1 GCA_029568995.1 Candidatus Omnitrophota bacterium | reverse complement strand
TCCAATTGGGCAGTGTCTTCCGGCCACTCGTATAGTGTGGCCGGATCGAAATCGGCTCCATTCGGCCAAACCAGTGTATGAAATGCGGAGTCCAGTCGGACCTGCTCGAAAACAATCCTATCCCGCAACGGACTGAAGATCTCTCCCCGTAAGACAGGAAGAAAATCAATGGTCCGACTCGTGCCGTCGTCAAACTCTACCCGTAGCCTGTACGGGCCGACGATCTCAAACGACACCACGCGGCAGACATGATGGTTCACTGATGGCCTCCCACCTCACCGTCGTGCGCCGGAGCGACGGGTCAAACGTCGTGTCGTGCGTGTCAGATCGAGAAGGGATCGCAGCGCTTCGTTCACGGAAGCTGAATCGTGGAAAGCCTCTGCAACATCCGGATCGAGTACCACGACGTTTGCACCCTCGTCCAGCAGTCGCCCATGATATTTTCCCCGAACAGATTTTGCATAATCCAAACTGTATTCGGGCCTTAATTCATCAGGTACTTCTTGGGCTGTGTTTTTCATGTCGTTTTCTCTCCTGCGCAGTCGCAGGCCGCGCACTGATAATTCGTAGGATTTCTTCCTTTTCCGAGTGTGCCACAACGAGCAAACGGTGGCGAGAGGAAAATCCGACCGTAAGATAACGCCGCTCGTCAAATGAGTGATCCGGATCATCGAAGGTGGCTGAAAGGGGATCGTAAAACACAGTCACGGCTTCGTCAAAAGAAACGGCGTGCTTTCGATCATTCTGCCTCGCTTTTTCAGAAGCCCATTCAAATTGCATCAGATGATCTTATGTCCATTCTGGTCTTCTGTCCGAGATTAGCAAATCTGAAGGTCCTCACTGTTCTCTTTGTCCCAGAATCCCGAATTTTCACTCTCGAATATCCTATCCTTGCTCCCTTGCGCTGTCAATCACAAAAACAGCGGTTCAAATGCCCTCCGCAATCGCATAGTCCCGCACTTCCTTCCACGCCTCGATAACGGTCTCGATGCTCTCCCAGGGTGTGCTTGCGAATATGGCCTCCGCCGGAGTGAGCGCCAGGCCGCCGCCGGGTCCCAGTATGCGTACCGCGTCGAATACCTCTTGCCGAATCTGTTCCCGTGTTCCATGTTCCAGTGTAATCGGTGCGTTCAGGCCGCCGATAATAGCCGTTTTACCACGCAATGTGGCTTTTACCTTAGCCAGATCGATGCGTTGTTTCTGTGCCAGAGGATCGAGAAGAAGATGTGCGTCATAGCCGATCTCGACAAGAGTGTCCAGAAGCGGCACAACGCCCGTACTCATCGTGTAGCCGAAAAACCGGTCGGCCTGATGTACCATGTCAACGAATTCTTTCATGCGATGTTGGAAGAAAGTGCGAAACAGACCGGGAGACCAGAACGATGTGCCCTCGTAGTAGCCGCGCCGCATGACCATGTCGACCGGTGTATCCAGCAGGATTTCGATATTTCGTTTGTCCCACTCGTGTATGATGTCGAGCAGAGCATTGAACATGTCCGGTCGATCCATAGCCATCCATAACAGATTCTCCGCCCCGCAGAGCCAGATCGCCGCATCCGTCCCACACGATCCGTGCGCCACAAGTAACACGTCAAGCTGTTCGGCTTGGCGTGCGGTCCCTGCCGCTCTCTCATAAAATCCCGTAAGCGCATCTCCTGAGAGAGGGTAAAGCAGGTACTTGATCTTCTCCAGATCCTCTTCCGTTTCAACCGGGTGTCTGCGTGACCGTACTACGTTGTAGTCGTCGAAAAGATATACAGCGCCGGTTCCGTCCTGGTGCATGGGCCAATCCGGTGAAACCCAGTCATCCGTCCTGTGCACCTCTTGACGGAGAATCCCCGCCGGCGTGTGGTATTCCTTTACCATGACCGGCCATCGGGTGTCCTTCCGCTCCTCCTGCCACAGCCGCTCTGTAACATCCGGGTGATGACGAAGCGGCAAGCCGATGTCCAGCCATGAATCCAATCCCATGGACAGCCACGCCTGCGTTTCTTCCAATTCGTTTGACCATCGAACGGGGGCAGGCGGCTGGAAACCGTATGATTTGAAGAGCAGGGGAACATGGTCCGGTTCCTGGTACCGCAGCACCAGCTGCATTCGTTCCCTCGAGGACAGTCGACTCATTCTTTTCACCTTTCCACCTTCTCCAGGTTTTGATCGAACCAGTACGAGTAGAGTGAGGCATTTTGGATTTCAAAACGTAGACTCACCCTCTCCCCTTTAAGATCCGTAATTCTGCTTCCTTGCCATTGGACCTCGCTGTGCAGGAGATCGCCTCTCAACGGGACGGATCTTGCCAGAACTTGTTCCGATTTGTCCAGTGCCTCTATGTAAATGTCTCCCTTGGATGCATCTGCGTTGATGAACAATCTACCTCCCGGCATAAGGAACGGTTCGGTTAGCAGCGCGCCTTGCTCTTCACCGGCGTCCAGCGAAATGAACCCGTCTCTGCGGAGGACTGCCAGGCAGATGGCAAACTCATCGCGCTCGAGTCCCTTGTCCAGAACCAGTCCGTAATTCATTCCGCCCGTGTAATAGAACCACAGTTCATCGCCCCGAATGATCGGGAATGACGGTGGAAGGATGCACGCAAGGTCATGCGCGCCTGCGCCCAACGGTGATGAGCCGATAAACGGCTCCCGGTCGCCGAGCCGCTTCCAGTTCTTCAAATCGCGGCTGCACGCCAGTTGCACATCGTGGAATCCGCTCCAGTCTCCGCTTTCTCGATAGGCTTTCAAATGATCCGGTGCGATCGGAAAACCATCGAATCCCGGCCAGTCTTTGGGGACTTTGCCCGTCTGGTGAAACATCGACGGCAGACCGATATACAGCCCCTCATACCGGAAAACAGCCATGTTGTAGACATCGACGTTATACGTTTCCGGGATATTGTAGGACGGCTGTTGCAGTGCAGGATTCGCGAAACGCGCCCCGATACGCTTTCGGCCCAATTCCTGGTCCAAGTCATCTGCGTGGAAAATCAATTCCGGTTCGGTCCAATGCTCGAAATCTTTACTGGTTGAAAGTGCGTGCGAACGTCCGTGCGGTCCGCCTTGTTTCAAGGTAGCGATAAAGGTTCGAGTTAGTCGATCATAGCTGAGGTTCGATTCGTCGCTCGATGAGAGTATCGGGACATTCAGGAGATTCCAGTGTATGCCATCCGGACTGACCATCGGCTCGCGGCCATAGCAATTCGCGAACCCCTTGTATCGGCGACCGGCATCGGGATCGTCGGGATCATAGACTACATTTTCGATGGCATTGGCAGGCCACTCGCGGGCGGGATCGGGAGTGACGATATTGTTATCCAGCGTCCCATTCACTTCTTTCTGGCGAAGATTTGGTTTTGTCCAGTGAAGGCCATCCTGGCTTTCAACGTAGGCTGTCCCGCTGCCATTCTCGATGCGGGAAACCAGCAGCCAGAGTTTGTATACTTTCTCACTGGGGTCCCAGGCGGGTGCGCTGCGCGTTTGTAGAGATGTCTCCAGGGGATACGTGGGGCGGATAATGGTCCCTTTCTTGATCGGCTTGTGCATTGTGCGCTCTAGGTTGTCGATCTTCGCAATTCCGTAGTCATCGAGAAAAAGCTGCCGCTGCGCCAATGGAACGCAGAATCCCGCATCGGCTTCGGTATTGGCTACTTTATCATTCGAGGTAGCAACATGTACCGCTGAGACTACAAACGCCGCAATCACGGCAACAATTGGCAAGTAGCGGGTACAACACATTCAGGGT
>JAKPYU010000555.1 GCA_029568995.1 Candidatus Omnitrophota bacterium | reverse complement strand
TCACCTCATACCGAAACCACTTCCATCCACAGTCCAATCCGATGTACAGTCCCATTTGGCTGGCTCCTTTCTCTTTCCTCTTTTTGAGCGAGAAGATACTCCTCTTCTCGCTCCGAGCCAGCCTTCAACATGGTGTCTACGGTGAGCGACTGTCAATCCACAATCCGCAATCCACAATTGCGAAATCCCAACGGGGCATGGCAGGATAGCCCGCGATAACGCGCCGGGGGTATGCTTAAACTCATGGAATCCAGTCGCGAAAAAGTCTCCGTTCGGGGTATTGTACAAGGGGTCGGATTCCGTCCATTTGTGTCCCGGCTTGCACGACAGTTCGATCTGGTCGGGTGGGTGCGCAACACGTCCGACGGTGTTTCCATTGAGGTTCAAGGCCCCAGAGACTCCATCGAGAGATTCGCGCTGGAATTGGAGAGATCGGCCCCGCCGCAATCCTGTATTATCGACATTACGCGGGAAGATATCGAGGCTATTGAGGGGGAAACAGAATTCGAGATTCTCGCTTCTCCCGAACCGTCCGTCTGTAAAACGCTCATTTCCCCTGACCTTGCCACATGTGGCGAATGCCTGATGGAGTTGCGCAATCCATCCGACCGGCGGTGGAGTTACCCGTTCATCAACTGTACCAACTGCGGACCGCGATTCAGTATCATCCTTGATATTCCCTATGATCGTCCGTTCACGACCATGCGGACCTTTCACATGTGTCCGGACTGTGAAAGCGAGTATCACGATCCAAGAGACCGGCGGTTCCACGCACAGCCGAATGCCTGCCCGGTCTGCGGGCCGAGGATTTTTTTATTTTCCCTCACCCCAACCCTCTCCCGGAGGGAGAGGGGGAAGAATTCTCAGGAAGATAGGAGAACAACTCCAGCGGTCTGCGAGCATCCTGCGGGCAAGCCCTATAACGCGGGACATACAAGTCGTCATGAAAAACCATCTCAATCCTGCTCCCTCTCCCCCCGGGAGAGGGTTGGGGTGAGGGAAGCAGAACCAACAATCGAAGAATCAGTCCGGCATCTGGCTCAAGGCGCAATTGTTGCGATCAAAGGCATCGGCGGCTTTCATCTCGCTTGTGATGCGACCAACCGACAGGCGGTGGAGCGACTCCGTCAGCGCAAGGGACGTGGAAACAAACCGCTGGCTCTGATGGTTCCCGACCTTCAATCCGCCGAGGAACTGGCTTCTCTTTCTCCGACAGAGCGGAAGCATTTGCAATCGGTTCAGGCTCCCATTCTTCTGGTTCAACCCAGGCCGGATACGGAACTGCGCCGCTGGATTGCCCCCGATACTCCAAGACTCGGGATCATGTTGCCTTATTCGCCTTTGCATCACCTGTTGGGCGGGACATTCGGACGCCCGCTGGTGATGACCAGCGGAAATCTCTCGGAAGAGCCGCTGGCTTACGAACCGGATGACGCGCTGGCACGTCTGGGAAACATTGCGGATGTCTTTCTGCTGCATGATCGTCCGATTGCCCGCCCCTGTGATGATTCCGTCGGCGTGGTCTGGCGGAATCGATTGCGGCTCCTGCGCCGGTCGCGTGGATTTGCTCCCCGGCCCCTGGCTCTGCCGCAGGCAAGAGGACTGAGGCCCTATCTCTGTGTCGGCGCGGACCTCAAGAACACGTTCTGCCTAGTTTCCCCGGATGGCCTGGCCTTTCCCAGTCAGCATATCGGCGATCTGGAGACGCCTGAATCGCAGAATCACTTTCGGAATACTCTGCGGGATTTGTGCAAATTGTTGGACCTTCAGCCCGAAGCCGTCGTGATGGACCCTCATCCCGATTACCATTCCGTTCGCCTTGCGGAAAGCCTCTATCCGGGAATTCCCTCTCACACCGTGCAGCATCACAAGGCCCACTTTGCGGGTTGTCTTGCGGAGAACGGCCATGATGGACCTGCAATCGGCATATCCTGGGACGGGACGGGATACGGTCTTGATGGCCGGCTGTGGGGTGGAGAGTTTTTCGTGGGTGATGCTGTGTCTCCCAGGCGGGCTGCCACGTTCCGTGCCGTTCGGTTACCGGGCGGCGAGCAGGCCATCCATCAGCCATGGAGAGCAGCCTATTCCATTCTCCGGGATCTCTTCGGAGAAACGGTCGAAGATAATCTCCCGCACACGATGAGAGAGATCCCGCAGTTCTCACGGCGCATGGTCGGGCATCTTCTGGAGCGGGATCTTCATTCCCCCAGATGTACGAGTGTCGGGCGGTTGTTCGATGCCGTGGCATCACTGGCAGGATTGCGTCACACGGTCACCTACGAGGCGGAGGCCGCCGTTGCCCTGGAGGCGTGTTGCACAGGGGAATCCGGGGATGCGTACCCGTACGAAATCGTGGATTCGTCTGTGCCTTGGGAGATCGATACCCGTCCGCTTTTTCGCGTACTCCTGCGGGATGTCCTCTCCAGCGTGGGCATATCCGCAATCTCCAGCCGGTTCCATCTTGCGTTGGCATTGATTTGCAGGGAGATTTGCTGCAAGCTGCGAATAGAGACCGGACTGGATATCGTCGCCCTGTCAGGCGGAGTGTTTCAGAATCTTGTCCTGTTGGAGCAGGTTACCGCCGCATTGGAGGATGCAGGATTTTCCGTGCTGACGCATTCGGAAATTCCTGCGAATGATGGCGGGATCGGGTTCGGACAGGCTGCCGCTGCTGCGGCGAGGTGGAAAGCATGTGTCTGGCAGTCCCCATGAGAGTCACTCAAGTGGTCGGGCCGAACTGTACCGCTGAAATGGGCGGAATCACGGCCCGTGTCCGTCTCGATCTTGTTCCCGATGTCCGGGTTGGGGATTATGTCATTGTCCACGCAGGCTATGCCATCCAGAGATTGGATGAACAAGAAGCGCTCGAAACTCTGAGCCTGTTGGATGAATTGTCCGTCCACGCCGCCGAGGAATAGCGCAGTGTTACGGCAATGTCTGCTTCCTTGTCATTCCGAACGAATGTGGGGAATCTCGGCAAGTTACCCGAACTGTTTCATTATTCTGAAAGCAATATGGTCAATTCTGACAAATCAAACACCTATCAAGAAGCCTTTCGCGATCCCGAACGGGTCCGTCAGCTTGCCGCGTGTATTCGCCGCGAACTGTCCGCTCCGATCACGTTGATGGAGGTCTGCGGGACGCATACCATGTCAGTCCACCGATTCGGGCTTCGGGATCTTCTGCCGAGGGACTTGAAACTGCTTTCGGGACCGGGCTGTCCGGTTTGTGTGACACCGAATACTTATTATGAGCAGGTCCGTCTGCTCGCACAAAACCCCGATTTGGCTCTCTGCTCGTTCGGGGATTTGCTTCGTGTGCCGGGGCGGGATGGATCGCTGGAGGATCTGCGAGCCGGTGGGGCGGATGTGCGCGTGGTTTATTCCCCCGCTCAAGCATTGGAATTCGCTTTGGCGGACCCAATGAAAAAATACGTATTCCTGGGGATCGGATTCGAGACCACCGCACCGCTTACTGCTGCGGTTATCCAATCGGCGCAGAAGGGACACTGCGGAAATTTCTTTGTTCTTTCCGGTCATAAAACCATGCCACCCCCGATGCGGGCGCTGGTCGAATCGGGTGAGGTCGCCATTGACGGATTTCTCTGTCCGGGACATGTCAGTGTCATCACCGGCGATGCCCCTTACCGATTCCTTGCCGAGGAGAAGGGAAAACCCTGTTTGATCGCCGGATTCGAGCCGGTGGATGTCTTGCAGGGGCTGCTCATGCTGATCCGTCAGCGCAACGAAGGCCGGTCGGAGGTGGAAATTCAATACACGCGCGCCGTAAGACCGGACGGAAATCCCAACGCCCGCGAGCTGATGCAGCGGATTTTCTGCGAATCGGATGATGACTGGCGCGGGCTGGGTCGTATTCCCCTAAGCGGACTGCGGATTCGAGAAGAATACACCGCTTATGATGCGGCGCAGCTGGTTCCTCCGGTCGAGATTCCGCCGGAAGATTTGTCCGGCTGCATCTGCCACAAGATCCTGAGGGGAATTGCATTGCCAAATGAATGTGCGCTTTTCGGGGAGATTTGCGTTCCCAACCGGCCACGCGGCGCATGTATGGCCTCCCAGGAAGGAACCTGTTCCATTTATTATCGTTATGGACGGTAGAAGCCGGGGGTGTCTTAGTAAGTTCAGATCTGACATGTTACGGGCAATGGGTCAACATGGTGAACCATCTTCCATCAGGTCGGACGAAGGCGTTTGATCGTTTGACATGCCGATTTCCTTCATAATCTCTTCCGGAGTAGCCGGATGACACTCGCCCCGCTCGAATTCCTTGTTTGCCTCTTCGATTTCTTTTGCCAGTATCTTTCGGCGCTCAAAAGGCAGAGAGGAAGACATGATGCATTCTCTTTTCCGCTGTGCAATCCACAATCCACAATCCACAATCCACAATCCGCAATCTACCGCAATCGGCTGTACAGTCCCAGGAGGAAATCGCGATTGTCGGCGGTGATGTATTTCAACGTCCCGCCCATGCGATTGAATGTTTTGCAGTAGCGCAGGTAATACGCGGGATTGTTCATGGGCGGCTCGCCCTGGCTCCAATCCCAGGGGGCGACCTGCAGATCCACGACCACCATCAGGTGATTTGTGATCTTGTTGCCCTTCTGCAAGTGAACATTCTGACTGATGGAAAGGGACTTTTCGAAAATCATGGGCGACATGACCGCAGACCCGATGGAGAGATACACGCCACCGTCCAGCTGTGCCACACTGTTTGCATAGATCAGGAAATCGCGCACTGCGCAGCGGCCCAACGCGCCGCCGTGGTTGTAGGGGCTGTTGTAGATGATGTCATGCCCGATCATCGGATGGCCGGTGAATGGGACCTGGAGACGATACGCGGCGGCCTGAACTCCATACTGCTTGAATGGATGCGGGATGTTCATCCGGCCTTCCGGGATGTTGAACTGCTGCATGGTCCACAGAAGGTCCGAAGCAGCGGCAACGGTTTCCGAGATGCTCTCTTCCCGTGCACCCGCCGCGATAAATTCCCGCAATTCCTCAACAGCGGGGAAGTCGAGTCCTTCCTCCTGCACCATCCGACCGACCGATTCCCCGTATCCCAGCCCCCGGTACGCCCCGACAACAAAAGCCAGGTTCAAGTAGGTTCCCGTCTCGGTCCAGTTCCCGAATTGACCCTGATCCACATTCGCGCGCACATCCTCGCTGCTCTGGCCCTGGAACGAAAATTCCCAGTCGTGAATGATGCCTGCCCCGTTTGTCGCCAGGTGGGTCACTAATTTCTCTTCCATCATGCGGATGAACAACGGTCCGAGACAGTTCTTGATGGAGTGCGCCCCGAAAACCAGCATGACCGGTTTTCCGTTAGCCCGCGCGGTCTCGACACGTGCAGCGACCTCATCCAGTTGCCGTTCCCCATCTCCGGAGAGGGGAGTCGGTGCGCTATCAGGATCGATGGCCATTTTGGCGATCTGTTGTTTATTCTTGCGTGAAGACAGGGGAAGGAATTTGACACGTCGGCGATCGAACTGCGGAAAAGGCATCGTAAATGCTCCTTGCAGGACAATTTTCCCGTCTGGAATGCGGGATTTCTCGAAAGAAATCGTATCTGCACCGTCCCATTCGGAAAAGGGAGAAGGCGGATTCTGCCCCATGGATTGACCGGTGTGGATTGCACCGGACAGGAAGATGAGGTTAATGTCATAGACGAGATCGACAAATCCGCGAGAGATGAGGAAGGATGATGTGCCCTCTTCGAAAAGCCACACGCGAGATCCCAGTGGAATGCGATTTCTGTGTCGTCGGCGGCGGGATGGCCGGAATGATTGCGGCAATCGCCGCCGCGCGGGAAGGCGCACAGGTGGTCCTGATTCAGGACCGCCCGGTTCTCGGCGGAAATGCCTCCAGTGAAATACGAATGCACGTGTTGGGGGCGGAGTGCAGCGGCAGGCGGAATGATGTCGACAGCCGGGAATCCGGCATCCTGGAGGAGATCCGGCTTACCTGCGCCGTCACGAATCCACAGCGGTCTTTCCCATATTGGGATTACATTCTTTATGACTTCTGCCAACGAGAAAAGAACCTGCGGGTCTTCCTGAACACACACCTGGAATCGGCGAAAGTGAAGAAAGGGCGAATCGAACAGGTCCTGGCGATGCGGCCTTCCACCGAGGATGTCTTTGAGATCCGCGCCACGCTCTTTGCCGACTGTAGCGGGGATGGTCGTCTGGGCAAGGAAGCGGGTGCGGACTACACGGTGGGTAGAGAAGCGAAATCGACCTACGGCGAGTCTCTGGGCCAGGAGAGGGCGGATCGAAAAACTCAGGGCAGCTCCATTCTTTTCTTCACACGAGAACATGACCGCCCCATGCCGTTTGTTCCGCCGTCCTGGATTCGGAAATACCCGCGATGCGAGGATCTGCCGCATCGTTCGCACAAGAGCTGGGAGTACGGGTACTGGTGGTGCGAATGGGGCGGGGAACTGGATACGATCAAAGATGGCGACACAATTCGCCACGAGTTGTACCGAATCGCCCTGGGTGTCTGGGACCATATCAAGAACCAGGTAGACCACGGGGCCGAACGCTGGGCATTGGAATGGATCGGCGCCATTCCGGGTAAACGGGAGAGCCGGCGCTTTCTTGGTCCTTATGTGTTGAACCAGAATGACCTGCAATCGGCGGTCACGTTTCCGGATGCGGTGTCGCACGGGGGATGGACCCTGGACGATCACCCTCCTGCGGGGATCGACTCGCCGGAACCGGCGTGCAAACAGATCTGGCTGGATCGCATGTACAGTATTCCCCTGCGATCTCTCTTTTCCAGAAATATCAGGAATCTGTTCTTTGCAGGGCGGAATATCAGCGCGTCTCATGTAGCGTTTTGCTCGACGAGGGTGATGGGAACGTGCGCGGCGATGGGGCAGGCTGTCGGCGCTGCTGCAGCGGTGTGCCTGGAAAAGAAATGTCTGCCAATGGAGGCCGCCGACCGCTATATCCGCGACATTCAACAAACATTACTTCGGAACGACCAGTTC
>JAKPYU010000108.1 GCA_029568995.1 Candidatus Omnitrophota bacterium | reverse complement strand
CGCGGGGATCATCGTGGTCCAGGGGCGGGGTGCTCCGACACCCTGGCTGTGGATCCCGGTCCCGCTATTTGCAGCGATTCTGATGACCGTCGGATTCTTTGTGCTTTGGCCCAACGAAGCGGCGGCACTGGTGCTGTTCGGAGATTACAAGGGAACGGTCAGGAAGAATGGATTCTGGTGGCGGAATCCGTTCATGTCGGTCAAGAAGATTTCCCTTCGAGCAAGAAACCTGAACGGCGACAAGCTGAAAGTGAACGACAAGAGCGGAAATCCGATTGATATTGCGGCAGTTGTTGTGTGGAAAGTGGAGAATACCGCCCAGGCGTTGTTTGACGTGGACCATTATCTGGATTACGTATCCATACAAAGCGAGGCGGCGGTACGTCACCTGGCGGGCCAATATCACTACGATTCCTCGGAGCCGAACGAGGTGTCTTTGAGGGGCGGAACCGAAGATATCAACCACGAACTCCAGCGGGAGTTGCAGGACCGCTTGGGGCACGCGGGAGTCCAGGTGATCGAGGCACGGATCAGCCATCTGGCGTATGCCTCCGAGATCGCCGGAGCCATGCTGCGTCGGCAACAGGCACACGCCGTGGTGCAGGCACGGCAGCAGATTGTCGAAGGCGCGGTGGGGATGGTGGAGATGGCCCTGACCATGCTGGGCGAACGCCAGATTGTCCAGCTGGACGACGAGCGCAAGGCGGCAATGGTCTGCAACCTGATGGTGGTGTTGTGCGGTGAAGAATCCGTTCAACCGATTGTAAACGCCGGAACGCTTTATCCCTGACGAGAGGCCGATGGCAGAACGAAAACAATTCCTGTTGCGTTTGGATCCCAAGTTGTGGGATGAACTCTGCGGATGGGCCGAGCAAGAGCTGCGAAGTGTCAATGCGCAGATTGAGTTCATCCTCCGGGACGCCGTGCTGCGTCGAAGAAAGGGGGCATCGGCTCCGGATGAAAAATCCATGAGAAAGGCTTAAGATGCACCACATGACTGCTCGGCACGAACAAGCCGCCGACCGGTACGGAAAGGATGGTCAGCATAGAGAATGTCTTTGTGGGGATATGGTGGCAGATCTCTTGTCCGCGTGGTGGAACCGCCTTATGTGTGGCGCGTTCCGCGCTCTGAATTGGAGACGGCACGGCGAATTCTGCCGATCCTGTCCCGTCCGGATGAGCATCCTGAACTCGCGTCAACCGTTAAGGATTCCGGACATAAAAGCATCCGACGAATTCCCGGCGACCGCGCAACCAGCGCGATTTATGTGAAGACCTACAAGCGGAACAGTATCCGCTACTTATTCCGTACAGCGCCCGCGAGTCGCGAAGCCCGGATCATGTTGAAACTCCGGGCTGCCGGTGTGCCGGTCAGTGATCTGGTTGGCGTGGGAATTCGAAGGAGATTTCCCTTTGAGATAGAGAATGTATTGATCCTTCGGTCTCCG
>JAKPYU010000530.1 GCA_029568995.1 Candidatus Omnitrophota bacterium | reverse complement strand
TCCACAACATCGGTCTGGTTTGTGCTCTCAGGCCGCCGTCGTTCATTACTCCGAAAGCGGAGACCGCCCGATCCGGATTCAAGAAAGGCTGTTGCAGTAACAGATCTATTTGATAATACGCTGCGAAATCCCGGAATTCCGTTTCAGGATATTTCTGCAAGAGGTCCTGGAATTGCGCAAGCGCCATGTAGGGATCCTTGTTCTCAAGGAAGCTCTCTCCGGCGGCAAACAGGCGCTCTTCGTCGTTTCTCCAAAGGAAATGTCTCCTATTCTTATCGAGATCCAGAATACGAAAAGCGGCGACCTTCTTTTGGGTGTCGATCGGAGTGCGAAAGGCGATCCGATTCCCTGTTGGACAAATGGACACGTAACCCGCTCCGAACGGCTCATCCGTAAGGAGTTTCATTTCGCCCGACGCAAGGCGAATCTCTGCAATCTGGGCTACGGAAAGCCACCCCGCTTCGATCTCTTTCTCCCGGCCCTGTGGAAACACTGTCGCCAGAACGGATTCGCGGTCCGGGCGGATAGAAGGCTGGGAAAAGACGTAGACGTTCGAAGCGATCTCCTCGGTTGCTCCCGTCGTAAATGAATAGGCGCAGAGAGAGCCGAGGCTGTCGTTTTCCTTGACAGGCTGTAAATAGATTATCCGATCATCATTCACCCAGGCAGGCCATAAAGAGCCTTCGTCGCCACCTGTAAACAATTCCCGCGTTGCATCGGCGATTTTGTCATACACGCAGAATGATACGCCGCTTTCCGCCCCGGATTGGTAAAGTAATCGCGTTCGTGACGGATTGATGATGGGGCATATCGTTTCGCCGTTATTGATAAACAGCAATTCTTCCTTTTCGGGATGGTCTATGCTCTTTTCCCATATTTCATAAGACTTGGTTTCTTCGTTCTGTTTCGAATAGTAGAGAAACTCGCTGTCCTCTGAGACATCAAATGCGAATGCCTCCACGTCATCCGCGACCTTAACCGCAGCATCGGGGGGAATGTCTAATTTATAGACATTCATTTGATTTTCCTGTTGAACGCCCAGAAGAATATCGTCATCGAGTCTCAGCCATTTGCAGAACACGATTTCCTGCCCCTGAAATGTTTTAGCGTGATGGGTGCATTGCCCCGTACGGCTGTCCCAGATCCACAGGGTGCTGTCCGCGCCGATATAGGCCAGCTCGGTTCCCTCGGGATTCCAGGAGATTTGCTGGAGCGGATTCGGGAAACAACTTGTCATGAGAACAAGAATGGAAACCAGAACGATATTGGGTATGATTAAACAACGTTTCATTGTCAAATCCTTTCCTCGGATCGAAGCAGTTCCTTCAGGGGAGAAACATCCTTGTTTTCGACTACCTGGCGTGCTGCCGTCGTGTCCGCATATTTCTCCAGAAGTGTGTTGTACAAGGAAATCGCCTTCTTCCATTGCTTGTTCTGCACGTTACGGAGGAGATCGTCTTTCAGATTGCCTGCGGCGACTTCCCGCAAGAGATCCTCGGCCTGATCGGGAGCGATAAATATATTCACTACCCCCGGTTGCGAGCTAACGTTCGATGACAGGATGTGGCTTGTTGACTTCCAGTCCAACGGTAAGAGAGACATCGCAAAGGCTCCCACCAAGGCTCCAAGTAGAAAGAAGGCGAATTGAAAAGCCCAAGACGGAACTGAAAGCCCGGAGGATCGCCGGATGGAGTCCCCCAGGCGGTTCTTTCCGGGAAAGGCCTTTTTCAACCGGCGAACAAAGGCCGGACTCGGTTCGGGATCTTCGACTTTCCAATCCTGAAGGCTATTGGAGACAGCGATGAGCGCCTGCAGCTGTGCTTTCCGGAGTGGGTTGGATTCCAGAAATTCCTCCAGAGAGCGCCGTTCGTCCGGGGCCATTTCGCCGTCCTGCCAGGCGCTCAGGCACTCCAGCCATTCATTCTCGGATTGAGGGGGAGTCCAGGTCATGTGTTGGCCTCCATTAACGGCTCCAGTCTCTTGCGTAGTCGATCTCGTGCGGCAGCCAGGCGGCTTCTTACGGTGCCGACCGGACACCCCAGAATCGCCGCAATGTCCGCGTATCTCATGTTTTCGTATTCACGAAGTATCACGATTTCGCGCAGCGGAATCGGTAATTCCTGCACAGCCGTCTTCACACACGCGCTTCGCTCATTGGCTTGAACGGCCTCGGACGGTGTCATGGCGGCGGACTGCAGGTCTTCCAATTGCACGGCAAACTCCTGCCTCGCTTTCTTCCTCAGCTGACTGATGCACAGATTGCGCACAACCACAAACAGCCATCTCCGCGCGGACTCACCCTGGAGACGCTCATTGTTCTCCTGCACCAGACGCAAGAAAGACTCCTGGACAGCATCCTCGGCGCTTTCGGGATCATCCAGCATACGCACCGCAAATCGGTACAGGTCCCGATAATTCTCTCCGAAAGAATCCCAGAAGTCCGATTTCAACCGAGGCTGCTCCAAGATGGATTGCGCACCTTCCGACAGAACAACGCGGAAAGCGGCCAGAAGTTCGCGAATGATTGGAGATATTATGGCATATCGCCGCAGGAAGGCTTACTGAGGCTTGCGTCCCGAGTCCGGATAAATGTCGGCAAG
>JAKPYU010000529.1 GCA_029568995.1 Candidatus Omnitrophota bacterium | reverse complement strand
GACTATCACCTGCAATACAAAATGGGTCTGGCATACGGCGCTCCGGTCGCCGTTCTTCCTTATACGAGATTCGATCCCGTGACCTTCGAGATGTGCATGGCTGAGGCCCTCGCCGGAGCAGGTGCGGCTTTTATTGAAATGGAAACCGGATTCCCCGACCTCCGGGCCAGATATCAGCAATTTGTTCGCGAGAATCTCGACGTTTTTGACGGCTCGGTCTCGACCGCCCCGATAGCCGTTGTCTTTGACTACGAACAATTATTCTTCGAGAATCGAACGCACTTGGATTACTTGTACGTTATGGGGCGCTTCTTGGCCGACCGTGGCTATTTGTTCGATCTGGTTACTCCCGAAGATTCCGAGCGTCTCACGCAGTACGACCTTGTGGTCGTCCCAAATGTAAAGTATGTCAGTGAGGATGTCCATCAGCGAATCACAGCAATCCCGTCGGAATCGCTCATCATCATCGGCGAATACGCCACGCATGATGAATTTGCTCGACCGAAACACCGCCGTCTGCCCCACGGAACGCATGTGCCGACACCCGATCCGCTGCTTCCGCCGCGCGGTATTTCGCGGGACAGCATGATCCAACTTGCTTTTCGTTCCTCCGATCTGCTCAAGGAAGGTCGCAACCTCGGCGAAAATGCCTTGATGCACCGTACGGATCAAGTGATGCACGTGAGCCGCAATGACGGACGCTGCCGGTTCGATGCCATTGTCGAACAGGCCGGAAAGGGCCGACCTATGACCGTGTTTGTCGATGACAATGTCCGACCGCTTAAAGTGAATACGTACCTGAAAAAAGATGGAACGGAGCAGTTCGCGCATCTGGTAAACTACCAGGTTCCTTTAGCCGATTCGAGTGGAAAGGCCCTGGAAACCAGGACCCTTCAACCCATTCCAAACACGACACTGCAATTCCCGATTCGACAAGGCGCTGCTGTGGACAAGGTAACGCTCTGTTCACCGAATCGCAGCGCTCCCGTGGAACTGAATTATGAGGTAGTTGACAGCGCGATTCTGGTTACTATTTCTGAAATCGGACCGTACGAGATCCTGCGGATACACTGGAAATCCTGATCGGAAAGGCCCTGAACATCATGCCCATGACACCCCGCGAACGATGGCTTGCCGTGCTGAATCGACAAACACCGGACCGAATTCCCTGCGATTTCTGGGGAACGCCGGAGGTGATCGAACGCCTGATGAACGAGCTGGGGTGCACCACGGAGGATGACCTGTGGCGTAAATTGCAGATCGACAAGACCCACGCCATCCAACCGAAATATATCGGCCCGCCACTGGCGGAAGGCTGCGACGTGTGGGGAATCAAGTATAAGACACAATTCTACGCGGACGGTCTGGGGAGTTACGTGGAGGTTTCGGATTACCCGCTTGCCGGAATGATCGACCCCGCAGAACTGGAGGACTATCCCTGGCCCGATCCGGACTGGTTTGACTATTCGGTGATACCCCAACAGCTGGCGGAATGGGCGGAGTGGCCCGCCATGGCGGGACATTATGAAGCGTTCTATTTCTATTCAAACATGCGGGGAATCGAGTCCGCCCTGCAGGATTTGGCGATCTCCCCCGAATTTGCCGACCGCGCCTTGCAGAAAATCTTTGAATTTTGTTATGAACGCAATCGCCGCATGTTTGAAGCGGCAGGTATGGACGGGGGGATTCTTTACACGTATGTAGCCGAGGATTTGGGAAGCCAGTGCGGCCTGTTGATGAGCCTGGATATGATCGACCGATTTCTGCTCCCCCGTATGAAAGCCATGGTGGACTTGGCTCGTTCGTATGGAATCAAATCTTTCCATCATGACGATGGAGCCTGTTTCCCGGTTCTTCCGAGAATGGTAGAGATCGGAATTGATATCCTCAATCCTATTCAATGGCGGTGTCCCGGCATGGAGCGCGAGAAACTCAAAAAAGAGTTCGGAGATCGTTTTGTA
>JAKPYU010000505.1 GCA_029568995.1 Candidatus Omnitrophota bacterium | reverse complement strand
GGAAATCGCCGCGCAGTGGAAACCGAAAGGGTATCTCGATTTCCGTCAAATGCTGGATAAGGAAAAATTCGACGGGGTGATCGTCGCGACCGAGGTCGGCAATCATGCCAAGTGCGTTGTGCCGGTACTCGAAGCCGGTCTGAACTGCTTCAGTGAAAAGCCGATGGACTGCACAGCGGAAAAAGTCGATTCCATTGTGAAAGCCGCGCGCGCGTCCAAGGGAAAATACCAGGTCGGATTTCAGCGACGATATAACCCGCTGTTCCGTGATGCCATTGCGAAGATTCACAAAGGTGAATTTGGCGATGTTTATTTCCTTCAGGGGCATTGGCATTGGGAATGGGAAGTGGGCGGGACCGGCTGGGTCTCGAATGTGGACATGTCCGGCGGGGAGATCGTGGAGCAGGCCTGCCACCACATGGATGTCATGAACTGGGTCATGAAAGACCAGCATCCGCTGTACTGTGTCGCGATGGGGGCCACCATGTCCCCGAAAGCCAAGGAGAGTCCGCACGAGCATATTACCGAGGACCACTCCGCCGCCATCTTCGAATTCCCCGGTGGAGTCAAGTACTCGTATACGCATCTCTTCTACTGCCCGAAACAGTTCACCGGAGAACAGCTCCGTGTATATGGCCACAAGAGCGGGATCGACCTTCGGATGGGGAATTTCTACGACAGCAAGAATCCCGATCAGCCGCTCGATGAGAGCCAGCCGAACTGGGATGCGGGTACGATCGAGGAACTCGAATCGTTTGTGAACGATGTCTGCCGGAACGGCAAGAAAGCCATGAGCAACGAGGACACGGGGCGGGTGTCAACCTTCATGTCTCTCATGGCGCGAAAAGCCATGTACAGCCGCGAAACCAAGAAGTTCGTTCCGACGGTGGTTGCCTGGGAGGATATGGGATCGGATCTGGGGTAAGTCAAGTTGAGACTATAAGTGAGCGGGCCATGGCCGGGTGGATGGGCATGGCCCGTTTCGTTGTAAGTGGACATAGTGGACAAAGTGGACACAGTGGACAGAAAAACGTTCGGCGTGATTGCCCGGTTGTGGGAGGGGGGATTGTGGTAATATGCGAGGAAATCGTTGTGAGCTGGAATGCGCGGGTCGGCATAGGAATCCCAAGGAGATGAGAATGTCCGGGGAACCGATTCCTTATTACCCGGTGCTGTTGGATCTTCGGGGCCGCCGGTGCCTGGTGGTGGGCGGTGGCCCGAAAGCCGAGAACCAGGTTTCCGGGCTTCTCGGCAGCGGCGCAACTGTAACTGTGGTCGCAGAGACTCTGACCGAAACGCTGGACGATATGGCCCAGCTGGACTCGTTCCACTGGGTCAAAAGGCCATTTGAAGCAAACGACCTGGAAGGCATGTTCCTTGTGGTCTCCACGGGAGAAACGGAGGATGACAAAAGAGTCCTGGAAGAAGCGCGCAAGCGAGGGATTCCCTGCTCGTGCGCAGACGGGGACATGGCAATACCTGTGGGTATTCAGCGTGGACATCTGACCGTGGCGGTATCAACGGCAGGGACCAGTCCTGCACTGGAACATCGGATTCAGAGGGAACTTGCCGCTGGGTTCGGTGCGGAATATGCGCAGTTTCTGGAGATCCTGGATCGCCTGTCCAGGGAGATTCATGATACCATTCAGGAAGGGAGTCTGCTGGAACGCCTGGATGCGGAGCTGGTGGATTCGCCCATGCTGGCATTTCTGCGGAATGGGAACAGAGAAGCTGCCGAGCGAATCGCCCGGACTATTCTCCAGGCAGCAAAAGAAATCAGCGCAGCGCAACAGAACCGGAAAACGTCCCAATGAATCGTGATGAAATCAAGAGACAAGTTTTCAGCGGTAAACCGGTCACTGTCCGTGGCAGTGGTGGCGGCACTGTGGCGAAAAAGGTCCGCATCGGGGAGATTATTGAATCTTACTGGGACGACACCGAGAAATGCCTTCTGTTCACGATTCAGATCGACAAGAGCGGGCGGAAGGTGGCGGGGAGAATTCACTCCGGTTTCGACCATGAGACGCAGGCGTATGTACCTGTGTCCGAACTGAAAAAGAAGGCGAAATCGCTGATCGGCATGGTGGTATACGATCAGACTGGAAAGATCGATCCCGCGAACATCACCTACGAAGAGCTTCAGAACATCAAGTTCAAGATCTCGCTGCGGGATATGAATGTGACCGCTGCGGAAAGCGGGTCCCGTCAGAGTTTGAACAGCCTGCTGAGTCGGCTATAGAGAGCGAGTCCAGTAAATCCAACCTATCAACCCCCACCTAACCTCCCCCGATCTTCGGGGGAGGGAAATTCGGAGACTCTTGAGACACCCTCCGGAGCCTCGCCCTCCCCGTGGCCATAGACAAAAAGCGATTCAGAATCGATTCGGGTCGATGGCGACGTGTTTGATCTTCTCCCGTTTCCAGGTGTAAGTCGTGTGTAGCAGGCCGTCGCCGGTTTGGATAATGGCCGGGTACGAATACTCGCCGGGTTGATCCTCCAGGGTCAGCACCATTTTCCATGTCTCGCCATCGTCATTGGAAATTCCCAGGTTGATCGGGGATCTGCCGGTGCCGGTGTGGTTATAGACCATGGCAATTCTTCCATCCTTCATTCGGACCGCGTCAATGCCGGAATTGGGATTCGGCACGTCGATGGGTCGCGCATCCGACCAGGTATTTCCGCCGTCTTTGGATTCGGACAGACAGATTTTGCCGATGATCTGTCGTGCGCGGCACAACATGCGGATCTTTCCGTCTCTGGTCAAAAATACGGTGGGCTGAATGATACCGAACGGCTGGCCGGGGACCTGAATCGGTCCGTGCTTGCTCCAGGTCTTGCCGAGATCGCGAGTGAGTTCGACCCAGCAGGTCCACAATTTCCAACTTTCCACGGAGGAGCCGCAGACCAGGGTTCCATCCTCCAGTTGGATCGGCTTGTTTTTGATGGGTCCCAGAATACCGCCGGGAAGCAGTTCCGGTTCAGACCAGGTGTCTCCGTCATCCTTGGATCGAATCAAGAGGCCGGACCATTCCATCGGACTTCGACCGGCTTTATAGAACAAGAGGGTTTCACCATTTTCGGCCTGAAACAGGACCGGATTCCAGCAGGGCACGCCATCGGCTTTCGCAACCTGTCTTACCGGTTCCCACGAATAGCCATCATACCTGGACAGCCAGATACCGACATCCGGTTCCCCTTCTTCCGTGCCGCCGAACCAGGCGGCCAGAATCTTGCCCTGTGAGACTTCCACCAGGGTGGACGCGTGGCAAGACGGAAACGGGGCTTCATCGTAGACGAATCCGGATTGGACAATCGCCGGAGAATCCGATTGACCTTGAGCATACATTACGCCTGCCTCCATGAATGAGATCAAGAAGATAAGAAGTCCGATAAGCATGATTACACTCCTGAGATGTTTGGTTAAAGCATAGCATAGTCGATGTGACAGTCCACCGCATCTGTTGACGAGGATCGACGGATGCTGGTACCGTCAGGGATGTCCTCACCCCCCCGACTCGCTGAGAGTGGGAATTGATTGCTGCTGGTTATGAAGACCCTCACCCCAACCCTCTCCCGGAGGGAGAGGGAGTGAGGAACGGTCTCCCGGAGGGAGAGGGAGAAGAATCCGATGGAGTTTACAGGGAAACGAATATGAACGCATTTCAGGCAAAGCAAGACATTCTGGAAGCCGGGAGACGGATCTGGATACGCGGATTCGTTGCGGCCAACGATGGGAATATCTCAGCCCGTGTCAGCGATGATGAGATCCTGTGCACACCGACCGGGGTAAGCAAAGGATTCATGGACCCGGCGATGATTGCCACAGTGGACGGCGAGGGCCGCCAGATTCGCGGCGAATGGAAAGTGTCCTCTGAGGCGAAGATGCACCTGGCGGTGTACCGGAAACGTCCGGATGTCCATGCCGTGGTCCATGCGCACCCGCCGACAGCAACGGGATTTGCGGTCGCCGGGATTTCCCTGGATCAATGTGTGCTGCCGGAGGTCCTGGTGACGCTCGGTGGGATACCCCTGGCCCCGTACGGCCTTCCCGGCTCCGAGGAACTGCCGACCGCCATGGAGACCTATATCGAAAAGGCCAATGTGATTCTCATGGCAAACCACGGGGTTCTCTCCATGGGGAAGAACGTGATGGAGGCGTACTACCGCCTGGAGACGGTGGAGCATTTCGCGAAGATTCTTCTGGCGGCGGTGCAGTTAGGAAATGTGAATATCCTCAGCCCGGAACGGGTGAACGAACTGAAGGATCTGCGTGAGCGATTTAACCTGACGGGTGTGCTGTATGCCTGTAATCCAAAGGCGAATGTGGGACCGGCGGCAACCGGCCCCGCCCCTGAATTCGGAAAGGAATCCCGATGAGCAACGGTTGTGATGCCTACAAGATCCTCTGCGACTCCCTGGAGGAACGGGGAATCAACCTGGAGACGGTCAAGGCAAGCCTGAGAGAACAGAAGATCGAAACGCCGTCCTGGGGCTACGCGGATTCGGGGACACGGTTTGGCGTGTTTCCTCAGCCCTGGGCTGCGAAGACCCTGGAGCACAAATTCCAGGACGCGGGAACGGTACACAAATACACCGGCATCGCACCGACCGTGGCGATTCATATTCCCTGGGACAAATGCGACAACTACCAGGACCTCAAAGATATGGCTGCAGAGAATGGGGTCCGAATCGGAGCCGTCAATCCAAATGTTTTCCAGGATGAGCAGTACAAGCTCGGGAGTATCTGTCATCACGATCCTGCCGTGCGGGCCGCCGCGATTGAACGGCACCTGGAATGCATTGATATCATGCGGGAGGTCGATTCAACCGTTCTCTCGTGCTGGTATGCGGATGGGACAAACTACCCCGGATACGGACATTTCCGTCGGCGCAAACACTGGATGCAGGAAAGCCTGGAGCAGATCTACCAAGCGCTCGACCCGCATGAGCGGATGCTGGTGGAGTACAAACTGTTCGAGCCGGGTTTTTATCACACCGATCTTGCCGATTGGGGGATGGCCTACACGGTTTGCAGAGAACTGGGGGACCGCGCGCAGGTCTTGGTGGACCTGGGACATCACGCGCCCGGAGTCAATATCGAACACATCGTGGCATTCCTGATCGACGAAGAAAAACTGGGGGGATTTCACTTCAACAACCGAAAATACGCGGACGATGACCTGACCGTCGGTTCCGTCAATCCTTACGAGTTCTTCTTGATCTACAATGAACTGGTGGATGCGGAACAGGACCCCGCTGTGGAGACCGATATCGCCTACATGGTGGATCAATCGCACGTGGTCAAGCCAAAAATCGAGGCGATGATCCAGACAGTGGTGATGATTCAGGAGATTTATGCGCGTGCATTGATTGTGGACCGTGAAACTCTGGCGGAGATGCGGGAAGCGGGCGATATTGTCGGCGCGGAAGAGGTTCTTGTGCAGGCGTATCGGACCGATGTGCGGCCTCTGCTGGAAGTTGTCCGGGAAGAGATGGGTGTGCCGACCAGTCCATTGGAAGCCTATCGCAAAAGCGGCCACAATGAACAACTGGCGCAGCAGCGGGCGCATATACAAGTCAGCGGCGGGCTGGGAACGTGAGGAGAATTATGAATTATGAATTATGAATTAAAGAAAGAAGTGGAAGGGAGTCAGGAAAAGGGGAGTGTGGGTTGTGCGAACCAAGCCCTCACCCCAACGGAGGGGATAGGGGCAGTTGGGGCAATTCATGAATTGCCCCTATCGTCATTCCGGCGAAGGAGAACGGCCCGTGTACGTAAGATTTTTCATCTCGCTTCTCATCGGAGGATTCGCGATGACCGTTGGAGCAGACACGCTTCAGGAACGTCTGGGATACGGTCCCGATGCAAGGCTTCTGCTCATCCATGCGGATGATGCCGGAATGTGCCATTCGGAGAACATGGCGACCATTGAGGCCATGGAAAAGGGCGTGGTCAGTACGGCGAGCATCATGATGCCCTGCCCCTGGGTCCCGGAGATTGTGAAATACAGCCTGGAGCACCCGGAAGCGGATTTCGGTCTGCATTTGACACTGAATTGCGAATGGCACGGATACCGTTGGTCCTCGATGGCCCCCAAGAACCAGGTTCCGGGATTGCTGGATCCGACCGGGTATCTCTGGGGCGGGGTGGAAGAGGCGGTGGCCCATGCGACACCCGAAGAAGTGGAATGCGAGATCCGCGCCCAGGTTGAGAGTGCATTGAAGATGGGGCTGAAACCGACCCATCTGGACACGCACATGGGGACGATCTATGCGCGGAAGGAATTCCTGGAGGCGGCGGTGAAAGTGGCACAGGAACACAACATTCCATTCATGCTCCTGGAGCCGACGCCCCAGGTGATCGAACGGTGGGGAGACCGGGATTTTCTGAAAGAAGAGTTCATCGAAAAGGTGCGGGCGACCGGAGCGCCTCTGCTGACCGCTCTGTATTCCTCTTACGAGCACAAGAGCATCGAGGAAACGTGCAAGGAGTACTGTGACATCATCCGAAACCTGCCGCCGGGGGTCTCGCAACTGATTGTCCATGTTGGATATGAAGACGAGGAATTGAAGGCGGTCACGGGGAACTGGAAGATTCGATCCAATGACCTCGCCATCATGCTGGACCCGGAACTGCGTCGAGTGATTGAGGAATCGGGGGTCAAGCTGATCGGATGGAGAGCCTTGCAGGAGGCGTGGATGAAGAGGAAGAATTAAGAGCATTCAAGTCCAGCATTCGTCCAGACAATCGCTCTTACAGCCCGTCGTCTGCATCGGTTATGCGGCCAAACCGTCGGTCTCTTCTCTGGAAATCGAGGATGGCGTTGAATAGTTGTTCTTTGCGGAAATCGGGCCAGAATACGGATGTGATCCAGATTTCCGTGTAGGCGATTTCCCACAGGAGGAAGTTGGAGACTCGAAATTCGCCACTGGTGCGGATGAGGAGATCGGGATCGGGGATTCCGGCGGTGGTGAGGTAAGAGGAAAACAGGGCATCGTTAATCTCACCGGTTAAAATGCGGCCATTCCGAACATCCTCGGCGATTTGGCGCACGGCGGAGACGATTTCCGTCCGTCCGCCGTAAGACAGCGCCAGGTTGAGTTGCATGGTCTTGCACTCGGCGGTCTCGGCCTGAGCCTGGTCCAAGGCACTTCGAACACTGGCGGGCAGATCGTTCGTGCGTCCGATGGACCGGAGATGAATATCGTTATCCCGCATTTCGCGGATTTCCGAGAGAAGAAACGTATGCAGGAGTCGCATCAGCGCCTCCACTTCCAGGCG
Organism: Candidatus Omnitrophota bacterium; assembly: GCA_029568995.1. Taxonomy (GTDB): domain Bacteria; phylum Hinthialibacterota; class Hinthialibacteria; order Hinthialibacterales; family JAKPRU01; genus JAKPRU01. The sequence continues at coordinate 389 of JAKPYU010000505.1, read as the reverse complement.
GGGACGGCTCCAGTTTTCAACCGAGAAGGCATAGAGCGTCAGGAAGGGGATTTCCAGTTCCCGGCAGGTTCGGACGACTTCGCGGACGGATTTGATGCCGTTGCGGTGACCCTCGATGCGCGGCATTCCGCGTGATTTGGCCCAACGCCCGTTACCGTCCATGATGATGGCGATATGGCGTGGGAGTCGCTGCAAATCGACTCCCCTGGCGCGTGCCTCTTCCAGGGTGACCTCCTGGGTTTCTGTGTTTGTTTGTATGGCTTCGATCGACATGACTGTATGTGTTCCAGGAACGCGCCGGACCCGCTCGGCGGGTAGACTCCCGATAAAGGGCCACCGAGTTGAGAATATCGCTCCCGGACAATGGTTGCAACGGACCGCACGGGGCC
>JAKPYU010000484.1 GCA_029568995.1 Candidatus Omnitrophota bacterium | reverse complement strand
TTCTCCAGGGACCTGGAGCGCATCCGGTCCGCGTATCGGGAGTACGATGAAGATCCATCACGGCAGAGTTCCTGGGATGGATCGCGGCCCTCGAATCGGTGGATTTTCGAGGAACGCGCGTGGCGGCTCGAAGAATTACTGAGGGATCACGGGTACTGGCCGCTGAAGGGATTTCGGGTGCTGGATATCGGCTGCGGATCGGGGCATATCCTGGAATGGCTGATTACGAATGGGGCCTTGCAGCCGGAACAGGCTTTCGGTGTGGATCTTCTGCCGGACCGTGCGGCACGTGCCCAACATCATTTGCCGGATTCGCAGATCTCGCTTGCCTCGGCGGATTCCCTTCCCTTCCCGGATCAATCATTCGACGTTGCATTGGCGTTTACCCTGTTCAGTTCCCTGCCGACAGAGGCGTTGCGAACCACTGTCGCGCGGGAGATTCAGAGGATTCTCAAGCCGGAAGGTGGGCTTGTCATTTATGATTTTCGATATCCAAATCCCCGGAATCGAAACACACACCCGATTGTCAAGAACGAATTGAGAGATCTATTTCCCGAATGGGAGATGAAGTCGCAGACATTGACGCTCCTGCCGCCGGTCGGGGCAATACTGGAGAGAATCCCGTGGGGTAAGACTGTCGGCAGGTGTCTGGAGATTGCCCCGGTTTTCAGAAGTCACCGGATCACATTCCTTCGGCGTCCCGTCTGCCGAGAGGAAATAACCACAAAGGCACAAAGACACAAAGGTCACCGAATAACATTCCTTCGGCGTCCCGTCTGCCCGGAGCGGGGCCAATTGCGAATCGCCTGGTTCTGTTCGCAGGAGAAGATCGAGCGGAACCGTGCGGCGGTGCAGCGCTTGCTGTACGCCTCAAAGAACTACTGTGTCGATCTGTACGGTCGGGGTGGGCAGGCAATGGACCCGGAGATCCTTCGCCATGTGCGATATCACCGCAGTTTGTCCATCCGGCAGGTATATCTCAGTCACGCCTGTTTCTACCTCCGGTCGCTTCTGGCGATATTCCCGAAAGCATGGCGGAAACAGGTGCAGGCCGTATACACCACGGTCGATTACAGCGCAGTTGCGGGATTTCTGTTGCACACTTTCTGCGGAACG
>JAKPYU010000481.1 GCA_029568995.1 Candidatus Omnitrophota bacterium | reverse complement strand
GGCGATCACCCTGCACCGCTGGCGAAATGCCGGCAAGGGACCGCCCTACATCGCAATGGGGCGGAAGGTTTACTACCGCCGCGCCGATCTTGATCGATGGATCGAGGATCAACAGCGCCAGCCGGAAGCCGCGTCATGACCCTTGTTGAAATCAAACGCGCGGTGGCTGATGGGTTAACCGTGTGCTGGTGCAGCAAAAACTATCGCGTTATTCGGGATTCGATAAGTGAATATCTGATCCGGTGCGAAAACAACGGCGATTGCATCGCTTTGACCTGGACGGACGGAGAAACTTTGAACGGTAGGGAAAGCGAGTTTTTCGTTGTGAACTGAATTCGCCCGCAAGGGCAACAGCGCCACCCTGCCCGGCTGGTACCCGGACAAGGTGACTTCCCAAGGCACACCCTTTGAAGGAGGGCACGCCATGAGCACCATCGATTCTACACCCCTGGTTGTCGGCCGGACCTTACGAATTCTTGCCAACGAACTCTTGCTGCTGGCGGAATCCATCAAAGACCCCCTAACGCCCGAACAGCGCGAAGGGATTCAACTCGACTTGGCGGAAATCCGCCAATCGATCAAGCGATGCAGCGATGAGTTGGAGGAGGCCGGCCATGCTTAACCGTCCCGATTTGCCGATACTAGCGAACTCGAAAAGGATTATTGAAATTCGATTTGTCCGAGACGGCGATTCATGGCGATGGCTGGTAATCGATGAAGATGACCGGCTTTACTTGGATCATGGGCAATTCCGAAGCCTGGATTTAGCGGCGGATGATTTACGATCTATTAAAGGCTTTGCATAAAGGGGTATTGCCATGAGTTATCAATTTAATTCCATGCTATTCGATACCCCTTATCGTCGGGACCGCGCGATTGCTGAAAGCTGGCTTTATGCCGATGGTTTGAACGACGAACAGGAAGTGCGGCGCACTCTCGCCACCGTCTCGCCCGAACAGTTGGCCAGCGAGGTGTGGGAGGCGTGGGGATTCGAGAACACGGACGACGAAGACGCGCCAACGCTGGAATCGATGACCGAGGCTTTCCGGGACATGGCGAGGGAGCCGGCTAGCTGAATTTCGAGGCTGTTCTGAGTCGG
>JAKPYU010000474.1 GCA_029568995.1 Candidatus Omnitrophota bacterium | reverse complement strand
GCCCAATGGCCTTACGTCTGGTATTTTCGACACTACCGAACCTACCCCGGAATGCCCGGCAAACCGCTTCCGCCGGTGGTGATTGTCGATCCGAACATGGATTCACGCATGCAGGCTTTGGCGGGCGGACAGTACACGGTTCGCAAATACCCTATCCGAGCCTGGTGGCCCCCCTACGGGAAAACCGCTTCGCCATTTGATGCGATCAATGATCCCGATCAGCCCTCCATCAAGAGTGCCTCTCAAGCCTGGAAATGGCTTGGAAAATATATCTGGACCCGCGAGGTCTGGAGTCCGCCGGGATCATCGGACATGCTGGTTTATATCCGCAAGGATCTGCTGCCGGAAGTCCCCGCGCCGAAAGTGGATGAAGGGTATTCCCAGGCTCCGCAGACCCTCACGCGACTTGCCGCATGGGGATCGAAAGGAACCGGTCCCGGTCAGTTCCAGATGCCGAAAGGCGTAACAATTTCACCCGATGCGCAACTCATTTACGTTCTGGACAGCGGAAACAACCGAATCCAGGTCCTGGATGCCAACGGGAACTTCAAGGGACAATGCGGCTCGATGGGAAGCGGACCGGGGCAGTTCAACCCGGACTATGGCGGACCGTGCGGCGGGATCGCCCTGGGTGCAACGGGACAGGTCTTTGCCACGGATACCTGGGGAAACCGGATATTGATCTTCGACCAGGACGCCAATCCGGTCGATGCGTTAACTCAGGCCGGACCGGGTGGCACCTATTATGGCCCACGCGGACTGGCCGTCGCCCCGGACGGCAAGGTGATTGTCACCGATACCGGACACCATTGTCTGATTCTCTATGGTCCCGACGGGAAATTCCTGAATTCGGTCGGCTCGCAGGGAGCCGGTCCCGGGCAATTCACGGAACCGGTAGGGATCGCGGTCGGCCCCGATGGAGAGATCTACATCGCGGATGTCGGTAACCAGCGCATCCAGGTATTTGGCCCGGACGGTGTGTTCCGTCGCGAGTGGAATATTCTCGGATGGACCGAAGATGCAAATGCGCGGATCTGGGTTGAACCCTATATTGCGCTCGGTCCGGATGGATCGGTGTATGTCACCGATTCCATCAAAGGCATGATTCATCGCTTCAACCGATCCGGCGGGAATGTCCGGCTGGGGGCTGTGGCGGGCGGGTTCGGCGCGCCGAAAGGAATCGCCTGCGACCGGGACGGCAATCTCTATGTCGCGGACGCGGAACGGTGCCAGATCATCAAGACCCGCTTCTGATGATGACCCGGCACGCGGCAGATCGTACTTGCAGGGCGATGGGCTTTGCGATAACTTAAAAGACAGTCTTCGGCGGTGTAGCCAAGTGGTAAGGCAGAGGACTGCAAATCCTTTATCCACCGGTTCGAATCCGGTCGCCGCCTTT
>JAKPYU010000438.1 GCA_029568995.1 Candidatus Omnitrophota bacterium | reverse complement strand
TCGGCTGACACGCGACAACGAATGGACCATTCCCGGATCGATATTTCTTTCAGATGGTGTCGTCGGAGGAATTCTTCTCGAACCGGGGAACTATACAGTCACCGCATGGTTGAATCCAGAAAAGAAGGTCGAAAAGAAGTTCCAGGTTAAAGATGTCGATCCGCCACGCGCGTTCCACATCGTTGTGCCGAGGTGAGGGAAACCGATACCTAATCAGCTCCGACAACGGGGCATTCCTGCCAGAGTTTCTTGCGTTCATTCGCGGATTCTGAGACACTCTCCACAGCGGAATCCTGAGGTACATACCATGAATATCCCGGAGCTTCGTATGAAATCGCTTCTGCTGTTCTCCATTTTCGTCTTCTTCGCCGGATGTACGACAGGCGAGAAGGTCTCCAAGGAAACGCCAACGCCGGAACCGCAAATCGAGCTCGTTTCCATCTTCCCCACAGAGGAACAAATCCCCTCGCTTCAGTTTCCCGAAGCCCCCAAGACAGTCCCGCCCGACAAGTTCGCTCTGTATCTCGGTGCACGGTCAGCCCGCTATGAGGCGTATAACGTGAAAGAGATCCTGTACGCCTCCTATTACAGCCCCTCGGAGACAACCCAGGGCACGGCGGTGGATGTGGAGGTGATCCGGTTCGGCTCATCGGATGACGCATTCGGAGTGTTCTCCGTGGAACGCCCGGTTCTCAGTGAGAGCACCGAGTTGCGCAAACAGGGGTATATCACGGAAAGCAAAGCGGGATTCTGGTCCGGTGAGTTGTACCTTCGGATGCTCGTGCCGAACGACACTCCCGAAAACACCCGCAGTCTGAAAATGGTGGCGGAAGCCGCCTCGCGTCGTCTTCGCCCCGGCCCCGCAATACCGTCCGGATTCAGCCGGATGCTGTCGGAGGACCGGGTTGCCAATTCCGAGCGGTTTGTCCGCTTGCGGGTTCTGGGGTATGACTTTCTGACCGATGGATATCTGGCGGATTATCGTCTTGATGGGAAAACGGCTACGGCTTTCGTATGTCCCTGTGTGGATGAGACAACGGCGCGGGAGCGATTTCGTGCGTTGTTTGGGGCTATTGTCGATCAGAATGCACGCCCTGTGCCGGTGGCGGGATTGGGCGACCGCGCGTTCATGGCCCGTGGAACGCGACACGGGAATGTGGTGATCTTTCAGCGGGATCGGTTCCTTGCCGGGCTTCTGGCGGTTCCAACAACGGTGGGCGATTTCCTGCCGCGTTTCGATACCCAACTGACCGCCGCTCCTTCGGAGTAATCAGAGCCAGCCGGTGAGCCGCGCCAGCAGGCGGGAGTATTCCAGGAAATTGGGCCAGGAGATATCGGGCGGGACTCCGTGATCGCAGCTGGGGATGAATCCGCCTTCCACCAGCAGCGGCGGAACCACGCGCAGAACCTCCGCTTGCATCTCCGCACTCCCTGCCGCGATGGCGCGTTTGTCAATTCCGCCGGTATAGGCCATGCGCTTCCCGAACCGCTTTCGGTATTCGACAATGTCGTTCCCGGCGGCGACTTCAATCGGGTCGCAGCAGTTGATCCCTGCCTCAATCCAGATCGGAATCAGTTCGGCTACATAGCCATCCGAATCCATATCCACAACCGGGCATCCACCCGCATGGATCTCGCTCACCCATCTTTTATACGTCGGCAGAAGAAACTCGCGGGTCATCGCGGGGGAGATCATGCTGTGCGCTTTATAGGCCATGTCCTCCGAAATCCCGACACGATCCACGGTGGTCTTTGCAAAAATCCCGCGCATCGTTTCCAG
>JAKPYU010000415.1 GCA_029568995.1 Candidatus Omnitrophota bacterium | reverse complement strand
GGAATTTGACCAGACCGGCAGGCCGCTTCTGGTCAGCGGAACAAACAGCGACATCACCGAGCGCAAGCGGATGGAGGAGACACTGCGGGAGAACGAGGCGTTTCTCAGGAGCCTGTTCTCCGCCACACCTGCAGGGGTTGGAATGCTGAGAGATCGGCTTTTTCTGGCAATGAACACGGCCCTATGCAGAATCACCGGGTACTCGGAAAAGGACTTGTTGGGAAGAAGTACGCGCACTCTCTATCCGGACGAGAAAGAGTTTAATCGTGTGGGCCGTATGCTCTACACGCAAATGGAGCAGGAAGGCCTGGGTGTCATCGAGACACGTTTCCGACGCAAGGACGGAACAATCATTGACGTGTTGCTCTGTCTCAGTCCATTCGACCCGGATAATCCGAAGGCCGGTGTGTGTGTCACGGTGCTCGATATCAGCGAGCGGAAACGGATGGAGAAAGCACTGCGGGAATCCGAAGAGAAGTATGTGCGTTATTTCAACACCCTGGTCGATGCCGCCGGTGTGACGCGGGTCTCGGACGGAAGATTGGTCGAAATCAACAAGTCATGCGTGGAGCTGTTCGGTTACACAAACGAAGAAGTGGTTGGAAAAACAACCACGGAGATCGGAATATGGATAAGCCAGGAAGAGCGGGACAGATGGATGCAGCCATTGAGAGACCATCCCGGAGGGCGGCAGGCAGAGGCGTACCTCAAGAAACGAGACGGATCGCCGGTTGTGGCCATCCTGTCGGTCACGCCCTTTCAGCAGGACGGCGAAACGTACCTGTTCTTCGCGTGCAAGGACATCACGGATCGAAAGAAGGCCGAGGAGGATCTGCGGCGGTTGCGAAAGTACCTGGAGAATATCATCAATTCCATGCCGTCGGTCCTGGTTGGCGTGGACCAGGAAGGGAGAGTGACACAATGGAACCGCCAAGCGGCACACCAAACCGGCGTCAGCGAGGAGAACGCCTTCGGGAAGAATCTGGAAGACGTTTTTCCCGCACTGGGAAAGGAAATAGAAAAGATTCGTTCGGCAATCCGAGATCGAACAGCGAAACGTGGAATTCGAAAAACGTATCAGGTCGGCGGCGAAATGCGGCACGAGGATTTGACCATCTATCCGCTTGTCACCAACGGAGTGGAAGGGGCGGTGATTCGCATGGACGATGTGACCGAACGGGTTCGCCTGGAAGAGATGATGATTCAGAGCGAGAAAATGCTGTCGGTGGGCGGCCTGGCGGCGTGCATGGCGCATGAGATCAACAATCCCCTGGGCGGCATGATCCAGACCGTTTCTGTTTTGCGGGATCGTCTGATCGGAGACTTGGATGCGAACAAGCGGGCCGCCGATCAATGCGGAGTTCTGTTGGAGAAGATCCATTCCTACATGAAATTGCGCGGGATTCCGCAGATGCTGGATACGGTACGGGATTCGGGCAAACGGGCGGCCACGATTGTCCAAAACATGCTCAGTTTCGCGCGCAAAAGCGAGTCTAGTTTCTCCAGCTGCAGTCTGGCCGAGCTTCTCGATCACACGTTGAGTCTGGCGGCAACAGACTATGACCTGAAGCGAAAACATGACTTCAGAGAGATCGAAATCATCCGGGAGTATTCCGAGGACCTTCCCATTGTTCCCTGTGAATCACAAAAGATCCAGCAGGTCATCCTGAACCTGTTAAAGAACGCATCCGAGGCGATGCGGGAGGCGCAGGAACGCGGTCAAATGACCGCTTCGCCGCGCATCGTTCTGCGCACAATGCGCGAAGACGAGGCGGTGCGTATCGAAGTGGAAGATAATGGACCGGGAATGGATGAGCGGGTGCAGAAAAGGGTATTTGAGCCGTTTTTTACGACGAAACCGGTCGGTCAGGGCACGGGGCTGGGGCTTTCGGTGTCGTATTTCATCATCACAGAGAATCACGGAGGTTCCATGAGCGTGGAGTCGCAGCCTGGAGAGGGAGCGCGGTTTATCATCCGGCTTCCACTGAGAGGAACAAAACATCATGTGTCACGCAGGACGGACTCTTCTGATCCTCGATGACGAATCCTCCATTCGCACAAGCCTCGCATTTTTCTTCGAGGATCGCG
>JAKPYU010000407.1 GCA_029568995.1 Candidatus Omnitrophota bacterium | reverse complement strand
TTGGAACTCTTCTACTATCGCAAGAGCGAATATCTGGCGATTCTGTTGGCGATCTGCCTGGGGATGTGCCTGGTGGCATCATCTACCAACCTCATTATGCTGTATCTCTCCATTGAATTGATGAGTATCGGTTCCTACCTGTTGGCAGGATTCGCCAGGAAAGGCGGCAAAACGGACGAGGCGGCAATCAAGTATGTGCTGTTCGGCGCGATGTCTACCGGAGTGATGCTTTTCGGCATGTCCATCCTGTACGGCCTGACAGGAACAACGGACATTGCCGGAATTCGGCAAGTGCTTTTTGAGAATGTGTCCTCGGAGCCGGTGGTACTGCTCAGCTTCTTATTTGTGCTCGTGGGAGCGGGATACAAGATTGCAGCTGTGCCCTTCCATTTCTGGTGCCCGGATGTCTATGAAGGTGCACCGACACCGATCACCGCATTCCTGTCAGTAGCCTCCAAAGGAACCGGATTTGCCCTGTTGATCCGCTTTTTCTACCGCGCGATGCTTCAACCGGCAGGCGAGGGGGCCTGGTCTTCTCTTCCGGCAGTGGACTGGATGTTTCTGTTTGCAATCCTTTCCGCGGTCACCATGACCGCCGGGAACCTGGGTGCAATCCCGCAGAACAATATCAAGCGCCTGCTCGCGTATTCGGGCATCGCCCACGCCGGGTATCTTCTGATGGGCGTGGCCGCGCTCAGCACGGAGGGAATTGCCTCCATCCTCTTCTATCTGGTGATGTACCTGTTCACCAATTTCACGGCGTTTCTCGTCGTGATGATCCTGGTGAATCGTGCCGGAAAAGATGAAATCCCGTCCTATCGTGGATTGTGGCAGCAAGCGCCGCTCCTGGCGGTCGTGATGAGCATCGCGCTGGTCTCCCTGATCGGTCTGCCGCCCACGGCAGGATTTGTGGGTAAGCTGTACCTGTTTATTGCGGTGTGGCATTCGGGATTGTATTGGCTTGCGGTCGTGGCGGCTTTGAACAGCGTGGTGTCACTGTACTACTATTTCCGTATTGTTCGGGCGATGTTCCTGGAGCCGGGTCCCGATACGCCGGTTCCTCACCAGCCTGCCTATGAAACGATTCTCGTGTTACTGGCCGCCCCGATTCTCCTCCTGATGATCTTCTTCGGTCCGGTCCTTCGCTTTGCGCAATACTGCGCCCAGATGCTTCCATAGTCATCGGACTTGTTTCCCGTTCACCCGGCAAGGTATAGTCTGGCAGAGATGCGGCGAGTCCTGCCGAAATGCAATCCGAAAAGAGGCCGTGAATACCCATGCGATACTGCAAACGATGCGTCATGCCCGATACGAAACCGGACTTGTGGTTTGACGATGCCGGAGTGTGCAGCGCCTGTCTGAGCTACGAACAGCGTCCGACCGTCGATTGGGCAGCTCGTCGAAAGGAACTGGTGTGTATCCTGGATCAATTCCGCTCAAAGGACGGGTCCCACTGGGATTGCATCGTGCCGGTCAGCGGCGGGAAGGATTCAACCTACCAGGTATCACGCCTGCTCGAATTCGGCATGAATCCGCTGGCGGTCACAGCGACGACCTGCGATTTGTCCGATATCGGGCGAAAGAACATCGAGAACCTCAAGCGTCTGGGGGTGGATCACGTCGAGTTCTCGCCGAATCCTGTCGTTCGGGCCAAGCTGAATCGAATCGGCCTCACCCGCGTGGGCGACATCTCCTGGCCGGAGCATGTGGGGATTTTTACCATCCCGGTGCGAGCGGCTGTCCAGTATCGTATTCCTCTCATCATCTGGGGTGAGAACTCGCAGAATGAATACGGCGGACCCGCAACGGCGGCAGAACGGAATTGTCTCGATCGCCGGTGGCTGGAGGAATTCGGCGGACTCTTGGGACTGCGTGTCTCCGACCTGATCGGAATCGAAGGCATCGAGAACCGTGACCTGATTCCCTACACCTATCCCACCGATGAAGAACTCAAAGCCGCGCAAGTCACCGGGCTTTTCCTGGGGTATTTTATCCCCTGGGATGGATTGACCAACGCGCTATATTCAGTGGCGCATGGTCTGACAACTTTCTCGACGATTATTGAAGGCTCATTGGTGAACTATGAGAATCTCGATAATCACCAGACGGGTATCCATGACTATTTCAAGTTCCTGAAGTTCGCCTTTGGACGTGCAACAGACTTGGCCTGCCTGCACATCCGAAGAGGGCGGTTGACCCGTGAAGATGGCCTAAAACTCGTCAAGATGAACGACGGCAAGTTTCCCTGGTCATACCTGGGAAAACCGCTCGATAGGATTCTGGAACCGCTCGATCTTACCATGGAAGAGTTCATTAAGATTTGCGACCGGTTCACCAACAAGAGTCTTTTTGTAACCGACGCGCGGGGAAACCTGGTAAAGGACAAGCACGGTAATCTGACCAAGCGTGTTTACGACAACGAAGAATGATTCTGATTGTCGATCATGGTCTCTGCAATGTGGATTCGGTCGCCCGTGCCATTGAGGAGTGCGGTGGGTCTCCCCTCATCTCAGAAGATCCTGCCGAATGCGCCCGGGCGGAACGGATCATCCTGCCGGGCGTCGGAAGTTTCCACGAAGCAAGCGGGATTCTGCACGAAAAGGGATGGGTCTCCGCGATCCGTCGGGAAGTACTGGAATACGGCATCCCGCTATTGGGGATCTGCCTCGGAATGCAACTCCTGGCGAGCACCGGCACGGAAGGCGGCGATGCACCCGGACTGGACCTGATCCCCGGCAGCGTTGTACGCCTGGAGCCGCCTGACAAGACCGTTCGCATTCCCCATGTCGGCTGGAACGAAGTCCATCAGAATCAATCCAGCCCGCTGTTTGCAGACATCCCGGACAAGAAGGATTTCTATTTCACACACAGCTACCACCTGGTCCCGACCCGTGAGGAACACGTCCTTGCCACGACACCGTATTGCGGTTCCTTCGTTTCCATTGTCGGTTCGGGGAAAGTGTTCGGCACACAGTTTCACCCGGAGAAAAGCCTCGGTGGTGGGCTTCGGATGCTGAAGAACTTCCTGGCGGTGTGCTGACATGCTGAAAACCAGAATCATCCCCGTCCTGTTGTTCAAGCGATACGGCTTGGTAAAAGGCATCTCGTTCGACAGCTGGCGCCGAGTGGGTACATCGCTTCCCGCCGTCAAGGTGTATTGCGAACGGGAGGTGGATGAGCTGGTTTTTCTCGACATTGCGGCGACCCCCGAAGGGCGAACTGTCGATGTGGAAGAAGTAGATCACCTCGCCGACGAGTGTTTCATGCCGCTGACCGTGGGCGGCGGAATACGCAGACCGGAGGATGTCCGGGCCATTCTTCGCGCAGGAGCCGAGAAGGTCTCCATCAACACCGGCGCACTGGAAAATCCCGGTCTGATTGATGAGGTATCGCGGCGATACGGACGGCAGTGCATCGTGATCTCGATTGATGTAAAACGCCACGATGACGGCCGCTATGAAGTGTTCAGCCACTGCGGCACGCAGCCTACAGGCCGTTGCCCGGAGGAGTGGGCGCGTGAGGCAGCCGAACGCGGCGGAGGCGAGATCCTATTGACATCCATCGACCGCGACGGAACCATGGAAGGGTATGACATAGCCCTGACGCGGCGGGTGTCCGATGTAGTGGATATCCCTGTGATCGCAGCCGGTGGGGCCGGGAGCTCCGAGCATATCTGCCAGGTGCTGACAGAGGGAGGAGCGAACGCGGCAGCGGCGGCCTCCATTTTCCATTTCACCCAACAGACCCCACGTGAGGCCAAGCAGTTTCTGGCCTCCCGGGGTATTCACGTACGTCTCTGAAACGAGGATCTCATGATCAAACGCACAAAACAGGAAGGAACCTGGGCCGGAGATTTCGGACAGTCTTATACGGATCGCAATCCCCAGTCGCCCGCCGAGATGGACGAACTCTATCGTGGTTTCTACGGTATCTCGCGAACCGAACTGAACAGCGAATTCCTGGGCGATCTGGACCGTGGCATCTCCATCCTGGAAGTCGGCACCAATGTCGGGACCCAGCTGCGCGCATTACAACAGATGGGATTCACGAACCTGACCGGTCTGGAGCTTCAGGAATATGCGCTGGAGCGGGCGCGGGCGCTGAGCGAAGGAATCACATTCATCCAGGGTTCCGCGTTTGACCTGCCGTTTACGGACTTGGAATTCGACCTGGTGTTTACATCGGGGGTTCTGATTCACCTGGCTCCCGCAGACCTGAATCGTGCTCTTGACGAGATCCACCGCTGCGCTGGCCGATGGATCTGGGGATTCGAGTATTTCGCCGAGACTCACACCAGTATCCCGTATCGGGGGCGCGACGATCTTCTCTGGAAAGGCGATTTCGCACGGCTGTACCTGGATCGTTTTGCAGATCTGCGGACAGTCAGGGAGCGCCGAATCCCCTATCTCGAAAGCGGCAACATCGACACGATGTTTCTGCTTGCTCGGGTCTGACGGGTCCTTGTTGCCCCATGGGCACTTCGCTAGAATGCGCGAAGATTGCAGCGGAAAGGAGTTATTGAAATATGCATTGGGAACAAACCGTCGTCCTGGTCACAGGCGGCACCGGTTCCTTCGGGCGTAAGTTCATCCGCATCCTTCTCGACGAATACCACCCGAAAAAGGTTATTGTATTCAGCCGCGATGAGCTGAAACAACACGATATGCGGCGGCGCGGATTCGATCACCCGGACGTCCGATGGTTCATCGGCGATGTGCGTGACGAGCAGCGTGTTCTGCGGGCGATGAACGGTGTGGATGTGGTTGTCCATGCGGCGGCACTCAAGCAGGTTCCCGCTTGCGAGTACAACCCCATGGAGGCCGTCAAGACCAACATCGACGGGGCCGAAAACATCATCAACGCCGCCCTGGATGCCCACGTAAGTCGCTTGATCGCTTTGAGTACCGACAAGGCCGTCAATCCAATCAACCTGTACGGTGCAACCAAACTCTGCGCCGAAAAGATTTTTGTTCAGTCAAACGCCTATGCGGGTAGCAGGCCAACCCGCTTCAGTTGTGTTCGGTACGGAAATGTCGTCGGAAGCCGTGGAAGTGTCGTCCCCCTGTTTCTGGATCAACGACCGACGGGTGTGTTGACCGTCACGGATCCCAGAATGACCCGGTTCTGGCTGACCCTGGAACAGGGAGCACGTTTTGTGATTTCGGCGATCGAGCGCATGATCGGCGGAGAGATCTTTGTACCCAAGATTCCGAGTATGAACATCTTGGATCTGGCCCGCGCCATCGCCCCTGAAGCGGAAATCCGGGAAATCGGTATTCGAGCCGGAGAGAAACTGCATGAGGCGTTGCTCTCCGATCACGAGGCTCGCCACACCATAGATGCAGGCGATATGTATGTCGTCACTCCGCTTCACCCGTGGTGGACGGAAGAGACCTGGAACGGTGGCGCTCGACTCCCTGAGAATTTCCAGTATACAAGCGACACGAACGACCGCTGGCTTTCGGTCGATGAGTTGCGCGAACAGCTCCAGGGCCTGGAATTGGACTAAACATCGGGAAGGCGCGGCTCCCGCCGAGCCGCAAATAGCAGGAAAATCGGCTCGGCGGGAGCCGCGGCCTCCCAACGCCCCGATCCTTACGACCTCGACTGAATGACATTCAATACAGAGGGATCTGAGTTTATTAAACTTATCGACCTGAACCAGGTCTTGGAAAAGGGAACACAACACATGAGAGTTGTCGGCATCATTCAGGCACGGATGGGCAGCACACGGCTTCCCGGGAAAATCCTGCATGAGATCGCGGGAACGCCGATGCTGGCGCGGGTTGTTGAACGTCTCGCGCGATCAAGTACCCTGGAATCCGTGCTCATCGCCACAACAACCCGTTCCGCAGACGATCCCGTCGCATCCCTGTGCCGGAACAGCGGATTCGCATTCTATCGGGGCAATGAAATGGATGTTTTGGACCGGTACTACCAAGCCGCCAGGGAAGCGAAGGCGGATGCGGTTGTGCGAATCACCGCCGATTGCCCTCTCATCGATCCGGGGGTTGTCGATCTGGTCGTTGGAACCTTCCTGGAGAATCCTACGGAACTGGATTATGCCTGCAATTTCCTACCGAAGCGCAGCTTTCCAAGAGGATTGGACACGGAGGTATTGCACTTCTCAACACTGGAAACAACCTGGCGCGAGGCCGTCGATCCTCATTTCCGCGAACACGTGACCCTCTTTATTTACCGACATCCTGAGCGGTTCCGCATCAGAGGTCTGTGCCACAGCGAGGATCTTTCAAAACTCCGCTGGACCGTGGATACCCCCGACGACATGGCTTTTGTCCGCACCATTTACGAACATTTCGGCGACGACCGTTTCGACTGGAACGATGTTCTTGCCGTGCTGCACGAACGTCCGGAATGGGCGCAAATCAATGCCCACATCGACCAGAAAGCCTTGCCTACCGTGTCCACATAAATCTCGTTATTTCAAACAGTTCTTATTTGCACTGCCGCGAGGGCATGCTGTTTCCCGGCTGGCCTTTTCCTTTGACTCCGGGGGAAATGATCACTCCGCCGCTTCTGATCCCATTGGAGGAATCGTAGGGCACACTGGGAAATCCGCAGCAAATCGGCCCTTCTCCATAGATGAGGTATCCGAAGCCTGCACCTCGCCATTCCTCGTACAGTGCAGGCGCGTTAAGGCGCATGAACTCCAGATCGCCCAGAGCCGTGTTGTGGTACATCCCCTCATGATTCTTGAAATACTCAAGGTCATCTCGACCATCCATAAACGGATCGGTAAGTGGTCCGCTGAGATATCCAAGGTTGACATAGGGACAATGCTCCTCTTTCCCATCATAGTGTCCGGGAACATCCCCCTGGTCCATCAGATACAACCTTTGAACATCCTTATAAGCGCGCAGCTCACTTTGTGAATGCGCGATCCTGGCGCGAATCTGCGCGTTCAAAAAGTTGGGCACAGCGATTGCTGCCAGAATCCCGATAATGGCAACCACAATCAGTAATTCAATCAACGTGAAACCAACAGAATCTCTGCGCATTTGACTCTCTTTCCGTAGCAGACCTGTTGTGTGGTCTCCTGGCGGTTAAACGGAAACATAACGTCTTGAGATGAAGACCCGAAGAAACAGTATTTTCAGATTACGATTTTCGCAGAAACTTGTCAATTCCCGCCCCGGATAATGCCGGACATAAAGACAGGGGCACGTGGCCACATGCCCCTGCGATAGGATCGGATTCTCAAGCCGGATATTTGAATATCCGGCCTGATCCGTATGTCTCTTGATACAATCCGAATCCTTACTCCGCCACGATCTGCGGTCCCGGAGATTCGGCGCGGATTTCCGTATTGTAATACGAATAGGCTGCGCTGGTTCCGACAATCGCTCTCACCGGGAACTGCGCCTTCACCTGGAAAGTGAATTCAATGGACTGGTCCGGCTCCAGGCCGTCCACATAGAAAATTACTTTCCGGCCTGCCTGCTCCACCCGCTTGATGAGATCCAGCCCCAACACCTTGTCCAGGCTTTCCTGCATCACCGCGAATCCCGTGGGAACGGAGATATCCAGGATCAGCATCCCGGAGGACGCTTGCGGGGTGGGAATCGGCGTTCCTTCCGGAATTGGATCTCCCCTGTCACCCAATGGTTCCGGCTTCTCGTTCTCCCCGCCTTCATCCGGCTCTTCCAGGCCGTAATAGGTTGCCGTCACCTGCACATCGACCAGATCGTCGACCGCCACGTGATCCGTGGAATATTCCACCCGCAGATCCATTCCATTGCGGATCAGATCGACATCCCCGGAAGACCATACATTGAAAATCTTCGCCAGCTGATAGGTGATCTCGCCTTGCCCTCGGTGGCGAAGTTCCAGAGCACCTTCCCTCGGAATCTCGAATACCTGAAGGACATCGAAATTCTCGCTGTTGACATAAAAGGTATGAAGCAACTCGCCGTCCAGAAGAAGGTCGATTTCCGCGTTGGTGTTTCGTGTCTGACGCAAAGCCGCCTCGGCGAGTGCACGAAACGCCATGACCGTATCCTGCGTGGAACCGAATCCACCCAGGGAATTTCGCTGAGCCGCGATCCAGGACAGGGCGGCTGCGGCTTCCGGCCGTAACTGATCCATCAGGGCCAGTGCGGCATAGGAGGTCGTCTCCACCGAATTGGGCGACCAGTACAACCCGTTCTTATCTGTCTGCGCAAGCGTCAACAGCAGATCCAGCGCCTGCCCGGCTGCCGGATGATCCGCTCCGGAGAGAGCATACGCGGCAATCGCCAAGGCATAGGGATTATCCGTGGCCTCCGTAAGATGGCTTTGGAGATAGTTCGCGGCATTCTGCCGGACGGTTGCGGAACCGCCACCATAAGTGGAAAGGGCATTCAGGACAAACGCCGTCAGCCCGTAATTCCCGTTCAACCCACCGATTAGTTCCTGATGATGCAGAAATCCCACCGGCTCCCAGGAACCATCCGCGAGTTGATGACTCTCGATCCAGGTTGCCGCGCTTACCAGGAGCGATTCATCAATCGTGCGCACATCGCGCGCGGCACTGAATGTCGAAAGAACAAATGCCGTGAGCCACAGACTGCCCTGCTCGTCCGATTCCCCAAACGCGGAGAAGGAACCATCATTGTGCCGGTAAGTCAATTGCCGCTGATAGCCGACATTGATAAAAGTCTCCGCCTTGGCCCGGATCTCGGGATTCAGCTGCCCGGTCAGTTCCAGGTAGCGCAGCACCTCGATATCCGGTGCGAGGAAGATCATGTTCTGCTCACCGCACCCGTAGGGCATTCCGAGCAGATCGTCGATGCCGTTCATGGACTGCGCAACAAGGCTCGGCGTGATGGCTAGGCGTAGTTTCCCGGAATCGGGAACAATCGCGGGAACCAGCGGATCAAGCTCCGTTTCGGGCCGGATCTCCCATGGGTAGTGCCCGTCAAGGGTGATCGATTCGCCCTCGTGGATGATGCCGTTGGTTACGGACTCGCGACGGGTTCCTTCCGGTTCCACACGGAACTCCTTGCGGATGGCATCGGCCCGACTTGCCGATTGTGCGATCACCTCCAGGGTCCAGGTCCCGACTTTGACAGGTTTGATCGGGATCGACACCCCCACAACGGCGTTCGGTTCCACCGTCACAGTCTGAACCAGATCACCCAGAGGCTCGAAGAAATCACCCGCCTTCAGCTCCAGGCGCACCTGTTGGGAAGCATCGACATAGTTGAAGACCTGCAGACGCAAGGGAAACTCCTCACCACGGGTGACCGCGTAAGGCAAGTCCGGCTCCACAAAGAAATCCTGAAATACCCGCAGAGAGCCTTCTGCGATCCCCAGCCCCCGTTCGGATGTCGAAACGGCATGAAGTCTCCATGTTGTAATGGAATCCGGGGCAGTCAGGTCAATCGAGACCGCACCGGAGGCATCGGTTCTCATCTGTGGATTCCAGAGCCAGGTTTCCGGGAAGAACTGTCGGACACGCTGGACCTCGGCCAGATCGCCCTCGCCACCCGCATCAAACTCTTCCCCGCCAGCCGGTACAGGGAAATTCTTATCGTCACGGAACACACCGGGTCCCCACCAGAACCGCCAAGGATCAACCTCCTTCCCCTCCGGTAAGAAGAATCCTCTTGAGGTCACCATCTGAAGCCCAGCCCCCTTCAGGGTATCCGCGCTGCCCTCACTGCCGATTCGGGGGGTATCCCACTGGGTTCCCGAATGCTCCTCAACCTGAGGCTCCATAAAAATACGTTCGAGCTCGGCAAAAACCTGTTGAAGGTTCAGCCGTCCCGCCGCCAAGGCATAAACCGACTCATCCACAATTGAAAGGCCGATCATCGCCTCACCCGGTGTTTCAAGATGAAGCGCAACCGGCGCACCCGGCAGAACCTCTTCCGCCGAAAACGAGGCGATCAGAGAATCGGTCGTTGCCTGTTCCACTTCAAACGGAAGAACATCGGCGGAGACTTCTCCGTCCGGGTTGATGAGATAGGCTACGAGTTTCGATTCGGGACTCATCTCCGGAGTAACCGTAAACCGGATATCCCGACTCGCCACCGCACCGGAAAAGACCGTGCGCCCGGCGGCAAACACGTCATAGAAAACCGTCCCGGGATTCGTCGAAAACGCCGTGAATGCCGCCTCGTCTCCGATCTTGTAGGTCCCGGTCTCGGCCTGCCTCAGGTGCAGAAAACTGGAGGAGGGAGAATACGTGGAGTTCAGCGTAATGGTCTGGCTGGCCAGGTGATCCCCCACTTTCGATTCTGCGTGAAACTGCCCCATGACGGTCTTCTCCGGAACGGCGGCGATATCCACAAGTCGAAGACCGTTGGTGGTCGAGACATTCACCGTAGAATCCTCGATCACCTCCATGTTCTCATTCCAATAGGTCGTCTTCAGCGAGACATCACTGCTTATGGGAACACCATCCGGGGTTTCGGTGATTACCAGAACCTGGAGAGGAAGGCCCGGTTTCAGAGTCTGGGAATCGGCAATCAGGCGCACCTGGATCGGTGCATCGACAATGCGCAACAGGAGGTTCGTTCGTTCTTCATGTCCGCTTTCGTCCGTCACCACCACATCCAGTTGAAGCGTTCCAGCACCTTCTTCCGCCAGGGTTCCCGAAACATACCCAACCGACGGAAGGGAGAATTCAATCTTGCCGTCCTGAAGTTCCCCGGCAAACGTAGCGTACTGGTCCCATGCACCGATATACCGGGATGCCGCCAGATCCACCCTGCCCTGCACGGGCTTTCCGAAGAAATATTGTGCGTCAATCGACCCATTGATCCGTTCGTCGTAAAGAAACCATGTCTTCTCTGTTTTCAAATCGACGGCGAACTTCGGCAGGACATACCGATCGACCAGTACATCCAGCGTCGTCTCCGAACTACCGGATTTCGCGCGGATTGTCCACGTCCCCAGGTTCAATTCATTCGCCAGAGTCAGATTGAATGGAGCAACGCCGAACAAATCCGCTGTCACAGTCTCTTTGAAAATCTTGATTCCTTTCGCGTCCATGATGGAGACTTCGATTGTGCTCGGAAGCGGGGTCAGGTCGTTGCTGAGAGAAAGAACACGTCCCTGAATAGTCTGGCCGGGACGGTAGATAGGTTTATCGGTCTCCACAAACAGAACGGGACCGTCCTGGACGGTCACATCCGCGTTCAGGGGATCATTCCCTTCGATATCCAATGCGAATAGGTACGAACCGGAAGGCACACTGGGCACTGTAAACAAGATGTTCCGATGACCGCTTGAATCCGTCGATCCGCTGAAAAGCGGGATGGCCACCTCACCGGTGGACATGGTTAGACGAATAGGGGCCGGTACGGGCTCCAGTTCCTGGCCGGAAAGTGTGGTCACATTCACCGAAGCTTTCCCGCCCGCATAAATCTTCAACGGAGCAACCATGGTGGCGGCGACCTCCCCCGTCACATGCGTTTCGGGATCGAGATTGCCCGTGTGATGAAATACGATCAGATCGTCAAGAACGATCCGTTCGGATGCGCCGGGCAATGCAGGCGTGTGCTGTGCGGCCGCCATGAGGAACTGTGGCCCATATTTGAAAAACCCACCCGCCTGCAACGGCTCGCTCTCCAGCGGACCGGATGCGAATTCCGTCACTCCAAGCATCTCCTTTTCAGAAGTCAGAACAAGCGTCACAAGGTTCGTTCCGTTCTCCGCCGAGAGAACAGCGGCCTGTGTGAACAACCAGCCCGTCTGCTCGGTTGTGAGTTGTTCGGCGATCGCTCCCGCGTTGGCCGATCCGCCTTCGGGCGTTGTGGTCAATTCCAGTGCATGCCCGGATTCCACGGAGACAATTTGCACTTGCCCCGGAACGCCGTTGATACCGGAAATCAGGGATTCCGCGTTGCTTTCAAAGTCGCCGGGGGGCAACAGGGGAATGATGTTGCCGGGTTTCGGGAAACGCGCGAGGAGGATTTCAAGATTGTCGAAAAGAATCTCCACCGGCCCCGGTGCATTCTCAGGCAAGGCAGCCTGAAAGGCCGGCACAATCACACCGGATGGCGCTCGATAAACAAAAGCCAGCGATTCCACATCTTCCGACGGAGCGCCGGCTGCGTTCCGGGCGACATAGGCCATTCGGCCATCCGCCACATCCTGTTCGCCGATGTTCAGTGCGCCAAGCGCCACAGTAGCCCCCGGTCCGGATACCCACACAACCGCCTGCATCAGCACCGGTTCCGACCCGACCGCATAAGGCGTGTTCCCGATAACCAACATGCCTTCGCCCGGTTTGAGCGAAATCAGGAGACCCTGTCCGTCGCTCAGATCCGACTTGACCGGTACGTGGCCGATGCTCACATCCCCCGCAGCCAGACCCAAGGGTGCACCGGCAGCAAACTTCTCCACGGAGAATTCCCTTTCGCTGAACCGATCAAGTGCCAACGGTTCGGCTGCGTAACACGGTGAATAAAGAAAACCAAAGACAACCGGGAGGAGAGCAATAACATAAGTTCTCGCAAATGAAGATCTTAGGCAATTTGGCATGGCGATCGGCCTCCAGGAGATTCCTTCGCAGACATTATGGATTCTACTCTAAATATATCGCTATTTCACGGATTTTCTTCCCACAAAGATCTTAATGGCTGCAGAACGATGCTCGCGATCCGGATTCCAGCCTTCGGCAGACGGTCGGACAGAAGGATGCCTAGCGTTAAATCCTGTGAATCTCTATCCTTAGAGTTTGGCGCACGTTGATGAAACGTGTCCCGAAATTCGCGAAAAAAGGTCGGCATACGAGGTAAAGCATGGCTCGTGGCGTAGCAGTTGGGCTCGGTTTCCTGATCATGGCCGTGTCGGTCGGATGGTCCCAGCGGACCGATATTGAAGTGGTGGTCGAGGGACAGACTCCCCCTCCCAACATTGCCATTCAGAAACCTCGGATTGACGGAACATTCCCGAACGCGGAGAAGATTGCCGGAGAAATATCCGCCGTTCTTCATCAGGACCTCCTTTGGACCCGCGCATTTGTCGTCATGGACGATGAGAAGGTAAATCAATTCGCGGAAGAGGACCGTCGAAGCGGCGCAGTGAACTATGCGGCCTGGAACAGTCTCCAGGCGCATTACCTGGTGGAGACAATCGTCCGGAGCCGCACACCCGATACCGTGGAACTGGACTTGATCCTCCACGACATCCGGGACCAGCAGGTTACCGAGGGCAAGCGAACGCCAAACTGCCGAGCCAACCAGATTCGCCAGGTCGTTCATCGGTACAGCGACGTGATCCTGAGACGGTGCACAGGGAAAATCGGGATCGCTCAAACCAAGTTCGCTTTCGTAAACTATAAGCCTTCTCAGCGAATTAAGGAAATCTTCACGATTGATTATGACGGGTATAACGAGAGTGTATCCCAGGTGACCCAGCACAACTCGACCACGCTGTTCCCGGCCTGGTCGTCGGACGGACAATGCCTGGCCTACACTTCCTATTTCAGCAATTGGGCGGATTCGTACATTCACTATGTATACAAGCGGGGAGGCACACGGGTCTTTCCGATTGCCGCCTTTCCAGGCAACAACATCACTCCCTCCTGGAATCCCACCGACCAGGATTGGCTGGCAATCTCGCTTTCCTACAAAGGAAATCCCGACATATTTCTGATTCGACGGGACGGTAAAAAAACCCGTCAGTTGACCACAACCAAGTCTATTGAAACCGCTCCCTGTTTTTCCCCGAACGGACAGGAGATCGCATTTACATCGGACCGAATCGGCTATCCGCAAATCTTCATTATGAGCTCGGATGGAACCAATGTCCGCCCGCTGGTGACCATGTACGGGTATGCATGCGATACCGCCCAATGGTCGCCGATTCCCGTTGGCGGACCTCTGGGGGACTATCGGATTGCCTTTCGCGCGTATGCCCTGGGCGCCGCCCGAGGCGACATTTTTGTGGTCAATCCGGACGGGTCCGGACTGGTGAACCTCACCCAGGATCAGGCCGACAATTCAAATCCATCCTGGTCGCCGGACGCGCAGTACATTGCATGCTCTTCCACCCGCGCGGGGGGGAAATCGGAAATCTGGGTCATGCAGGCCGATGGCGGCAATCCCCGGCGTGTAACCTACCTCGCAGGCGAGAATCTCTCCCCGGCCTGGTCGCCTGCCGTGGAACCGTGAGAAAGGCCAGCAATGTTTGAAAAAATTGGTTGCGGAGGACTCTGCAATGACCACTTTACTGGAACGTGCGTTTGCCGAAGCGGCCAAACTGACTCCCGCCGAACAGGATGTCCTTGCCTCGCGGCTGTTGGCAGAATTGGCGGATGAGGACGAATTTGATCGCTTAATCACGGAAACCTCGGACAAGTTGGCAATTCTCGCCAGAGAGGCGCTGGCCGAAGACCGCGCCGGACTAACCGAGGAATTAGATCCGGATCGGCTATGAATTCCCGGACGACACGCGAATTCCGGGAACTATTTGCCGCCCTTCCAGCGCACGTGAAGCGACAGGCTCGGCATGCCTATCGATTGTTCTATCGTAATCCGCATCACCCCGGCCTCCATTTTAAGCAGGTACGTACCGAACCTCGCCTGTTTTCGGCCCGCGTGGGGATGGGCTTTCGCGCTGTTTGTGTCCTCAATAGAGACAGGGCCATCTGGTTCTGGATTGGCTCTCACTCGGACTATAATCGGCTGCTCAAGAGACTGTAGTCCGCAACACGGCATGCTTACCGGAAGGGTAACGTTTGATTATTCATGCGCAGGGGGAGACATGTAAAAAAATGTAAACCGTGGTATCCTGATTTTTTGTGAATCTGATATGATACGAATTTGAAGGAGGATGAGACCGTCGGTTTCGCATGAAGCCGCACTCAACCGCTCCTGTGGAGAGGGGGAGAT
>JAKPYU010000398.1 GCA_029568995.1 Candidatus Omnitrophota bacterium | reverse complement strand
CGGACCACGACCCCTGCTCTTCGTAACGATTCAGGCACCACTCCTCTGCATTCCCGGCCATATCCATGCATCCGAACGGAGAGGCCCCCTGGCGGTAAAAACCAACCGGCGCAGGATAGATATGCTCATCATGGCCGCCATCCGGGTGACGGTCTCCATCGAGATCGTCACCGAAATTACACCGTGTTTCGTCCCAGGTATTGCCCCAGGGCCACAGGTAATCCTCTTTGCCACGGGCCGCGTACTCCCACTGTTCCTCGGTCGGCAAATCGTACCGATCTCCAGTCTGCTCCGACAACCATCGGCAATAGGCACGCGCTTCGTACCAGCTAACACCGACCACCGGAAGCGGATCGTTGTCTTCCCTCAGATCCCGGTGCGTGCGGTAACGTTTATCGCGCCAGGTTTCCGGGCACTCCCAGCCATAACGTTCTTTCGCCGCCCAGCCTTCTTCCGACCAGTATACCCGGTCCCGATATCCGCCCGCCCGCATGAAAGCACTATATTCGGTGTTGGTGATCTCATATCGCCCGATTTCGAACGCCTCGATCCGCACAGTCCGGCGTGCGCTGTATCGAAGCGGCAAGAGGGGTTCCGGGGTTTCTTTCGACGGTCCCATGCTAAACTCCCCGGCGGGAATCTCGACCATCTCCGGAACAGGGATGGTCTGTTCGGACGCGATGGAGATGGAAACGCAGCCTGTGACCAGCCAAAACACGAATCCCCGCAGGATCGACCTTGCCGGGATTCTGTTTATCGGCGGATTTGTCATTGTCGGTCTCCTGCGGCTCTGGTATTGCTTCCAGGTACCTTGGCATACGACAGACCTCCTGCGCAACCTTGGATACGGCCGGGAGTTCTGGAATCTTGGGTTTTCAATTTACGATCACACGCCACAGGATTTCTCGCCCCATCCCGGCCAATTCCTCTGGGGCGGCCATTATTACACCTACCCGGCCTATACGGCGCTCTTTTTTGCGCTGATTGCACCCCTCTCGCCGGGTCTGATTGCCGGGAAATTATGGCTCACCCTTCTTGATGGAATCAATGCCGTCTGCATCGGGAAAATGACAAAGGATCGAACGCTGGCCCTGCTGTATTGGGCCAATCCCATCGGGGTCTGGCATATCTCGCATGAGGGGCAGTTTGAGTC
>JAKPYU010000393.1 GCA_029568995.1 Candidatus Omnitrophota bacterium | reverse complement strand
TAATTCGTAATTCTCTTCACGCCGGACTCTCGACAAACTGCCCCATCACCCGGAACCGCTGATATCGTAGGTCGATCAGTTCCTGGGGTGATAACAGGGAGAGCTCGTCCAGGTGACGCAAAATGGTGCTCTTGATATTCTGCGCCGCTTCCCTGGGATTGCGGTGCGCCGCGCCGAACGGTTCGGGAATAATTTCCTCTATCAGCCCAAGCCGCAGCAAATCGGGGGCGATAATGCGCATATTCCCGGAGACATCTTTGGCAAGCGTTCGATCTTTGTAGATGATCGCGGCACAGGCTTCGGGTGTGCATACCGCATAGTAGGCGAATTCCAGGATCAACACGCGGTTCCCGATCCCGATAGCCAATGCCCCTCCGCTGCCGCCTTCCCCGGTCACCACACAGATAATCGGCACCGGCAGCTCCGCCATCACCAGCAGGTTACGCGCAATGGCCTCATGCTGCCCGCGTTCTTCCGCGCCGATTCCGGGATACGCCCCGGTGGAGTCGATGAACGTAATGATTGGAAGCCCCTCTCGCCCGGCGAGCTCCATAATCCGCATCGCCTTGCGGAATCCCTCCGGATGAGCCATGCCGAAATTCCGGCGCAGGTTCTCTTCCGTATCCCGTCCCTTCTGATGCCCGATTACCGCAACCGAGCGCCCGTCTATCGCGCAAAGCCCTGTGACTATCGCCTGGTCATCCGCAAAATTCCGGTCCCCGTGCAGCTCCACGAAATCGGTCGCGATCATTTTCATGTAGTCCAAGAAATACGGACGATCCGGGTGACGCGCTAACTGAATCCGCTGCCATGGTGTCAGGTTCTGGAAAATCTCTTTCAGCAATTCCTCGGAGCGTCGCTTCAAGGGACCGATTTCCTCGGACAGGTCAATCTCCCGTCCCCGCGCGTAGGTCTCCAGTTCCTCGATCTTTGTCTCGATTTCCCGCAACGGCTGTTCGAAATCCAGGTATCGCATCGTCTTCTTTCCCGGCTAAAGGATCACCTGCTGCAATAGACTAGCGTGCCATGACCGAATTATCCTTCCACAGGCTGGAAGCCTGTGCCGATCTCTTCTCCCTCTCCCTCCGGGAGAGGGTTGGGGTGAGGGAAATCACCCGCTGTTCACTTCTGCCTTCCCCACAATCTCCGTTCCATCCCCTCTTTCTTTATTTCATCATTCATCCTTCATAATTCATAATTCTCTTCCTTACCGCCTCAAACACATCCGGTATCTTCGACGGATCTTTCCCGCCTGCCTGGGCGCGGTCCGCGCGACCTCCACCGCCCCCACCGACAATCTTCGCCAGTTCTTTCGCCAGCGTGGAAGCGGGTAATCTTCCTTTCAGGTCTTCCGTCACGCCGCAAACCAGGGTCACCTTGTCCGGTTCGACCACGGCAAACACCACCACTCCCGATTTCATCTTCGGCAGCACCTGGTCCACGGCCGCCTGAAGTTCGTTCTTCCCTTCCGCCTCAAAGGTCCGCAAGACAACCGTAATCCCGTTAATCTCTTCCGCGCCGTCCAGCAGGTTTACCGCCTCCCCCCGCAGCAGCTTCTCTCGAAGTTCTCTGACTTCTTTCTCCAGGGCACGGTTCTGCTCGAACAGCCTTTCGATCCTCGATGGGGCCTCTTCCACACCGGATTTCAACGTCTGAGCAACTGCATATAAGATCTTCTCGCGACTCAGAGTATAGTCGATGCCGACCGGTCCCGCCACGGCTTCGATACGCCGGTTCCCGGCGCTGATGGCGCTCTCCGCAATGATCCGCACAGGCCCGATTGCCCCGGTCGCATTCACATGGGTTCCGCCGCATAGTTCGATGCTGACCGGCCTTTCCTCTCCGCCGATCTCGATCATCCGCACTTCGTCCCCATACTTCTCCCCAAACAGCGCCATCGCACCCCGCTCTTTTGCTTTCTCCATGGGAACAACCGACCACCGCACCGGATGGTTCTCCCACACCCATCGATTCACCATCGCCTCAATTTCGCAAAGCTGCTCTTTTGTCACAGCCGCGTAGTGCGTGAAATCGAACCGCAACGCATCCGGCCCCACCGAGGAACCCGACTGCTTGACATGCGTTCCAAGCACCTTCCGCAGTGCAGCCTGCAAGAGGTGGGTGGCGGTATGGTGACTCATGGTCGGAAGGCGTGTCTCCGAATCGACCGCAGCGGTCACTTCGGAACCGACCGCCACGGTTCCTTTCAGAATCCGCCCGCAATGGAGAGAAACCTGGTTCGCCGTCTTGCGCACCGTATCGACTTGAATCTGCAGAGCATTTCCTTGAAGAATCACCCCCTGATCGCCGATCTGACCGCCCGACTCCGCATAAAAAGGTGTCTTCTCCAGAACCACTTCCACCAGATCCCCCTCGGTTCCCGATTCAATGGATTTCCCGTCCCGGAATAATGCCTGAACCGTGGTTTCTTCGCGCAAAGACTCATAGCCGGTGAACACCGTTGCCGCCAGATCCCGGTCGATTTCCGTCTTGGTTTCGCCGGACCCTTTCCAGGCCGCCTGGGCGCGACGGCGCTGGTCTTCCATGGCCTGCTCAAAAGAAGGTTCATCGTACGAGAGTCCCGATTCCCGCAGAATCTCCTGCGTCAAATCCGCCGGAAATCCGTAGGTATCATACAATTTGAACGCTTCCCGACCGTCCAGGACCGTCCGACCGGACTCTTTCATCTGGCGCACGGTCTCATCCAGCATGGCAAGCCCGCGCTCCAGTGTGGTTCGAAACGTCTGTTCCTCGGCTTCCGCCACTTTCCGCGTGAAATCGAGATTCTCGATCAGGTCGGGATACTGGTTCCGCATTACATCGGCAGCGACTTCCATTTCCGGAACCAGCAGATTCCGGTCGATTCCCAGAACCAAGCCGTACCGTATGGCACGACGCATGATCCGCCGGAGTACATATCCCCGGCCCGTATTGGACGGTGTGACATTATCCGTCAACACAAACACCGTCGCCCGCGCATGATCCGCAATCACCCGGAACGCAATGTCCTTTTTCGGATCGGCACCGAATTTCTCGCCCGTACGTTCCTCCAGATGAGCGACGGAAGCAGACAGCATATCGTTCTCGAAATTGGAGAATTTCCCTTGCACAATGGCAGCGATCCGGTCCAGACCCGCGCCCGTGTCGATATTCTTCCGCGCCAGCGGCCTCTGCGACCCGTCCTGCTGCGTGTCGTATTGCGTGAAAACCAGGTTCCAGTATTCCAGGTAGCGGTCATTGTCATCGCCCGGCCCGGTGTCGGGACCGTACTGCGCCCCCATGTCGTAATACAGTTCGGAACACGGGCCGCTCGGTCCCGCAATCCCCGGTCCCGGCCACCAGTTGTCATCCACGCCGAATCGGGCAATCCGCCCCCGGGGAAATCCGACTTCCTTTTCCCACAACTCAGCGGCCTCTTCATCGTCCGTATAGATAGACACCCAGATCCGGTTGGGATCGAGTTTCAATTCTTCGAGGGAGAACTCCCATGCCCACCGAATGGCGTCTTGCTTGAAATAGTCGCCGAACGAGAAATTGCCCAGCATTTCAAAAAAAGTATGGTGGCGATGCGTGAATCCCACATTTTCGATATCGGAGGTGCGGAAACATTTCTGGCACGTGGTGGCCCGTTTCAGCGCATCCCCCATCTCGCCGCGAAAATACGGCTTGAATTGCACCATCCCCGCGCTGGTAAACAGCAGGGTCGGGTCATTACGCGGCACAAGGGAATCGCTCGGC
The DNA here is from genome assembly GCA_029568995.1 of Candidatus Omnitrophota bacterium. Classification (GTDB taxonomy): domain Bacteria; phylum Hinthialibacterota; class Hinthialibacteria; order Hinthialibacterales; family JAKPRU01; genus JAKPRU01. The sequence goes on along the minus strand of JAKPYU010000393.1, from coordinate 7,221 downwards.
AGGGACTTATGCCCATGCCTCACAAAAAAATCGCAATACCGTTCACGAACTTCCTGACTATCCATAATAAAGCCACATTCCTGAATAAAATTCCGAGATTATACGCTCCCCCCACCAATCCCCGTTTATGTCTCTTATGTTCTTGGTGTCTTCGTGTCTTTGTGGTTTTATGTCCTTTTCCCGCCTCTTCTCCCTCTCCCTCCGGGAGAGGGTTGGGGTGAGGGAAATTCCGGGTGAGGGGATCGGTTGGAATCGGGATTCTGCCGGTGGTTCTCACAACACCCGCAACGATCCCGGCAACGCCACTCGACGACGGATGCTGAATATCCTCGGTGTGCACGCGCCTTCCCCCGTCGGCCCGGCAATGGTCATTGCCATGTATCCTTCCCCACCGGAGCCTAACACCGCCCCACACGGTCCGTTTGCCACAAACAAGTTGACTCGTATCCGTTTCGCAAAATCCGTGATCCGGTCGATGCGGGCCGTATGAATAATCGCCGTGTGACGGAATCCGTGTTCCGCGCGGACCGCCGCCTCCACCGCCGCGTTGTAGTCCGGAACCCGCACAATCGCCAGGATCGGCATCAACAGCTCTTCCTGAACAAACGGGTGTTCCTCGGCCGTTTCGCAAATCACCAGATCGGTGTTCGAGGGGGCGCTGAGTCCGATTGCGCTCAATAGAACCTGCGGACTCTTCCCGACATATTCCCGATTGGGATGCCCCTCTTCGTTGATGAGAATCTTCGTGAGCGAATCCACGTGCTGACGGTTAATCAGATACGCACCCGCGTGCTGCATCTCCAGAATCAACTGGTCAGCAACGGTCTGGACCACAAAACACTCTTTCTCGCAGATGCAGGGCATGTTGTTGTCGAAACTGGCCCCGGCGATGATATCCCTGGCGGCCTTCGGCAAATCGGCCGTCTCATCCACAACCACCGGCGGATTCCCCGGCCCGGCAGCGATGGCCCGCTTGCCGCTCGTCATCGCGGCTTTCACCACGCTTGCCCCGCCGGTCGCAACCAGCAGGTTCACTTTCGGGTGCGTCATCAGGATCTTGGCCGTTCGAAGAGTCGGTTCCGCGATACTGGTCAACAGGTTGGGGGGGCCGCCTGCGCGAATGATGGCGCGATTCAGCGTTCGGATCGCCTCCAGGGTGGACTGAATCGCCGCCGGGTGCGGTCCGAACACCACGCTGTTCCCCGCCGCAATCATGGCAATGCCATGGTTGATGATCGTGGATGTGGGATTCGTGCAGGGAGTAATGGACCCGATCACCCCGAATGGAGCATAGTCCACAAAGGTCATTCCGTGATCGCCGGTGAAACAATCCGGCACAAGGTCTTCCGTCCCGGGCGTTTTCTCTGTGGCCAGATCGTTCTTGGCCTGCTTATGATCCGCGCGACCCATGCCGGTATCGGCCACAGCCAGCTCCGCCAGTCGCCTGCTTTCCGCAAGAGCGGTCTGGCGGATGGCTGAGACGATCTTCTTGCGCATATCCATTCCCATCGCCGCCAGTTGGGCCTGGGCCGCAACCGAGGCATTGATCGCATCTTCGATATCTCCGAAGATCCCATCATTCCCGCCGGAAGGGACAACTGTGGCAACGGATGGAGATGCGGCAGGCGCAGCCGCAGCCTTCGCCACCGTTCCGCCGCCTGCCTGAAACTCTGCCAGGACCTGCCGGACTATTTCGGTTATTCGTGCTTCGTCCATAATCGATCGCCCCTTCGCTGATCGGAGTGTAAGATGGAAAACTCGGCAAACTGCCCAGCTCACCGATTTTTCAATCCCGCACTCCGCCCCTCTTCCCCCGGAAGATCCACTCTTCCCCCTCTCCCTCCGGGAGAGGGCTGGGGTGAGGGATATTCAGTCAGCCCTTCCCCACAATCTCAATCTCAATCCCTCTTTCCGCCAGCAACTCCCGCGCCGTGGGTGTCACCAGTCCGCCCCGCTCCACACGAATCACCGGACCCGGAAGGTCCTTCGCATCCTCTCCCGTAATCAAATGGCCGATAACCTCCCCTGAGTTGGGAATCGCCACCTTCGCGCTATGGACCACCCGCGACAGCATTTCCTTCATGGGAACGACCGCCATCCCCATTCGCTCCAGGTCGGCGCGATATCCCGCGATCTTGTCCGCCATTCCCGGCAGGTTGTTCCCATGCGCCGTCTGGGAATTGGGAAGCAGCCGCTCCCGCGCCGCCAGCACCGGGACTCGATAGAACAGCGCCGAAAAAATAATCTCTATCAAATCCTCATCCGCGATCCCCAGTGCGATCTTCGCCGCCAGCGTTCGATCCAGGCTCGGAACAATCACTGCCCGATAGGATTTGATCTTTTCATTCCGCAGTCCCAATTCAGAAAGAGTGGAAATCGCCCGAACTCCCCGATTCTCCAGCGCTTTCCGGTCCACGGAACTCCCGATAAAAGCCTCCACGGCGATCCCGTCCTGGGGCCAGCGCCCCAGAGCCGCAGAGAATTCCCGCTCCTCTTCAATCTCACCGTGAATCAGGCAGAGCACTTTTTGCGTTGCCCCCGGAACAGGCTGTCGTACGGAAGGCTCCGCCGGTTTCGGTGCCGGGGAAACACGATTCCCCCCATCCTGCACCGTCCCGCCACTGACCGCCGGAGAGGGACAAGCGCAGGCCGGCGCGGATGGCCCGTTCTCCGCAAGGTACTTTCGGACCTCCTCGGTGATCACCTCTGTCAGCCGGTCGATATCCATTCTCAGTCCAGAATCTCCGCAAAATCTCCGGTCGATACGCTGCACGCATTCGCATCGTCCGTGTCCACGTGCATTTCCGCCCGGAATGTATCTCGCACCCGCACCTGAACACCTTCCAGGACCGTGTTCTTGTGGGCGTTCGCAATTCGAACCCGGACCGTGTCGTTATCTTTGAGTCCCCAGCGTTGGGCATCGGAGGTGTGGATGTGCATGTGCCGATTGGCGCGGATCACTCCCTGTTTCAGGTGAATAACCCCCACCGGCCCGACCACAATGATTCCGTTTGTCTCTTCGTGATTGCCGGAAGGACGAACCGGGGGATCGATCCCCAGAAAGATCGCGTCGGTGCGGGAAACTTCCACCTGGGTCCGGTCCCGCGTGGGACCGAGTACTCGGACCTGGTCCATGCACCGCATTCGCGGACCGACCAGGGTTACCGCCGAGGTTGTGGCATATTCGCCCTTTTGATAGAGCTCATTGCGCGGTTCGAGCTTGTATCCTTCTCCAAAAAGAATCTCCACATCTTTCTGACACAGGTGCAGATGACGAACCGAGACCCCGATCCGCACCCCCTTCCGGTTCGGATCGGACGGCTGCTCTTCCTGAACCAGCCGGTCCATGACACGCCGGACAATTTCCTCTATTGCGCGGAGTTCGACGTCATCCACCATCAGATACTTCCTACTGAAAGTCCTTAGGATCTGGTGATATTGTGTTTCTTACCTGACCTGAAACACCCTTCCGGAGCCTACTTCCTCCTGTCCCTCCGGGAGAAGGTTGGGGTGAGGGCCTGGTTGCGCTCACGCCTCAAACAACACACCGGCAACCCAGCGGCCGCCGTTTGTCCATTCGGGCGTCCCCAAGTCACCGGTGATCCGACTGGTTCTTCCGCCAGGTCCGTCGTGTCAGCCCTGTTTCGGCAGAATGCTCTCGAGTTCGGAGTGCGGACGCGGAATGACATGCACGGAGACGACTTCTCCGACTTTGCGCGCCGCTGCCGCGCCGGCATCCGTGGCCGCTTTGACCGCGCCGACATCGCCGCGCACCATGACGGTCACAAATCCGCCCCCGACTTTTTCCTTGCCGATCAGCGTGACACTGGCGGCCTTTACCATGGCGTCCGCGGCCTCGATCGAGCCGACCAGGCCGCGTGTCTCTATGAGGCCCAAAGCCTTGCCTTCCACCATCTCTGTTTCCTCCTCAGGAGAGATTCGTATCGTTCCTCTCCCGGAATATCGTTCGTTTCCTGGGTTTCTCGCAGCAAAAGCCGCGATCTTCAAGGAATTTAAACGCTACTGGATTCCCCTATTTGTGTCAAGGAGAACGGTATTCACCTGACGCACAACCGACAGCGGCGGGATTTCATCGAAATCCCGCCGCTGTGTTCTTCACTCAATCAATGGCGACTTACAGCTTCTGGAAAGTGATCCTGGACTCGCCATAGCTGCCCTTCTCGCCAAAGACCTCCACCATGTAAACGCCCGTTGTCGGAAGCTTGAAGAGCCTGATCTGGGCATCATCCTGCGGTGCCGGGAACGCATCCAGGCTTGTCGCCAGCAATGTGCCATCCGGGCCGTACAGACGAACCGCCGGATTCAGCGATCCCTTCTTGTCATCCACACCAATCGTAACCGACTGACCTGCGGTACCCGCGAAGGAATACCATTCGGATTCGTTCAGGAACACCCAGGTTTCGTTGCCGCTGCCTGGCTTCAGGGTCGGCGGGACATACGGCCCGATACGATATTCAAGCCGATACGGACCTATGGTCATATCCGGACCGCCACTGACCTCAATCGTTGAACTCATCAGCGATGTTGTAATGTACGAATCGTCGTTCAATCCACCACGAGCGTTCGTGGCCACCTGCTCTCCAGCTGCATTACACAGGGTCAGGAAAGGCCTGAGCTCGCCACCCTTCTTGAACAGCGGATCGAAGTCATCCAGGTAGAAGGTGATCTCCTCTCCACCGTGATTGTCGAACGAGTACCGATCAACCTGTCCGGCCAGTGAGATGCTGCCTGAAACCGTCTCGCCGGCGGCAATCAGGCGCTCGTTGATGACATTGGAGGCAAGCATCAACACATACTCACCCAAACCGGTCGTCGCGGGCGCGGCGCTTACGCCGATGGTGTAAATACCGGCAATGGTGGCCGAGCCGACGACGATCAGGGCATCATCATCCGGTCCGCTGTCATTGTCCATCATGGAGGTGAATCCATCCGGCCCCTGCAAGGTCAGAAACGGATCGAGTGCGCTTCCCGAATCGGTCAACGCGACCTTGATGAAGTCGCCGACCTGAGCATAGAAGGTGAACTGATCCAACTCGGTGAGGTATGCAATCCTGCCTTGGACCCGTTGCCCGAACGAGATCATCGTGGTCGGTTCGCCAATCACCTCGGGAACAGCCGAGACGGAGAAGCGACCGAAGGTTCCACCCTGGCCACGAACAGTCAGGCGATATCTTCCGGCGGGAGCATCCTGCAGGGCGATCATGGCATCATCGCCCTCGCCACCATCGTCATCGGAGATCTGGCGCCCATCCGGCAGAGTCAACGTTCCGGCGGGATCCAATTCGGCACCGAAGTCGCCGATGGTCACCGTCAGCGGGCCGCCATTTGTGTAAGTGAAGTCCACATTCACCGTGTAGCCCGCTGCCCAGATCAAGCCTTCCGTAGAGAACGGCACGAACAGAGCAATGCCGGGTGTCGGTGTCGGCGTGGGCGGCAAGGTCGGCGTCGGGACGAGCGTCGGAGTGGACGTCGGAACTGCCGTCGGAGTGCTGGTCGGAACCGCAGTCGGTGTTTCGGCCGGGGTCGCGGTCGGCGTTGGTGTGTTTGTTTCGGATACACCTTCTTGAAATCGGATAACCGCAGGTCTGGAATCAACCGGAATATCCAGGAAATTCACATCCATTACGCTGTTGATGGCTATGCTGATCGAAGTGCTTTCACGGGTGGTCGCAACAACCTGGAACTGAATGACCGCCACTTCAACCGCTCCGGTCGGACCCGTAAAACTGGTTGCTTGGAAATCATCAAGGAGGATTTTTCCCGCCGAACGATCGTACTTTACGTTCGGAGCGCCAAACTCCGTTGCACTACCGGCCAGCACGGCTGAGACAGACAGCGCAGATACATCATAAGAAATGGTCAGATCGTACGCCCCCAGCGCATCATTCCCGACATCGATGACCAGATGTGCGGTCACCGTATCGCCCACATGGTACAATTGGTCATCAAAAATAAACTCGATCTCGTAAGCCGCCTGAAGCCCGGTATGAGTGATATGGCTCTGTTTCACGATTTGTGCAGCAGCCTGCCCGGCCAATATCACGCAGGCTGATGCCAACACCGCAGCCAGGCCACAGATCCTGTTCCAACGATTCGGATTGCTCATAGCGGGGTCCCTCCGTCACTGTGTGAAATGAATCACCCGATAGAGAAACCAATCCACCGGCAAGAAGATGCTAGCACACGGAGATAGATCTGTATATAGGGAAAAACACACACCAGCGATTCCGCAACAAAGGGATGGGAGGTCGTGATGAGGGGAACGGTACAAAGAGACCTTTGCGTGGTAATCTGATAAGTTGTGATAAGATAGCGCATGGAGAATCCCCCTCACCCCAACCCTCTCCCGGAGGGAGAGGGAGAAGAGGGTGGATCTCCCAAAGGGAGAGGGACAAGACGGCGATTCTCCCGGAACAAGAGGGAGCGATATACCGTCATTCCGGCGAAAGCCGGAATCCAGGGTCCGCCAATGATTTGGCAGCACAGGCTTCCAGCCTGCAAGGATCTGCTGAGGATACTGATGGTAAAGTACCACACGTTGCGCCGGAAACGCCCCAGCATCCAGCTGTCTCCCAGCGTGGCGGCCATTCTCCTTTTCCTGTTCCTCAGCTATGTCATCGGTTCCTATTTCATCATCGCCCAGAAAGATGCGCAACTCAAAGATTATCAACTGAAAGCGGTCGAAATCAAAAAGGAGCTCGACGGGGCACAGGAGAGAATTGACCAGCAGGCCCAGAAATTCGAACTGGAGCGGGCGGACCTGAACCGCCGAATCGCCGAACTGGAGGAACGACTCAAGGTCCTCGACGTAATCAAAGACTTCAGCGAAGGCGCGATGAACGAGAACGATCAGGCCAAACTGGCGGATGCCGTTTTCAGTGAAAGCCGTCGGTTCGGGTACGATCCGCTGATGATCGTGGCGATTATCGTCACGGAGTCCGATTTTCGCCCGGATGCCAAGTCCGAGGTGGGGGCGACCGGCCTGATGCAATTGATGCCGTTCGTCGGAAAAGACCTCGCCGAGCAGGTCGTCGATAAATCCCCCAATCTCTGGGACAACAGTCGCCCCATGGAATGGACCGGTCAGAAAACGCTGCTCGATCCGATCCAGAATGTCCGCCTCGGAGTCCTGCACCTGTCCACGCTGATCCTGAAATTCGGAAATGTGCGGGATGGAATCCGCGCGTACAATAGCGGCCC
>JAKPYU010000386.1 GCA_029568995.1 Candidatus Omnitrophota bacterium | reverse complement strand
GGGAGGAACCTCTCCCCCAAAGTTTGGGGGAGACACAGAGGGGGTTGTCCGTATCTTGCACTCCTTCGCGCATGGTACAAAAGACCATGCTTTCTTTTTCCATATCACCGGCCCGGCCGGAGGGATGCTCGCGATGACGGGAGGGGTACTGCGCCGCGAGGTCACGCTTTCTTCACCCCAATCACCGGCCCCGCCGGAGTCGCGCTTGGAATGACGGATGCCTGGACGTTTTCTTGGGAGTGCGATCCATGCTAAGGTACGCGATGCAGTCGGCCCGAATTGCCTGACTGTCCCGGCGTGGTCCGGGGACACAAACTTGACGGAACAGGTCATCAAGATGAGTGCATACACAGTGAATCGAAGAGGATTTCTGAAAACCACCGGCACAGCGGCGCTGGTGTTAACCGCTCTCAATCACAAAGCGCAGTCCGGGGTCGGCCCGAACGAGACCATTCGCGTCGGGTGCATCGGTGTGGGGGGGATGGGAACAGGCCGGATGAAGGAGTTCCTTCGACAGGAGGACACCCAGGTTGTTGCTCTTTGCGATGTCGATCGGGAACATCTGGACGCGGCGGCCTCGATTTGCCAGGAAGCCAAGGGACAGAAGCCGGACCTATATAAGGACTTCCGGGAGATCCTGGACCGAAACGACATGGATGCGGTCAGTGTCACAACTCCCGATCACTGGCACGCGATTCCGTTTGTTCTGGCCTGTGAAGCGGGCAAGGATGTTTTTGTGGAGAAGCCACTCAGCCATTCCGTCTGGGAAGGCCGAAGGATGTGCGACGCCGCCAAACAGAACGGTCGGGTCTCACAGATGGGCAACCACATCCATGCCGGGGAGAATTATCGCGAGGTTGTGCGGATTGTCCGTTCGGGAATCCTGGGCGATGTCACCCGGATTCAGGTCTGGAAGACCGCCGGTTTTCGGGATTTGGGCAATCCGCCGGATACGAATCCGCCGGACTGCCTGGACTACGATTTCTGGTTAGGTCCTGCACCAAAACGTCCTTACAATCCCATCCGCTGCCACTTCAATTTCCGGTACTTCTGGGACTATTCCGGCGGAATGTTCGCCGATTTCTGGTGTCATATCAGCGATATCGCCTACTGGGCGCTGGATCTGAAAGCGCCACGCACCATCGCGGCAGTAGGGGGTGAGCAGTTTGCCCATGATATCGGCGAAACCCCGGATTATATGGAAGTTATTTATGATTATGATGGTGTTCCGTTGGTGTTTACGCTCAGCCCGACCGGAGTTCCCGGATTTCTGCATCTCGGCGGAATCGGCTGCATGATCCAGGGAACCAAAGGCACGGTCGTGACCAATTATGACACCCACGAGGTCTATCTCGATAACAAGAAAGTCGAGAATCCCGATTTGGGGAACACCCCCCCGCTGGAGCCTTCCCCCGGACATATTCGGCAGTTCCTGGACTCCGTCAAGAGCCGGAAACAGCCGGACTGCAATGTGTTTTACGCCCATCAACTGGCCAAGGGCCTGCACTTGGGATTGATTGCATTCCGCACCGGCGAGAGCCTGACTTGGGACGACGAAAAGGAACGGTTTGTCGGAAACAATCGAGCCAACCGTTTTCTGAAACGGCGTTATCGCCGCCCCTGGAAGATTTAGGTTGAGCTTGGGTGGAACCTCTCGGTCATCATCGGGACTTCTTCCAGTGCAAACTGAGTTGTTTCAGGCACTGAAACCGTTGACATCCTCCCCGCTCAGGTTGTATAAGAGGGCGCACTTGAGTGAGAGTCCATGGGCTGTTCCGCAATCCGCAAAAGATTGCCGCTTGCCTGATGATCCACTCCATTTTTTCGCGCTTTTCACGACCGATTAGGGTATGGGAATGCCTGAACCGATGTGCCCTGATGTTATTGTATATGTCTGCCACAACTGCATTCCTTCGGGAAGCCGTCTTCCACGGCAGTGGCGGCAGAATGGCGCTCGTATCCAGATCAAAGAAGTCCCGTGCAGCGGCAAGACGGATGCCCAATACCTTTTCCACACACTCGAACAGGGTGGATATGGTCTCTGTGTTGTGACGTGTCCGTCGGGAGAATGCCGACTGGCCCAGGGAAATTACCGTGCGCGAATCCGGGTCCAGACAGCGCAGCGTCTGCTGACTGAGATCGGGTTGGAACCGGAACGAGCGCAGATTCTGGAAGGTTCGCCTTTGGAATCTCCCGAATTGTTTGAACAGCGTATTCACGCGGTGGTGGACAGGATCTGTGGTCTTGGCCCCATGCCGTTCGGTGTTAATCCACTTCAGGAGGCAATTCCGTAGGATCGCCGGTGCCGGGTATGGTTCCCGGACCGGTTCTCTCCGGTCGAGAACGATGGCAAAAGAACAAACCGCCTTACACAAACGGATCGAATCGGGAAAACAGATTCTCCTTGCGGAAATCTCCCCCCCGACCGGCAGCGATTCCTCCGTTCTGATCGCAACGGCAACGCGGTATGCGGGAAAAGTCCACGCACTTGGGATCAGCGACAATCGGCACGGTGTCTGTATGTCCGCTCTTGCAGCGGCATCATTGGTCGCGGCCCAGGGAGTGGAGCCGATTCTCCATGTTGTGACACGGGACCGGAATCAGATCGCTCTGATCGCCGATTGCCTGGGGGCCGATGCGCTGGGCATTCGCAATGTTCTCTGCACCAGCGGGACCCATCAGACCCTGGGCCGGTGCCGCGCAGCCAAGAATGTCTTCGATATCGACTCGGTCCAACTGATTCGAGCGATTTCCGGACTGGCCCAAAACGGAACCGTTGTTGGAGAGGAGGGATTCGACAACGCCGGTCCATTCTGTCTGGGGGGTGTAGCGGCTCCCTATGCCGATCCGGTGGAACTGCAGGTCATGCGCCTGGTCAAGAAGGTCGACGCGGGAGTCCATTTCCTGGTTACCCAACCGGTCTTCGACCTGGAGCGATTCAATGCATGGTGGAATGAGATTGTCCGCCTGGAGGTTCACCAGAAAGTGGCCATTCTGGCGGGGATTCGCCTGTTGGGAAATACCGAGCAGGCGAAAGCCTTCGCGGTAGAACGCCCCGATCCGGCGGTTCCTGAGTCTGTTCTTCAACGTCTTGCATCGAAACCGGGTCCTGATGCCCAGCGGTCTGAGGCGATTGCGGTCGCTCTGGAGACTATCCGCCAACTCTCCGGGCTGGAGGGGCTACGCGGTTTTGAGATCGACGGGGCAGGGGATGATGATGCCGCCCTGGAAGTGATTCAAAAATCGGGACTTGGGGTGGATTAGACGTGCCGGCCAAATATCACATTCATACCGAACCGGCTCCCCCGCGATTCCGCCCCATTGGGAAACTCGGCATTGTAGATTGGCGGGAGGACTGCTCCAGCTGTCACAATTGTGTCAAGAAAGGCTGCGTTTACGGTTTCTATCGAAAAGAGGCCGACACGTTACATGATGAGCTCGGCTACCTTGACTACATTTATCAGTGCAAAGGCTGTTTGAACTGCATCCAAAACTGTACCAAAGGGATTCTAACTCGCGTAGTGAATCCCGAATACACGCAACTCGGCGATTCCTACTACACGCCGGATATTATTCTCACGACGTGGTTCCAGGCGGAGACCGGAAAGATCCCGGTGTCGGGAGCCGGATATGGTGGGCCGTTCAGCGGTCCCGGATTCGATTCCTTCTGGACGGATATGTCCGAAATTGTGCGTCCCACGCGGGATGGTATCCACGGGCGTGAGTATATCAGCACCAGCGTGGATATTGGACGAACCTTACCTTATCTTGCGTTTCAGGATGGGCAACTGACGGTCTCGCCTCCGACATTGATCGAAATCCCCTTGCCCGTCATTTTTGATGTGGTCCCAAAGCCCTGGCAGAAGGGCGCGATCTGCGATGCCGTCACTCAGGCCGCATCGGAAATCGGACTGATGGCGGTCGTCCCCGGCGATACAGTGCCTGCGGAGTCCGGGCATATCATTCCGCTTTATCGAAATGCGGATGACGCGCTGAATTGTGCCGACAGTTCGGCGGCGATGGTGATGGTAGCCGATTCGCCGAACGTCACTTCTGTGTGGAAATCTCTAAAAGAAAAGAATCCCAATCGAATAGTCGCCGTTCGCGCGCCGGCGTCTCCCGAATCGCACAAACGAGCCGTTGAACTGACTCGTGAAGGTGTTGAGGTGATTCAGTTCGATTTCGATCCGCATGGGATGGAGCACGAATCCTCGAACCCACGACATCTTCGCGATGTAATGCGCGAGATCCACCGCGCTCTTGTCAGGGAAGGAATTCGCGATGAGGTGACCTTGATTGCTTCCGGCGGCATCGCGCTCGCCGAGCACATGGCCAAGGCGATCATCTGTGGGGCGAACCTGGTAGCCGTTGATATTCCGCTCATGGTGGCTCTCGAATGCCGCTTGTGCGGAGAGTGCGAACGCGGGGAAATCTGTCCGGTCGATCTCGCGGAGGTCGAGCCGGAGTATGCGGCTCGCCGTATGGTCAACCTGATGGGAGCCTGGCACAGTCAGCTGCTTGAAATGCTCGGCGCAATGGGGATTCGGGAAGTCCGCCGCCTGCGCGGCGAAACAGGCCGAAGTATGTTTTTCGAGGATCTGGAGAGAGACAACTTCGGCAGGCTTTTTGGGAAACGGAAAGATCGGATTGGAGCGTAATCGGTACGATGAATGCCACACAAGCCGCCGTACTTTCCCAACCGATGGAGAATGTCCGTCCGGAGTTAGACTATTCGGATGTCTCTCGGACTGTGCGTCCCGCTCCGCCACGCTACCGAAATGAGATCGGGAAATTCAGTGTTCATCGGGCCTCCACCTGTATCAAGTGTCGCAAATGTGTAGAGATTTGTCCCTACGGGGTTCACTCCAGCCCGGATGGATACAGATTGATTGTTCGTCCACAAGACTATCGGTGTATCGGATTCGATTGCGCGAAAACGAAACATTACTGTATTGAAGCGTGTCCGCAAGGTGCGCTTTCACTTTCCAGGAATCCGGCTTTCGATACCCTTGGCGACTATCGCTGGACCGGGGACCTGCTTGCTGCAACGTGGGTCATGGCGGAAACCGGCCAGGTTCCCCCGCCTCACCTGGAAAGCGGGATCGGCAACTCCGGCGGCGGATTCGACCGTCTGTACTTCCGCTACCTTGACACCCCCCCGGCGGATCTCCGACGGGAAGAAATCTCGACCGAGCTCCTGCTCAACAAACGGCAGGATTCCAGGCCGAGAATCAGAATCGACGTGCCTTGGTATGGCGGGGGGATGTCGTTCGGATCCACGAACATTCATGCTCTCCTCGGCAAATCCCGCGTGGCAAAAGCCTGGAATACCTTCACCTGTACGGGTGAAGGCGGCTATCACGAACGAGTTATTCCGTACGCCGATCATGTCATTACACAAGTTGCCACAGGGCTATTCGGTGTACGCGAGGAGACCATTCAACGTGCGCCGATAGTAGAATTTAAGTACGCGCAAGGAGCAAAACCCGGCCTGGGTGGACATCTATTAGGCGATAAGAACACACCGGATGTAGCCCGAATGCGTGAAGCGGTTGTAGGGACGTCGCTCTTTTCTCCATTCCCGTTTCACAGCGTATACTCGATTGAGGATCACAAGAAGCATCTGGACTGGATTTCGCACGTGAATCCGCGCGCCTTGCTTTCCGCCAAAGTCTCCACCCCGGCGGATATCGACATGGTAGCCGTTGGAGTGTACTGCGCCGGGGCGCATATTGTGCACATGGATGGGAGCTATGGCGGAACCGGAGCCGCTCCAAACATCGCCAAGAAAAATATCGCCATGCCGATAGAATATGCGATCAACCAGGTCCACCGGTTTCTGGTGGATGAAGGCGTTCGCGATGAGATCACCGTGATTGCCAGCGGCGGAATCCGCACACCGGCGGATGTGGCCAAAGCGATTGCGTTGGGAGCCGACGGTGTGGTGATCGGCACGGCGGAGTTGGTGGCCTTGGGGTGTGTCCGCTGTGGGTGTTGCGAAAGCGGACGGGGATGCGCGCGCGGAATCTGTACCACGGACACGGAACTTCTGGAAATGGTCACCATCGAATGGTGTACACAGCGACTGGTGAATATGTACAACGCATGGCGCGAAATGCTGATCGACATTCTGTATCGGCTGGGTCTCGACTCCGTGACCGCCTTGCGCGGGCGGACGGACCTGCTGGGACATCTCGACTATGAAGA
>JAKPYU010000378.1 GCA_029568995.1 Candidatus Omnitrophota bacterium | reverse complement strand
CCATCCTCAAAGTTGAATCGCTGATCCCGGCACAGGACCGGAATATCGTGCGGGCTGAGCAGGTCCTCCGTGGTCAGGTTGGGATCGAATTCCCTGGCAATGGAGAGGAGTTTGGCGCGTTGCTGCTCGATCATTTCTTCCAGGATGGCAAGAGGGCTGGGGGGCAGGGGTGAGGTCATTCTGAATCCTCCTTCATTGAAATCGCTCGAATGATCAACCCCACCCTGACCCTCCCCAGTCTTGGGGAGGGAAATGCGCACCTCTCCCCCAAGACTGGGGGAGATACAGAGGGGGTTGATTCCTATCAGCAATCCCCACCGAGGGCGTATTAAAACTTCCCGTCGCGCGTCTCGAAATGCGTCGGTTTGTCCAGTGTCGGACCGGCGATCAGCACCCAGTAGGCGACCCATTCGATCACCCTCCCGATGGGAACCGTGGGGTATCCGAACAGGGCAACAGACTGCGCGGAGTTGCTGATCAGCGCCGTCTCCGACTCGGAACCGGTGAACACCGGCTCCCGTCCCATCAAATGCCCCAGGCGACGGGCCATCCAGCGAATTGAGATAATCTCCGGGCCGGTGACGTTGAGAATCCTGGGCGGCGTATCGCACAAAGCGAACGACTGCAAAACCCGCGCGTTGGCATCTCCCTGCCAGATAATGTTCACATTGCCCATGGTCAGGTCGATTGGGATTCCGGCGTGGACTTTCTGAGCGATGTCCAGAATGATGCCGTAGCGAAGTTCCACGGCGTAGTTCAAGCGGAATATGAGCACTTTCGTACCGAATCGGTCGGAGAAATACTGGAACATCCGTTCCCTCCCGATACAGGACTGCGCGTAATCGCCGACGGGACCGGTGGGGTGATCCTCGCTCGGACCGCCGTGCAGAATCGGCGTGAACGGGTAAACGTTGCCGGACGAAAAAACAACGATTCGGGAATTGCAGAACCGCTGCGCCACAAGAGCCGGGAGATACGTATTCACCGCCCAGGTCAGATGTTCCGCGCCTGTGGAGCCGAATTTTCGTCCTGCCATAAAAATGAGATTGGGGACATCGGGCAGGCTCTCCAGCGCGGCCCGGTCGAGACAATCGCAGGCGATGGTTTCCACCCCGGCCTGTTCGATTCTCTCCCGATGGACATTGGAGGGAAACAGGTCCACGCCGATAATTCTCTTATTCAATCCGGCATCCTGCATTGTGCGAGCGGCGAGACGGGCCAGCGTCGGCCCCATCTTCCCGCCGACACCGAGAATCATCAGGTCGCCCTCCAACTCCGACACCGCCCGAACAACATCGGGAGTGGGGCCGGTCAGGCGGTCTTCCAGCTCGATTTCATTCTGAATCACAGGTCCCGAAAAACGGGAAAGGTCGATATCCATATTGCTTGCTTCCTCCTTGGTTTTAGACGAATCGAGGTATATGTCGTCCTTCTTTCCCTCACCTCAACCCTCTCCCGGAGGGAGAGGGAGCCACTTGCCGTTATTCCGGCGAAAGCCGGAATCCAGGGTCTACCAAGAAAACGGGTGGCACAGGCTTGCAGCCTGTGAGTGATGTATGCCTCGGCCCATCTCGAAACAACTCTGCCTTACTTTCGATTGAGGGGCAAGAACACCGGTGTGCCTGTTCCGCATCGGCGCGAGATGTATCATCATCACAGGAATCTTCAATGATGGATGTGAAACTGAAAATTGCTGTTCCAAAGCAGGCATTGAGCGTAGCTGAGAATCTTCCATTCGGCCTGGCCGATGAGGTCTGCGAGGTCGGCGATTTGGAGGGGGAAGGCTTGTGGATTCGGGAAGAGGCTGATCTGGTGCGGGCACTGTCGGATCTTCCACTGCAATGTGCTCGGATTGTCATAGAGGGATCACTACTGCGAGAGCGGCTTCCGCAGAGTCTATTGGCGTTGGCCTCAATCCTTGCCGACTGGCAGGGATCGGAGTTGTATCTGAAATGGCCGGATGACAAGGATGCGACTGGCGTTTTGCGGTCGATTGCGGATCTTCTGCGGGCGTTGGAATTGCGGGCGAGGGGAATCCGCGTGATTTCATGCCCCACTTGCGCGCGGTGTCATACGGATTTGTTGCCTTTGGCCAGACGTTTGGGAGCGAAGTTGGAGGCGATTCCCGAACCGTTGGATGTGGCCATTATGGGATGCGAAGTGAACGGGCCGGGGGAAGCACGCGCTGCGGATGTGGGAATTGCATTCGGCAAGGGTGTGGGCCTGTTATTTCGGCGGGGTGAGATTGTGAAGCGGATTCCGCAAGCGGATGCGGAGGATGCGCTGTTGGAGGAGATTGAGCGGATGTGCGAGCGGTAGGGATTCCGGACTTATCAACCCCACCCTGACCCTCCCCAATCTTGGGGAGGGAAATAGCCGGAGCAATCAACCTCACCCTCCCCGGTCTTGGGGAGGGAAATTTCGGACTTTTTGAGACTATCTCACAGGATCGGGGTCAGCCGCCTGAGTGGCGGACCTTCTTGTAGATTTTCGCTTCATTAAACAACTCCACCAAGTCCTTATCCAGCCCGCCTTTTTCGGCCTCCTGTCGCAGAATATTGAGAGCCTTCGCAACCGGCATAGCCGGTTTGTAAGGTCGGTCGGAAGAGGTGAGGGCATCAAAGATATCGGCAATAGCCATCATCTTGCTCTGGAGGAGCAGCTGCTCGCCCGTGATTCCACGCGGATAGCCATCCCCCGCAGGTCTTTCGTGATGCCCGAACGCGATTTCAGGGACATTGAGCAGGTTCCTCGTCCACGGAATGTTCTTCAGGAACTCAAAGGAATCTGTGACATGGCTCTGCATTTCGAGCCGTTCTTCATGGTTCAGGTTTCCATGCCGGATGGAGAAGTTGAGCGTTTCGTCCGACGTCAGAAGCGGCTGCAAATCGCCCTGGAAATCCGGGAATCGATAGGACGCGATTCGCTCAATCTCGGCCAGATCTTCGTCGGAAATAGAACCGGAGGTATTCACAGCCCAGAGTTTGTCGCGCACTTCATCCAATTCGTTCAGCCTTTGCGTCAGACTTGTGTCCATCGTCTCGCTTTGGCCCAGGTAGGCCTCCATGCCGTCCTTTTGCAGAATTTCGATCCGGCGGCAGGTATCCAGAAATTGAACGGTTCTCTTTGCGAGAGCGATACGGGTTTCCAGGTTTTTCCAATCGCCGGGATAGAGCCGGTGGGCCTTCTGAAGGACTTGTTCCCGGACGCCGATCTTACCGAAATCATGAAGCAATCCGGCGTACCGGATTTCCCGCAGCTGTTCCCCTGTAAACTTGAGGTCTCGAAATGGGCCGGTGGAGACGGCATTGACCGCCTCCGCTTGTGCCAGGGTCAGCATCGCCACCCGCTCGGAATGGCCGGAGGTGGTCGGGTCACGAGATTCAATCGCTTTCACGGAAGCACGGATGAAGCCCTCGAAAAGACGTTCGATGCTTTCATAGAGAAGCCCGTTCTCAAGAGCCACGGCGGCCTGACCTGCAACGGCGATCCCAAGATTCTCATCCTCTTTTGCGAACGGAATCACCTCAGTCTCAACCCGCTCAATGGGCCGGAGCGCCACTTCCGGGTGTCGTTTCTTGTTGATCAGCTGAAGAACTCCGATGATCTGGTCATCCGCATCGCGCATCGGGAGAGTCAGAAGGGAAACCGTTCGATATCCGACTTTTCGGTCGAACGCGCGGTTATGTTTATATGGAGTATCCGGAGGCAGAGCGTAGGCATCCGGGATATTGAGAACCTGGCCGGTCAGGGCAACAAAACCGGACATGGAATTGGGATTGACCTCGATATTCGCCCCGCGATGAGGAAGGTCGAGCGTATCGCTCTGGGTGTGTGCGAAAAAGAGGAATCGTTTCCCTTCCGCTTGCGGGTCACTGGTGATGCCATTCGGGGTCTCGACCCTCAGGATATAAATACTGCCGGCATCCGCACCCGTAATTCGTCGCGCATGGGTGAGAATCAGGTCCAGCAGATGATGCAGATCGTGCTCGGCGCCCAGGGCCTTGCCGACCTCGTGAAGAATCCAGAGATTGCGGCTCTGTTTCCTGAGCAGGAGCTCCGTGGTTCGAAGTTCACGTTGCTGCTGGAGAATTTTCGAGAGGCGATGGAGGGCACGGGTGATCTGAGAGGCATTCGGCGAAACCAACTCCACGTTCGGCTCCGCCGGAATAGGGATGTTGGATTCCGGCACACCATTTGGGCAGAAAAGGAGCACTCCCCAATCCTCGTGTTCGCCGACCCACTCCCGAATGAGTCCGGCATAGCGGGACCAGGTTGAATCGCTGAGGCAGAGAATCCCAAAATCGTCGCCCGGAATATCGTGGGGAAACCGAACGACGGGCGTCCAGAAACCGATGCCGGGTTTCGCGTCATCGCTTAAGAAACGGGTAACCGACTCATCCTCTTTCGGATAGAACACAGGGGGAATCACGCCGGATTTCCCTTTCAGAACGAATTTGAGTGACTCAGATCCGTGGATCAGTCGCCGATCATCTCAAGGGCGACCATGGCGATATCATCGAGAGGCTCATCGCTCGATGCGTGTGCGTAAACACCATCGTACACTCGGTTGATCAGGTCTTCCGGGCTGCCAGAGTGCCTGGAAACGATGCTCTTGAGACCGTCCAGTCCCAACGGTTCGCCCTTGCTGTTGAATGCTTCGATCACTCCATCGGTATACATCAACAGACGATCACCCGGATGGAGTTGTATGGATTCATCGGAATACTCGGCGTCATCAAAGATGCCCATGGGCATTCCCTTGGAGGTCTGCAGGTATTCCATGGACCCGTCGGCTCTGTACCAGAGCGCCGGAGGATGCCCGGCTCCCGCGTAGGTCAATCTGGCGGTCTGCACGTCGAGAACCCAATACAACAGGGTTACGAAGCGCCCGCCGACAAACTGCTCGGAGAGAACCGCATTCAGCTTCTTGATGGATTCCGAAGGCCGGTCGTATCGGTGCGCAATGTGCTTCAGCTCGGAGAGTGTGCGAGCCATATACAACGCCGCCGAGACTCCATGGCCGGAAACGTCCGCGATGGCGACACCGATCTTGTTGTTTTCCAGTTCAAAGACATCGTACAGATCGCCCCCGATTCCCATGGTCGGCACGCTTCGCGCGGCGAAAACAAATCCCGGCGGTGTGGGGAAGGTGTGCGGGAGAAACGAGTCCTGGATGGCCTTGGCGGAATCGACGTCCTTTTCGAGGAGTTTCTGTTCCAGGATTTCACGGTGGAGGTGTGCATTTTCCAGGGCAATTGCGGCATGGTCCGCCAAGGCGTCGAATTTCAAGAGATCGGTCTCGTCGAATACCGCCTCTTTTCCGGATGAGTCACGCTTGTTGAGCACCTGCGCCACGCCGATCATCTTCCCCCGTGCCACCAGGGGAACCGTGAGCACACAACGAGTCCGAAATCCGGTTTCCCGGTCAAAGGTGGGATTGAATCGCGGGTCCTGATAGGCATCCGGGATCAACAGCGGTGTGCCCGATTCGGCAACGCTTCCAATAATGCCTTGCCCCCTCTTGGAACGGTAAACCTGACGGACCTGCTGGCCGACCTGTCCCGTGGCGATCTGGCAAACCAAGTCACTGGTCTCCGATTCCACCAGCCAGATGCTGCACGCCTCCGCCGTCATGACATCTTCCGCCACGGCCAGCAATTTCCGCAGAACTGTTTCCAGATCGAGATCGGAACTGAGCAGCTTGGAGACCTGCAGAATCTGCTGCAAGTCCTTGTAACTGAGTTTGACCGGTCCAGACTCGTTTCCTTCCATCAAAGGTCCTCCGCCGATTCCGCGTTCCAACAGCCGGATTGATTGTTGCTCACCCCCATAGGCCCATCCACGGCCACGGTAGAGAGTACGACAACTTGATGCGAACCGCAATGTCATACGGCCTTTTTTGCTTGTCCTGGATTCCCGGATGAGGTAGGATCAGGCCAGATTCGAGGGTAAGGAGAGAGGTGACAAGAATGGGACCGATGGGACCAACGAAACGAATAGGACAGGTGGCATTGTTTTTCTGCCTGGTTGTCTGGCATTCGGGGAGTGCCAACGCACAATTCCTGCTTGGAAGTGAATTTGACACCATTCTCGGTCCGTTCGATGCGGAATACCTGGCATCCGGCGGGGCTGCACTGGACGAGGAAGCGGTACGCGCCCTGGCCCCAACAGCGGCCGCGATTCGCGCGGGTGTTGCGAACGAGATTGCCTCTTTGGCGATCTCCGCCGCCGGAACGCAGTATTTTTTCGGCGCGGACCGGACATTCTATGTGTCCGGCAACTTAGGCTCCTTTTTCATCGAACCGCCCTGGACCACCGGACAGGGAAGCTGGTCACTCGGACTGAATGTCACCCCACTGGATTTCGAGGTGTTCAATGACGACCGCCTGGACAGCCTGTTCGACTTCAGCGCGTATGTGCCCCTGACCGGCCAGGTCGAGAGACTTCTTGAAAGCCGCTACGACCTGCACGGGACACTGGTCACGCTTTGCGGAACCTACGGTCTGACAGACCGTTGGGATATCGGTTTTGTGGCTCCTTATGTGAAACTCACGGGCGAGGGATATTGGGAGTATTCCTTCCTGGGCATTCCCCTGGCCGATTTTCACGAGACCGCCGAGGGAATCAGCGACATCGTTCTCCGAACGAAATACGAACTCTATGAGGTCGAGGATCTGAACAACCTGACCACATGGTCCGTGGGTGCGGATGTGAAGCTGCCGACGGGGGATGACGATGAATTGCTCGGAACCGGCGACTGGGGATTTCGCGTACGGACCCTGTTCGGCAAACGATTCGGCAGGATTTATCCCACCGTCGAACTGGCCTATTACTGGGCGGGAGTGGATGCCATCGAAAGCGTCTATAGTCCCACAAGAATCAAGACAGGGATCGACGACAACGATTTCGACGCCCTCGAATTCAAAGCGGCGATTCCGGTCAACCTGATCGAAGAAAAATGGACGGTTTCCGCGGAATACCTCGGTCGTCGATACAACCACAGCAGCCCGGATCGTACGGCCTCGGATATCGGAATCTCTACTCGGTTCAAAGTCCTCGACTCGTTCTTTCTCCATGGCGGCATCCGGTTCCCGCAGGATGAGACCGGCCTGAGGGGGAAATGGATCTCGACTTTTGGCGGCGAAATTCGCTTTTAGACAGGCGGAGGTAGCACACAATGCGTAATCTCAATCAGCGTGTATGGCTAGCCATTGCGGCGGCACTTTTCGTGTTCATTCTTACTCCCCATGATACCTCTGCCTCTTCCTGGGCGCAGTTTCAATATCCGGGGACGATCAAATGCCTGGCCTCGGCGGGACGGTATGTCTGGATCGGCGGCGACAACGGCGCAATCCGGTTCGATACACAGACCAATTACAGCCTTCCGTTCCAGGAACATATTACCGAGCGTGGCGAATCCATCGCGTTGGCGGGGAAGATCGTGAAAGATATCGCGATGGATGCCCGTGGTCGTGTGTGGTTTGCCTGCTGGCACGAGATTCAAGAAGGTGGCGGCGCGGGCATTTCCGTGTTTGACGGTGTGGGCTGGCAGAGTTTTTCCAAAGAAGACGGCCTGGCCGGGAATGACACGCTCTGCATCGAGACCGATACCATGGGGCGCGTATGGGTCGGCACAACGGAAGGACTCAGCGTCTACAGTGACGGAACATGGACCACATACACCCAGGCGGACGGCCTGATGCGAAATGATCCCGTGGAATTGTATGTGGACCACCTGGGCCGTGTCTGGTGCGGATTCTGGCGCGGCGTGAATGTTTATTATCGTGACCAGTGGTGGACCTGGGAACGCGACAGCGTTGACTATGTTTATGGAATCCAGCAAGACCTGGCCAATAAAACCTACTGTTCCACAAAGGGCGGATTTGCAGTCTATGACGGAGAGAAATGGTCCCGCATCCTGAACTCCGGCGATCTGCGAAAACGTCTCATGTCCTCCGTGGTAAGTGACCGCGATGGGAACATCTGGTGCGCTTGGGGCGGACTGGACAAAGGCGTGAGTATCTTTAATGGAACTGACTGGGCCAATGTAACAAGCACCAACACAAAAGGTGGCCTTGCGAGCGACCGGACCGTCGATATCTGCCGCGATGATCTTGGCCGTATGTGGTTTGGCGCACGAGATGGAGAAGTAAGTATTCTGATACCCGACGGCGCGCCGGGAATCCGCCGGGAAGATGTGCGATCCTCGTTCCTGTACCATTTCCAGGACAGCCGGGCGTACGCATCTCTACCGATAACACCCCATTCATCACTGAGACAATTGGCGAGTCGCGTTGCACAATCTCTAACTCTTCTTCAATTCCCCTGCTCGCTTCAGGTAGTAAAGAAAGATCCCATTCCGGGTCTCCTTTGGGAGCCGCCGTTACGGGAAACGATCACCGATGGTGTATTGCTGGCGCAGGCAGGCGGCTCTACGCCCGCTGGGTCCGCGCCAACCACGCAGATTCAAATTGCAGTTCCAGCCGGTTTGATGACTGCTACAAAAGAGGCTCCCTTTACCATTCAGGGCGTCCAGCTGGATTTGCAGGGAATGATCGGCTCCACAGAGAAGATCGACAAGGTTGAAGTCAACGGATTCCAGGTAACGCTTCAGCCGGGAATGTCCATGGGGAACCAGAATTTCTACAACTTCACCGGCTCGGTCATGGTTCCGGGGATTACCGTTGTACGGTTCGATCTGTTCCAGGGTGAGAAATCCGTATTCACGATGGAATATCCGGTTAATGTGCCCGCAAAAGAATTTGAAAAAGAACCGCCGACTTTTCAATTCATCGATCCGAATGTGCCGGAAGATAAAGTCGTTGCCGCGCGGTCCGGCCAGATCGGCAAGATTGAAATCCAATTATCGGTCCAGCAGACCGGCATGGTCCGCGGAATTGCCATTGACGATACCGGCGTGAAGGAAGTTAAAGTAAATGGTGACCAGGCGTTCATTCAGGACCCTGCGCCGTCCGTCTTGCGGCAATTCAATATCAAATCCCCGGAAGGGTGCAAGTATTTCGAGCAATCGTTCAGTTTGAAAACGGGACCCAATACGGTCACCATTGAGGCGGTGGACGTGTTCAACAACATCGCGCCCCTGGCACTCGACCTGTTTGTCCAGGAGCTTCTGAGCGACGCGACGTTCTATGAAAGCAGCTGGGCCTTGATTGTTGGAATCGACAAGTACCGCAACTGGACACCGCTTACCAACGCCGTGCGGGACGCTACGGGAATGCGGGAATTGCTGGAAACTACATACAAATTTCCCAAGGAACAGATTATTGAAGTCTGTGACGATGCCGCGACACGAGAAGGCATCATGGCGGGTCTGAACAAGATCAGCCAGGCAGCTGAAGGTTCGCGTGTGGTCATTTTCTATGCGGGACACGGCCAGACGCTATCCTCTCGTAAAGGCGATCAGGGTTTCCTGGTTCCGGTGGACGGTGCGTTCGTTCCGGTCAGTGAGCATCCGACTCTCGAACAAATCGGTACCTGGATCAGCATGGAAGATCTCTCGCGCCAATTGGGATTCTTTAACGCAAAGCATGTGTTGCTTGTAGTCGATGCCTGTTATTCCGGCCTTCTTGCGGCGAAACGCGGTGCGCAGCTGGAGATGATCCAGCAGGACAAGGTCACCGCGCATTTCCTGGAACTCGCCGAGGAACCGGCAATTGAGGTTATCACCGCCGGAGAGAAGAACGAACAGGTACAGGATGGCGGATACAAAGGCCACAGCGTATTCACCGGATTCCTGATCCGTGGACTCGAAACCGGAGAAGCCGACCTGACAAAAGACGGAGTCATTACCACCGAAGAATTGGGAACTTATGCCTGGCAAAATGTCCAGCAGGCGACAAACAATCAGCAGCATCCCCGGTACTGCAAACTCCCCGGATACGAAGAGGAAAAGGGGACGGTTTTGTTTACGGTGCCGGGGGGCGGGGTGTGAGGATAATTTGTGTGGTGTAAATGAATAGTCTTAACAATATCGTCATTGCGAGCGAAGCGTGGCAATCTCGCGGTTGGGTTGAACGTAAGGCTGGGATCGCCACGTCGCAGCCCTTCGCGGACTCCGGGCTGCTCCTCGCGATGACGGGATAGGCACGGCCCCGTCGGTGGGAGGCTCGCGATGACGTGACATCCTGTAAAGACAATTCCGTTACATAACACTAGAGACTGTCCGCCACATCTAGTTGAAATAGATCCCCCATTCTCCCTCTCCCTCCGGAAGAGGGTTGGGGTGAGGGAAACGTGACGTCATATCCCTTTCCACCTTGGAGGCCCGTATAGCATGACCCACATCCACCTGTCTCAATCCCTTCTCACCTTACTGATTGTCTCGATGTCAGGCAGCGGCATAGCCGCACCGGATTCTTCAACCTGGCTTTTCCCGATTGACCTTCCGAATCGCGACTGGGTGCATTTCCAGGCGGAAGGATTCTCCGAGCCGGTTTGCGGGGTTATCTACCGATGGCCCGACATGGTCACAAACGGCATGGCACTCGGAGGCATCGACACGGGCTGCCTGGATCTCGAGACGAGCGGTCTCCTCGGATTCTGCACCCTGTTCAACACGCATGTTCCCCGACGGGGACCGATCAACCTGCCCATTCTCGGTATCAGCATCGGCGGAGAAACCTGGGTGCTCTGCAATCCCAAGGATACCAAGCAGGGCACGGGGGATTACCAGATCCGCCTGGACGGAAAAAAACGAGAACCGGTCTGGGATGATTTGAATCTCCCGGAAGTCAAGACCGCCAAACAGATTCATTACTGGGGTCACTACCCGGTTCTGGATATGGAATTTGAGACGGACGCCCCTGTGAGTGTCGGGCTGCGGGCCTGGTCGCCCTTCCTGCCCGGAGATGTGGAACGCTCTGTCGTACCGGGAATCCTGTTCGAAGTACACCTTCGAAACACGAGCGATGCACGACAAAGAGGAACAATAGCGTTTTCTTTCCCAGGCCCAGACCAGCAGGAGGCGGGAACGAGCAATTTCCCGCGTGAGGAAATTGAGGGACCGTTCCACTGCACGTTGGTTAGCGGGGATCTCTGCTCATATACATTGGGTGTGATCGGTCGAGAGAAGATCCGGCTGGGAGGGGAACTCGGTGCGGATGGGGCCGCCTGGGCGAAGATCGCCACGACGCTGCCGCAGACTCCTGCCGATCATTCCGGCAGTTCGGTTGCGGTCGATTTCGATTTGCGAGCCGGGAAGAGCCATGTGGTCCGCTTTGCGCTTACCTGGAGCGCGCCCACCTGGAACGGTGTCGGACGTAACGGCGCAACCGCTGTCCGAGAAAAATACACGGGAGAACCGCGTATCTTCACGCACATGTATGCGAAATACTACCCGGATGCGGTACAGACCGGGCAGAGGCTTTCGAAAGAGTATGACACGCTGCTGAAACGAATTCTGGCTTGGCAGCAGGTGATCTATAGTGAAAACAGCCTCCCGGTCTGGCTGCGGGATTCGTTAATCAATGTGCTCTACATGTTTACCGAAGACAGCCTGTGGGCACAGGCGAATGATCCTCTCCCGAAATGGGTTCGCGAAGAGGACGGATTGTTCGGGATGATCGAATGTCCGCGCGGATGCCCGCAGATCGAGTGTATCCCGTGCAGTTTCTATGGCAGTCTTCCGATTATTTACTTCTATCCGCAGATAGAATTGTCTACCCTGCGGGGCTACAAAGGCTATCAATATGAGGATGGCGCTCCGGTCTGGATTTTCGGCGGCTGCACCGGCAATACGCCTTACCTCGATTTTGCCTACCCAACCCGTGGCTACCAGTTCGCAACTAACGGGATTTCACTGATTTCGTTGGCCCATGCCTTTGTGTTATGTCATGACACAGCCGATAGAAAATACCTGTCCGAACTGTACCCGATGGTGAAGAAAAGCACGATCCACACGCTGAATCTGCGGACTACCCCGGAATACACCATCGGGGAACGAATCATCTCCATGCCGGACGGGAATGTCGCGACGGAATGGTTCGAGGCTCCCGAACCGGGCTGGTCCGGTATGTGCGCTCATATCGGCGATCTGCACCTGGCCGAGCTGCGGATCACGGAACAGATGGCGCGAGAAGTCGGCGATGACGCCTTTGCAAAACAATGCACGGAATGGATCGCCGCCGCTGCAAAGGCAATGGAGGAAAGGCTGTGGACCGGCTCCTATTACCTGAATTTTTGGGAACCGGAGACCGGCAAGAAATCCGAACTGGTTTTCGGCTACCAACTCGATGGGAATTGGGTTATTCGTCATCACGGCCTGGAACCGGCCCTTCCGGAGGATCGCATCCAAACGGTACTTGAAACAATTAAACGCTGCAATGTTTCAGTCACCAAGTACGGCGCTGTGAATTACGCAAATCCGGACGGAACCCCCGCTGCCGTGAAAGGCTACGGCACGTACAGCTATTTTCCACCGGAGGCCCTCATGCTGGCGATGACCTACATGTACAACGGGCAGGAGGATTACGGCCTGGAACTCGCCCGCAAGGTCTGGCATAACCTGTTCTGCCTGCAAGGATACACATGGGATATGCCGAACATTATGCGCGGCGATGTGGACACCGGCGAGCGAACATTCGGCAACGACTACTACCAGGACATGATGATTTGGGCGCTGCCTGCGGCGCTGGAGAGACAGGATTTGAGCGGGCCATGTAAACCTGGAGGGTTAGTGGACCGGGTAATCCGTGCGGCAGGAGGCCTCTGACCGGCAGAGACGCCTGTCCTACTACCCTCACCCCAACCCTCTCCCGGAGGGAGAGGGAGAGTACTGGCAGAAGTATGGACATTATGGATGGGATCGCATCTGTGCCGGCTCCGTTACTTCCACGACTCGCCAAGCGCGGTCTTCTTTGGCAAAGCGCAGCCCGATTGTTTCGGTCTCTCCGGACTGGACACCCGAAAAATCCTTACCGTCCAGTGTGCCGCTCATGGTGAAGCGCACAGACACATCCGCCTCCGTACCATTCACGCGAATCTCTGTGGAGTGAACTTGTATCCGGATGTTCTCCGACATCTGGAACAGTTGGTGCAAATATCCCAGGAGTTCGGATTTCTCTGTCCCCACATTGCCCCGGTATTTCTCGGAAACGAGACCTGCGAGGGTGAGAAGGTTTTCCTTTTCAATCGCGGCTCTCCCCTTCTCGATCCGTCTCTGAATCCGCGTTTCGTCACTGATGAACACGAAATGGAAAAGCACATAGAAGGAGAGAACGATGAGCAGGAGAACCAGGATCGAAATCAGGATTCGCTTCACCGGATGGCCCTCTTTTCGATGACACCGAATGTCATTCCGATTCCGGAAGCAAGTGCTCGCATTCCTTGACGGTCTGTTTCACGGCGCGATAGATCCGTCGGCTGTCCCGAATGGCGTGCCAGGAGGATTTCCTGGAGGATTCCCGGTCATAGATCGTCGTGATCGGAGACTCGGTGATCTGCAAACCGAGACGGTCGGCGAGAATCAACATGCTGGTTTCGAGTTCAAAGAGTCCGCCCGCCATGCGGGGTGCAAGCAGTCGCACCGCCTGGCGGGAAAACAGGCGATACCCGGACTGAAAGTCGCTTAGCGGAAGGTTTGTCTTCTTGCCGATCCACTTGGAGCTGCGCCGGTTGGACAGGCGACGCAGGAAAGGGATTCCCGGCAGGGTGAAATCCCGCGCACCGATCACGATATCCGCGCCGGTTTGCTCATGGGCCTCGACAAGATAGGGAATATCTCCCGGCACATGCTGCCCGTCACCGTCCATGGTGATGAGGACTTTCCAACCGGGTTTCTCCCACATTGCGCGGAATCCGGCGGTTAGCGCATGACCTTTGCCGCGATTGCGGGGCCAGCCGATCAGTTCCGCGCAACTCCTGCGGATCCAATCCGCCGTATCATCCGTGGAGCCGTCATTGACACAGAGAATGGTGCCTGCGTATTCCGAGGTCTCCGTGATTACATCGTAAACCGCTTTCCCGGTATTGAAACACGGGATCAGCACGGCAATCTCACGCCAGGAGGTCTCCAGTTCCGGCAGGGGTTCTTCCGGCTCGGCCTCTTCGGCAGCCTCCGCCTCTTCTTCGGGAGACAGTTCCTCTATACCCTCTTCATCGAGAGGTTCCTCGCCGTCCAGGATTTCTCCTTCGTCGGGAGACTCATCCTCACGGGATTTGCGTTTCCAGAATCGCATGGCATACCATCCTTTGCGGCCCACACTCCGCCACGGGATACAGTTTAGGGAACATGTGTCCTGTCATAAAGCCCACAGACTGCCACGAACACCCCACCCGTGTCTTCTTCAATCCGCAATCCCCAATCCACAATCCCCAATCAGCTGCCTTGTCTGATGCGGGCGTTCTCTGTAGATTCAAAATTCACTTCTTTGAGAGATCGTGAGAAAGCCATGAGCAACGTTGTGAAAGAACTGGAACGCCGGGGATTCATCGAGCAGGTCACGGATCCGGAGATCTATGACCGCGTCGAAAAGGAACCGATCACGCTCTATTGCGGCTTCGATCCGAGCGGCGAAAGCCTGCACGTGGGCAACCTGATCCCGATGATGGCATTGGCGCATTTCC
The DNA here is from genome assembly GCA_029568995.1 of Candidatus Omnitrophota bacterium. GTDB lineage: Bacteria > Hinthialibacterota > Hinthialibacteria > Hinthialibacterales > JAKPRU01 > JAKPRU01. The sequence goes on along the minus strand of JAKPYU010000378.1, from coordinate 7,414 downwards.
AGCGTGCGGGGCACCGGCCTATCTTTCTCGTGGGTGGCGCGACCGGCATGATCGGCGATCCCAGCGGTAAGGACGCGGAACGGCAGCTGCTCACAACGGATGCCCTGGCCTCCAATACGGCAAAAATTCGCGCACAAATGGAACGCTTTGTCTCCTTTGAGGGTGAGCATTCGGCGCGGATTGTCAACAACATGGACTGGCTGGGCAAGTTCAGTTACATCGAATTCCTGCGCGATGTCGGCAAGCATTTCTCCGTGAACGTGATGATCGCCAAGGAATCGGTCAAACGCAGGCTGGAGGAGCGGGAAGCCGGAATCTCCTATACGGAATTCAGCTACATGCTGCTTCAGGCTTATGATTTCTATCATCTCTGCAAAGAATACAACTGCGTTCTCCAGGTCGGCGGCAGTGACCAGTGGGGGAATATCACCGCCGGAATCGACCTGACCCGCCGTCTGCTGTCAAAGACCGTCCATGGAATTACATTCAAGCTGATCCTGACCCACGACGGCAAGAAGATCGGCAAAAGCGAAGCAAACCTCGGTACGGTCTGGCTGGACGGCGAGAAGACTGCCCCCTACGACTATTACCAATACTGGGTCCGCATGGCGGATGTGGACGCGGCCCGCCTGCTGCGGCTGTATACATTCCTGCCGGAAGAGGAAATCCTGAGCCTGGACGCCGAACGGGAAAAGCAGCCCGAAGCGCGGATACCCCAGAAACGTCTCGCCTGGGAAGCGACCGCCATTCTGCACGGCAAAGGGATCGCCGAAAAGTGCCGGAAATGCGCGGAGTTCCTCTATGGGGGCAACCTGGAAGGAGCAACAAAAGAGGATTTTGACGACATCTTCGGATTTGCCCCATCCGCCTCATTCCCCATGGCTCATCTCCGTGACGGGATCAACCTGGTGGATTTCGTTCTTCAGGCACAGGGCGCGTCAAGCAAGTCCGATGCACGACGCAAGATCACTCAGGGTGGAGTCTACATCAACAATCAGCGTGAGGGCGATATCGAGCGGATTATAAGGGTGGAGGACCTTTTGTACGGACCATACCTCGTTCTGCGGACCGGGAAGAACTATCACCTGGTACGATTTGAGGAATAGTGTTGTATAACTCGCTGAGATTTCTCCCTTCGGTCGAAATGACAACATGGCTATCGTAAAATGATGCAAGAACTGTCATTCCGAACGAATGTGAGGAATCTCAGCGAATCGCAAATTACCTGTTCCGCAATTGCAGCCCCTCTGCAATCGCGTCGCGCGCATGACGGATGTTCTCCCGAATGGAGCCGGTCTTCGAAAACACACTGCTCGTTCCTCCCACAAGGATATCCGCTCCGGCGGCCACCATCTGAGGGATATTCTCGAAACTGACATTCCCATCCACCTGAATTGGGATTCTTAAATCATGTCTGTCCAGGAAAGCACGGCAATCCGCGATTTTGCGGATTCCGAACGGAACCATGGTCTGCGCGGCGAATCCCGGATTCACAGTCAGAACCAGCACAAAATCGAGCCTGTTCAGGATGTATGAAAGAACAGTCGGCGGTGTGGCCGGATTGAGCGCCACACCTGTCTTGATTCCTTTCTCGCGAATCAGGGCCAGCGTCCGGTCCAGGTGGACAGCGGACTCGGCATGGACGGAAATTCGAGATATGCCGATTTCGGCAAGCTGCTCCACAAAGAAGTCATTGTTCTCCACCATCAGGTGTACATCGAACAGGCAATCGGTCCTGGGGCGAATCTGCCGGAGAAGATCGAGACCGATGGGCATGTTGGGCACGAAATGGGCGTCCATGATGTCGAAATGGAGGGTTCGAATGCCCTCGCGTTCCAGTCGCCGAACACTCTCCTCAAAATGGCACAGATCCGCGCACATCATGGACGGGGCGATTTCGATGGAAGATTGATCTCCCTCACCCCAACCCTCTCCCTTCTCAAGAGCGGTTCTCCCGGAAACTCCTGGTCTTGCACTTCCCTCACCCCAACCCTCTCCCGGAGGGAGAGGGGGCAGGTCTCCCCTCTCCATACTTGGAGAGGGGCCGGGGGTGAGGTCGGTGCGAAATGTGTCCCGCAAATACCGCAGCGACTCACGCAGGTTGGCCTCCAGCAGGGGATCGGAGTAGTCCCGGCCCAGCTTCGGCCCGGATATTTCGAAATAACCGATCAGTGTATCCACTGGAATCTCGTCGGCATGAGCGAGGATCAAGTCCCGCATCTCGTCGATTTGTATAATGCCGCGCTTCCTCTCGTCCTCCGAGAACCCGAAAGTGCGGTCATAGCATTCATCCGTATTCTTCAGATGGATCTCGTAAAGATAGGGGAATGAGGCTTTTAGAAGTTCGACATGATCCGCCCGGACCTGACGGCCCCGGTCGGCATACCCGTGGCTGACATCGGAGCAATATCCGAACATGGAGGTTTCGTCAGGGTGTTCCCGATGATACTGAATGAGTTCCTCCGCCATGCCGCAAATCTCATCGGAGAGAGTCGGCGGCTCGGCGAGGCACGACATAGGCTCCACAGTCAGCCAGGAGACCCCGCAACGTTTCGCATGGTGCATAAACTGCTTCATTTCAGAGATATATCGACGGATTCCCGCCCGCTTGGTTCCCATCCGGTCCCGCAGGACAGAACCGGCGTTCGAGCCAACCGAAGCCGCTCCCAGCACAGCGCCGACCTCGATCAATCGTCCGAAATCCCGGCGGGCCAGTAGATCCCATCCGGGTTCCTCACGGAAGAATCCCCCCATTTCGCGGTGCGCACAGAAGACACTGTAAATGGAAACGCCGAAATCCTCCGCCTGTTTCTTAAGGTTGAGAAAATACTCATCCGGCAGGGAATAGATTTCATGAAATGTCCCCAACTGCGCGTAGTGTATTCCCTCTTCAGCCAGAAGCCGGAACAGCCATTCGTAGGAGTATCGATATTCAATCGGGTCGGTCTTGATTCCGACATGGAGCTGCAACTGTTTCATTCGCAAGACCTCAGAGAGCATTGTGAGACAAATAGTGTAATGCGGCTGAGGAGTTCTGGCATGTGTTGTCGTTTCATGTTATCCGGTCAACCCCCACCTAACCTCCCCCGATCTTCGGAGGAGGAATCTCTTCGCCACGTTATTATTCCTTGTGCATTTCCTTGTCTCTGCGGTGCACCCGGTCTATTCTGTGATATCACGGTCGTCGTGGGACAGGAAACAGAGGGATACCTACATGAATGTGGACGGTGCACTCTCCGGGCAAGTTGTTGAAATCCATCTCCTGAACGGCAAGCGGTTCCTGGGAAAGGTCCTGGGGCAGGAGCGCGACGGCGTGGTTGTGTCTTGTATCCCATTGAGGGCACTGGAGACCATGCCGCCATCGGGCGATGTGCGACGCGAGTTGGAGGAGATGAAACAGACCCTGTTTATTCCGTGGGTTGGTGTGGAATATCTCGATATTGGGGGACACCCAATCGGGTTTAACGACTTGTACGCGGGCTGGTTCGGCGGGGCAAACGTGGGGGATTTTTTCGATGCGAATTATTCTTCTTACAGAACCGACGTGGAAGGTTCGGAGTTCCGATGAGATTTCTCCCTTCGGTCGAAATGACATAATCCCACTGCAATGACATGTACCCGCCGAAATGACAGGCCGATTGTCATTCCGAACGAATGTGAGGAATCTCAGCAGACTATTGGGTGTGTTTGTGGGGTTAAAATAGAAGAACCCCACCTTGCGGAGGGTTCCCCGATTTGAGTCGGTACTCAAGACAACACACTGCCCTGACGATCAGCCACGGCGGATCACAGACTCCCTACAGAAGTCCCAGGATATTCCGCGCAGCTTCCCGTGAAACCTCGACACCGTCATAGCCGCCGCTCTCCAGGGTTTCCCGTGCTTTCTGAACGACCTCCGGTCGAATGTCCGGTGTGCTCTTGGCATCGGAAACCAGGCGGGAAACGACCTGGGCTTCTTTGGCTCCCTGCGATATTTGAACGCTATCGCTGCTGGGAGCGGACTCGGTCACGGTTGCCTTTTTTGAACTCGTGACAGAAGGTGCGCCCGTACGCTCGGTGACACGTGTCTGTGGGGGCAGATTACCTATGCTGCGAATGTCAACCATCTTCTTCTCTCCGGGCAGGTGGGATCGGTATCGGTCCCGCCCGATCTCTGTCTCTGAGGCTAATCCCGGTCGGCACCGGAAACAGCCCCGACCCTCGGCCCTAAAACACGATTTACTCATTATCAGATATCGGCAGGTTTTACAATAACTTTAACGTTCTACGTAAAAAAATGAGAACGCGACCATAAATTTCATAAAAGTGAATATAATCTTGATTTTATTTGATTTATGAACTTCAACCTAAGAATCCATATAAGATTTGGTAAGCCAGCATTATCACATCGCGGTCCATGATCCACCATCCATCCCCATAAGTCCCATAAGTCCTATAAGTCTTATACAACCCTTGTATCCCCTGCCCGGTCAGCGGTTTGTCCTCCATGACGGGTGAGAAAGGCCGAATTTTTTCACACGGGCATTCATCCTGTCCGCCGAGATGCCGAGCAAGTCCGCTGCATCGCGCTGCACCCAGTCACACTGCTCGAGCGCCTGGACAATCGCCATGCGCTCCAGTTCATCCAGTGAAATTCCCTCGGAAGGGATTCGGACCGGCGGAACGGATTCCTGGGAGACAGTCTCAACTTTGGGAAGTGTCAGACCCTCCCTTCGGAGATCACTCGGTCTGATCTCTCCGTCAGGAACGCCCCGGATAACCAGGCGCTCCATGAGATTCTTCAGCTCCCGCACATTCCCCGCCCACTCATAATGAAGAAGCACTTTCACAGCTTCCTCCGAAAGACCGGGCTTGGGCCGACGATACCGTGCGGCATACTGGTCCAGGTAGTATTCGGCCAGGGGTGCGATATCCATCGGGCGTTCGCGCAAGGGTGGGATGTGCACATGCATGACGTCCAGACGATAGAAGAGGTCTTTTCGGAATCGGCCTTCCTTGACCTCGGTCTTGAGATCTTTGTTGGTGGCTGCGATGACAAGAAGGTCCACGGAGATCTTCTTCTCGCCGCCCAGATGTTCAAAACTCTGGGTATCCAGCGCACGAAGAATCTTGCCTTGGCTTTCCAGCGGCATGTCCCCGACCTCGTCCAGGAACAGGACGCCGCCATTCGCCAGTTCCAGGCGCCCTTGTTTGCGGGAGGTTGCTCCGGTGAACGCGCCCCGTTCATGGCCGAAGACCTCGGATTGGAACATGTTGTCGGACGGAAGCGCAGCGCAATTCACATCCACAAAAGGCTTTTCGGACCGGGGACTCTGCTGGTGAAGGAATCGGGCAATCAGCTCTTTGCCGACTCCGGTTTCACCGGTGATCAGGGCGTTCGCCTCGGCGGCGGCGAGTTCGCGCAGTTCCTTGAGAATCGCGGACATCTGCGGCGAAACGGCGACAATTTCTCCGAATTCGCTTCGGCTCACCAGCTCCTGTCTCAGCCGCACATTCTCGCGGCGAAGTCGTGCACCATCCAGGACTTTGCGAATACGCAGAACAATCTCATCCCGCTCGGCATCCTTGGTGATGTAATCCGCCGCCCCCTCTTTCAGGCACTCCACCGCAACCTGCACACTATCTACGGAGGTGAGAAGAACAAAGGGGGTATCCGGGTCGATCCCTTCCGAGACATGTTTGACCGTCTTGAGAAATTCCAGCCCGCTGATGCCGGGCATCTTCACATCCGACAGGATCAGGTCGAATGACTCGCACCGCAGGTTACCCAACGCCTCCTCCCCTCCGGCGGCGAGATGAACGGCAAATCCCTCCAACTCCAAGTTCTTCCGGAGCCGTTCGGCATACCGGCGGTCGTCTTCCACCACGAGGATCTTTAAACGTTTCGCTGTGTTCATCCCGCTCAAGCGTACCATGCTGCGGCAGGCGTAGAAAAGGATGAAGGATGAAACAAAGGAAAAGAAAGAAGGAAAGAAAAAGACAGGAGGAATGGGGGACCGTTTTATTACGGGAGATTTTGGGGAAAGAATAGAGACCATCCTGCGTCAAGGGAACAGGAACGATGTCAAATCAAGAGACTATCCGTCTTTCGCACGGGAGTGGCGGTCGCGCCACAAATGAGCTACTTCGGGAGGTGATTCTCCCGATTCTTGGCCCCTCGGCAGGACATGGGCTGGATGCCGCCCTGATGGACCTCTCGCTGCAAGAGGGACAGAAACTCGCGATCACAACCGACGGTTTTGTCATTCAGCCGATTGAGTTTCCCGGAGGCGACATCGGCAAGCTGGCGGTATGTGGAACCCTGAACGATCTGGCAGTGATGGGGGCCTGCCCGGTGGCCCTTGCGCTCGGAATAATCCTGGAGGAAGGACTTCCACTGAAAGTTCTCGAAAGGATTCTGCGTTCCATCGCTCTGGAGGCGGAGCGAAACGGCGTACGCGTGGTCACCGGCGATACGAAGGTTGTCCGCAAGGGAGAGGCCGACCGGATCTTTGTCACAACCACGGGCATCGGTGTGCAGTCGCAGGTCTGGAATCTTCATCCGCAGCGTATCGTTAAGGGCGACCGCATTCTTGTCTCCGGCACAATCGCGGAACATGGAGCCGCGATTCTGGCGGCGCGAGAGTCTTTCGGACTGGAAGGTGCGCTTGCCAGCGATTGCGCCTGCCTGTGGCCGCTGATTGAACGGCTGGACCGGTTCGCCGAAAGCATTCGGTTCATGCGCGATCCCACCCGTGGCGGGCTTGCCGCCGTGTTGCACGAGGCCTTTGAGGGAACCGCACAGGGCGCAGAGATCCGCGAAGACCAATTACCGATTCGCAGGGAAGTCGCCGCGTTCTCGGAAGTGCTTGGAATCGAGCCGCTTTACCTGGCCTCGGAGGGAAGGGTGGTCTTAGTCACGGACGGCGCAGCATCCCGGGCAATTCTTGAAGAAATCCGGCAGTCCCCGTTGGGCCGGGATGCCGCCGAGATCGGGACAGTGACGGTGGCACAGGCGGAACGAATCGTATTGAAGAATCCGTACGGGAGCGGTCGATTCCTCATGAATCCCGCCGAAGAGCAGCTACCGAGGATCTGTTGAGATTCCCCACACATTCGTTCCTCCCAAGAAATCTCGCTCGTCGTAAGCCTGAGATCGCCACGTCGCAGCCCTTCGCAGGCTCTGGGCCGCTCTTCCTAAGAAAGCTCTCAAGAAAGTAATTGGCCTGTTTGTGCATTGAGAAGTTGTAACCCCAGTTTTCGCGCCTGCTTGGCGAGATTTTTGGTGAGACGCTCTTTGTACTGTTCCTGGTAGGCTTGTTCGCCTTGGTCGATATAATCTTTGCCATATTTCAGCATCCGATAGATTTGAATTGCGATTTTGCGTGCCGTGGCGGTGATGGCTTTGGGGGCGCCGAGACGGGCACGCAGCCGA
>JAKPYU010000362.1 GCA_029568995.1 Candidatus Omnitrophota bacterium | reverse complement strand
CCTCCGGCCGGGCCGGTGATATGGAAAAAGAAAGCATGGTCTTTTGTACCATGCGCGAAGGAGTGCAAGATACGGACAACCCCCTCTGTGTCTCCCCCAAACTTTGGGGGAGAGGTTCCTCCCCCGAAGATCGGGGGAGGTAAGGTGGGGGTTGACCGGATAGCACAAGACTCCCCGGTGTGACGGTTGCAGGCGAGCTTTCTTAGGAGGAGCGGCCCGGAGTCCGCGAAGGGCGGCGACGTGGCGATCTCCGGCTTACGATGGGCGAGCTTTCTTAGGAGGAGCGGCCCGGAGTCTGCGAAGGGCGGCGACGTGGCGATCTCCGGCTTTCGCGTTCGAACAGTAGGCCAGGCGTCTCTGCCTGGTACCCAATCCTGAAAATCCTGGTTCAGACATTCCTCTCCCGCACCAGGTGATCGACAATACACGCGCAGGAAGCGTCGCCGGTGATATTTACCACGGTCCGCGCCATATCGAAAATTCGATCCGCACCGTAGAGCAATGCCAGGCCGTCCAGCGGAATCCCGGCTGATACCAGGACAGCCGTCAACAGCAGCGACGGACCGGGCACTCCGGCTTGCCCGATCGACCCCATCGTTGCCGTCGTGATAATCGCCACGTATTGCGCCATTCCCAGGTCAATCCCGCCTGCCTGTGCCAGGAAAACCGCGCCCAGCGCGTAGTACATGGAATTGCCGTCCATGTTGATCGTGGCCCCAAGCGGCAGAACAAATGAGACCGTTCCTCTCGAGATCCCAAGGTCCTGTTCGCAGGTCTCCATATTGATCGGCAACGTGGCAAGCGAGGAGGCCGTCGAGAATGCCACCGTCTGCGGACGAAGCATGGCCTTGAAAAAACGCTTGATCGATATCCGACTGGCCAGCTTGAGAAATCCGAAATAGACCAGAATGACCTGCAAGAGCAACCCGACGATGAAAATCAGCACCAACTCCAGCACATGTCCGATGACACTCCAGCCGAATGTCCCGAGCGCTTCCGCCATTAACGCGAACACTCCAAACGGCGCAATCAGCATCACCCGCTTGATCATCCAGAGCAGTACTTCCCCCGCGCTGTCGATAACACTCAGCAACGGCGCCGATTTTTCCCTCGGCAGCAGCGAAAGCCCGATTCCGAAGAATAAACAGAACACAAGAATCTGTAAAATATTGCCGCTGGCCAGAGCGACAACAGGATTCTCCGGAATGAAGCTGAGAATTGTCCCCGCAAAACCGCCTCCTCCGATATCTTCGACCGACTGAGTCGCGGATATGGCCGCGAAGGCCCCCAGCTCAATCCCCCTCCCCGGCTGAAAAAGTTCCCCCAGAACCAGGCCGATCACAACCGCCACCGAAGTCGTCAATAAAAAGTAGGCAAAGGTGATGATGCCCATTTTCCCGGCAGATTTCGCTTCCCCGATTGAGGCCGCTCCCGATACGATGGAAACCGCAATCAGCGGGACCACCAGCATCGTAATCAACTTGATGAACAATTGCCCGAGCGGATCGAGCACCGCTGCGTGCTGCCCCATCGCCGCTCCGGCCCCGATTCCCAACACCATCCCGATCAACACCCAATGCCCCAGTTCGAGATTTTTCATACTCCGCGCGATATTCGATATCATGAGCACCCCACTGAAAAAATAAAGACTCTCTGCTTGGTTGGAAGGAACACGTGCGCACCCAAAGGCCGGACCGGCCTCAGCGCCTTCACGAGGCAGAAGAATGACAGAACATCACTCGCAGGGCAAGAGGAAAGACCCCGCCCTTTACAGCAAAGGACCGGACTGCTTCCTTATTCCTTTCCGGTGCGGAAAATCAGCGTAAGGAGAACGCCCATGCCCGATCTGGCTCCCTGGATTACCTTTCGACCCGAAATCAGAGTCCTGGACTGCACCATCCGCGATGGCGGACTGATCAATGACTCCCGGTTTGACGACGGATTTGTGCGGGCCGTTTACCAGACCTGTGTGGATGCCGGAATCGACTACATGGAGATCGGCTATAAGAACTCCAAACGTCTTTTTCCCAAAGAAAAATTCGGTCCCTGGCGACACTGCGATGAGCCGGATCTGCGGCGCATTGTGGGCGATAATAACACCCCGCTGAAATTGTCGGCCATGGCGGATGCCGGGAAAAGCGACTGGCAGACCGACATTCTGCCCAAAAGCGAAAGTGTCCTGGATATGATCCGTGTGGCCTGCTACGTGAACCAGATTCCGGAAGCGGTCGCCATGATTAACGATGCGCACGAGAAAGGCTACGAGGTCAGCTGCAATATCATGGCGATCTCGGCGGCCCAGGAAGTCGAAATCGTACAGGCGCTGGAGGAGATCGCGCAGACTCCCGCCTCGGTAGTAGTCATTGTCGATAGTTTCGGCTCGCTGTATTGCGAACAGATCACCATGTATGTCGAAAAGTACAGGAAGGCGCTGGAAGGAACCGGGAAAGAAATCGGCATTCATGCGCACAACAATCAGCAACTCGCATTCGCCAATACGATTGAGGCGATCATTCGCGGCGCGAATCGAATTGATGCCACCATGTCGGGGATCGGTCGGGGGGCCGGGAATTGTCCGATGGAATTGCTGATGGGATTTTTGCGCAATCCGAAGTTCCGTATTCGGCCGGTCTGGCAGCTGCTGCAGGACCAGTTTGTCAAGCTGAGCGAGTCACTCGATTGGGGACCTTCTCCGCAATACAACATGTCCGGCCAGCTGAACCAGCATCCCCGCACCGCCATGGCCGCGCGCTCCGGCCCCCAGAAGCACGACTATGTCGATTTCTACGACAAGTGCGTGGGGGATGTCTAATCAGAATCGAACATCCGGGTTCAATCCCCTTATTCCTTCTTTTCATGCCTTTGTGTCTTTGTGGTTTTTCTTTTGTTTCATTCTTTTCTTCGTGTCTTTGTGCCTTTGTGGTTCTTCTTTTGCTTCATCCTTTTCCTTCAATCCTGCAAATCACGGTTCAGACTTCCCTTCCACGATCTTGATTTCCTCCTTCGTCAGACCGTAAAGCTGATAGACGAGTTCGTCAATCTCCCCCTCCAACTCCGACACGTCCGCATCGGGGTCATGCTCCTTCGCGGCGAGGATGCGGTCGACAAGGGAGACAGCGGCGGTCTCTTGTTTCTCAGTTATCTTAGGAATGGGGATCTGTGTGATATAATCCGAGAAAGCACGCAGATACCCACCGCGTACCTTGTTGGAGACGTGTGAATAGAACCATTCCACACCCCTGGAATTCAACAGCGCGCATAGCCATTTCTCATCAGTGGGAATGAAGTATGTCGTGTTTACAGAATAATATCCATTCTCATCCCAAGCGAAACTCTGATGCTCATAGATATCCGGATACACAATCTTCGGCTGCTCGAATTCGCGCCAGTAAATGCACGAACGGAGTTCCCAGAAGTAATGTCCTTGATCTTGCCGTTTCTTCAGATTGGACCGGAACGGCTCGAACCAGGCATGAATCGCCGGATAG
>JAKPYU010000344.1 GCA_029568995.1 Candidatus Omnitrophota bacterium | reverse complement strand
GAGGAAATCGGTCCAGGGAGGTCAAGAGGGGCTTGAAGCAGGGTGTGCTGCCGCCCGTCTGCCCAGCCCACCAAAGATCTACCCTCGCCCGCCCCATCCGCTGTCATCGCGAGCCTCCCTCCGGCGGAGCCGGTGATTGGGTGAAGAAAGCGGGGGAGAGGTCCCTCCCCCGAAGATCGGGGGAGGTCAGGTGGGGGTTGACCGGATAGCACAAGACTCCTCGGTGTGAGGGTTGCAGGCGATCTTTCTTAGGAGGAGCCGCCCAGAGTCTGCGAAGGGCGGCGACGTGGCGATCTCAGGTTTACGCGCTCCAGTGATGAGATTCCCACGTCGCGCCGCTCCTCGGAATGACGGATATAGGCAAACTTTCTCAGGTGGCGTCCACACCGTCCACGCACCGCACTTCGACCCATGGAAAGGCAAGTTAATGAAGAAGATCGAGGCTATTATTAAGCCGTTTAAACTGGATGAGGTGAGGGACGCCCTGACCGAAATCGGTATTGTCGGATTGACGATCAGTGAAGTGAGGGGATTCGGCAGGCAGAAAGGACACAAGGAACTGTTCCGGGGAAGCGAGTATGTGGTCGATCTGCTCCCCAAGGTCAAAATTGAAGTCGTCGTCACGGATGATATGGCCCAGCAGGTTGTGGATACACTGATGACAACCGCCAGAACCGGAAATATCGGAGATGGAAAGATCTTCGTTTCCGATCTGAGCGAAGTGTTCCGGATTCGCACAGGTGAACGCGGCCCGGACGCGGTTTGACCTTGTTCATCGACCAAGACCGCAGTGAACCTCGGACATCCTGCGAATCTTTTGATAATCTTGTGTCCGGAGAGATTCCAGTTGCCGGATTTCCTTCTTTCGGCACAGAGATTCAAGAACAAGGAAACCATTTCCTATATTGGGAGAACCATGATGTCTCATGTTTCCAACAGAACAATCGTTTATTTGGTGCTGATGCTGTCAGTTTGCGTCCCCCGAGGATGGTGCGAGATTTCTTCCCTGGACCGATTTCTTCCCCAGGACACCGTGTCCTATTTCGTTGTGAAGGATCTTCAGGGAATTCGGGAGGCCGCGCACGAGACGGCCTTTTATGAAGTCTGGGACAGCAAGGGGATGCAGTCCGTGCGAGCCGAGATGACAGAGATCTGGAAAAAG
>JAKPYU010000339.1 GCA_029568995.1 Candidatus Omnitrophota bacterium | reverse complement strand
CTCTCCGCCACCGAGGAAAGACACACCGGCGTGACATTCACCGCCGCCGCGACACCCACCATCGCGGCATAGCATGTCCAGAGCAACAAACGCGAAACGGTTTTCTGTTCCAAGGGAGATTGACCCGGAAGTTCGGAATATCCAACCTGGAGTTGGAAAAGGAATATTCTAATGCCACCTTTGAACGCGAGTAGGGAACCGACACGGAATCTTGGTTCTTCCTGTAGAAATCGGGGGCGATTTTTGTTAAAAATGGCCGAAGTTCATTTTTCGGTATGAAAGGAACGGACATGGAGAGAATCCTGCCGAGACGCGAGTTCCTGGAGAAGATCGCTGCAGGCTGGGCGCTGATGAGCCTGCCCGGCTGCGCAACCGGAAGACAGACCGTGGCCTCGAAAGACCGCCCGCCGAATTTCGTGATCATATTCACCGATGACCAGGGGTATGCGGATGTCGGCACGTTCGGAGCGAAGGGATTCACCACACCCAACCTGGACCGAATGGCCCGGGAAGGGATTCGGTTCACCGATTTTCACGTGGCGCAGCCGGTTTGCGGAGCATCACGGGCGGCGTTGCTCACCGGCTGCTATCCGAACCGGATCGGGATTCTCGGCGCACCCAGTCCCAAAACGGAGTTCGGCATCAGCGACAGCGAGATGACCATCGGGGATGTGCTGAAACAAGGCGACTATGCCACGGCCATTTACGGCAAATGGCACCTGGGTCATCACCCGCCGTTCCTGCCGGTCCGGCATGGATTCGATGAGTATTTCGGAATCCCCTATTCCAACGACATGTGGCCCCGGCACCCGCAAGTCGGCAACCAGTTCCCTCCCCTGCCCCTGGTGCGCAACGACCGGACCATTGAGTACCAACCCGACCAGACACAACTGGTAACCTGGTACGCCGAGCACGCGGTACGGTTCATCGAGAAGAACCGCGACCGTCCGTTCTTCCTCTATGTCGCCCACAACATGCCGCATGTGCCCCTGCACGTCTCCGACAAGTACAAGGGGAAATCCGAACAGGGGATGTACGGCGATGTGATTATGGAAATCGACTGGTCTGTGGGACAGATTCTCTCAACCATCCGCCGGTGCGGGCTGGATGACAACACGCTGGTGATTTTCACCACGGATAACGGCCCCTGGCTCAGCTACGGAGATCACGCAGGGTGCGCATATCCTCTCCGTGAAGGCAAAGGAACCACCTGGGAAGGCGGGCATCGGGTTCCGTGCATCATGCGCTGGCCCGGCAAAATCCCGGCGGGTGAGGTATGCACAGAAACCGCGATGACTATCGACATTCTTCCGACCTTCGCGCGACTCGCGCAGGTGAACCTCCCGCCGAATCCGATTGACGGGCTGGATATCTGGCCGCTCATGTCGGGAGAGCCTGGCGCAAAATGCCCGCATGAAGCCTTCTGTTTCTACTGGGCGAATGGACTGGAGGCGGTCCGAAGCGGGAAATGGATTCTGCACTTTCCGCATGATTACCGGACCTTGAACGGCAGGCCGGGCGGAACCGGCGGCGTTCCGGTGAAATACGATCAGGCTCGCACCGAGCTGGCGCTGTTCGATCTCGAAAAGGATATCAGCCAGACGCAGGACGTCTCTGTGCAGCATCCTGATGTGGTGGAGCGCATCAAGGTCCTGGCGGAGAAATTCCGCGAGGACCTGGGAGATGGGGATCGGCCCGGAAAAGGCCAACGTCCCCATGCGATCTACAAGGTGGCCAAATAACAATGCGGATTCTCATCTCCGGTTCGAGCGGGCTGATCGGTTCCGCATTGTGTGTTGCACTTGCAGAACAGGGGCATGAGATCATCCGATTGGTGCGCTCCAAAGAGGCGGATGGAGTTTACTGGAACCCGGACAGCCTGGAGATCGACGCCAGCGGTCTGGAAAACATTCAAGCGGTGATTCATCTCGCCGGAAAGAATGTCGCTTCAGAGCGATGGACGGAGTCCGTCAAGCGGGAGATTCGCGACAGCCGCGTCCGGGGAACACGCCTTCTGGCGGGGACATTGGCGCAGATGCAGACTCCGCCGAAGGTGCTGATAACCGCATCGGCCATCGGCTATTACGGCGACCGGGGCGATGAGATTCTGACGGAGGACAGCCCGGCGGGAACCGGGTTTCTCGCGGAGGTCTGCGAGGAATGGGAGCGGGCAGTAGAACCGGCGCGGGAGAAGGGCATCCGTGTGGTCTGCCTTCGCCTGGGTACGGTATTGGACCCGAACGAGGGCGCATTGGCGAAGATGCTGCGACCGTTCCGGTTCGGGCTGGGGGGAATAATGGGAACCGGCGAGCAGTACTGGAGCTGGATCACGCTGAAAGATGTCGTATCGGCGGTGATTCATTGCCTGCAAAACGAAGAGATTAACGGGCCGGTGAATTGCACATCGCCGAATCCGGTCACCAACCGGGAGTTTACAGAGACCCTGGCCGACACGCTGTCCCGTCCCGCTTTCATGCCTGCACCCGCGTTCGCGTTGATTCTGGTGCTCGGCGAAATGGCGGAGAGTCTTATTTTGAGTAGTGTGCGCGTGGAACCACGAAAACTCCTCGAATCGGGATTTCATTTTCGGTATCCCGATTTGAAAGGGGCGTTAATGGAGATGGTGGGGGAGTAGGTTATTCGTGGGCAGGCACAGATTGCCCCGGCGATGCTGTCCACGGGCAGGCACAGGGGCCTGCCCCTACAGGATGGAACGGGGACATACCCTCGCCGCATAAATGCGTAAGAGCAATCCCCCGTGGTTGCCCCATGGCTCGGACCGTCATTCCGGCGGAAGCCGGAATCCAGGCGTATTCTCCTCTTCCCAGTCTCGGGGAAGGGGCCGGGGGATAGGGATTTCATTACACTACCGGAATCTGCAACTGCCCCGACCACACGCAACGCATTCAGCTCGACATCGCCAACATATTTTAAAAACTTTCTCTCCGCATACAGAGCATAATTCACTTTGCTTCCTTCAAGGGCACAGCTACGGGCGGCAGAAGCGGCTCACGAATGGTTGCGGTCAAGTGATAATGCCATTTCAGGGTTGCCAGGTATTCCTCTGTCAGTTCTTTCTCGGGCTGCACCGGCGCAGTGGGAACTCCGACGAAACGCTGCGGAACCCCGGGAATCAATACGCGATCATAGATGTTTAATGTCGCCAACGAATGTTCACCCGGCTTGTCTTCATAGGTCAGGAACACATCCATTTTTATTCCCACTTCCTTCTCATCTTTTCGTGTCAGCACACACCGCGTGCCGACATAATGGTCGTTGATTCTCACAAGAGCCCGCAACGACGTATCATACAACGCAGGCAGAAAAAGAGATACATTTCCGATGGATTCGCCCTCAATCAGGATCTCAAGAATTCTCTCATTTGAAGGCGGCTCCCAAAAGATTCTCCCTTCACAGTCCGCCGCATATTGGGCAGGACTTGATACACCAAGGGCATCTGAAAGACCGGCGAAATGGACAGTTCCAACAAGAAGGATCATCGATGATAAGGCGACTGTTGAGAATCTCATCCTGTACATCCTTTCTAATCTTCAACTATATATTCCTTTATTATGGCGTCTGACGCAAGCTGGGTCATTGAAGGGAGTAACAGCACCTTGGTCTCTGCCGTTGCAGATTGAATACCTGTTGGGGAATAAATAATCACGGAACAGGGCTTTTCTTTGTATACTGGAGATCCTTGCGATACGGTAACGTCCTCCTCGTTTTTTATGTTGACTCCAGCCGTTAGGTTCTTGAGACTTTCAATGAATCTTAACATGGCACTACCAGCTGAGATTGTTGCCGACGCGCTGTGATGAGATGACAGCGTGTAAGGAGCGGTCGTCATGGGGCCAGCTGGACTAATAAATGTGGTGGAGGCCAAAACTTGAATACCTGATGTCCCACAGGCTTCGGCTGTCTTGTTGTCCGATCTGCTTGGCAAGAAAGCCAAGATCAACATGGGAAGTACTGCCGAGAAAAGAATGATCCAGGCGATGTGGCTATGGCTAAAGCGATAAGATGCTGCGATATTCTCGCCATTTTGTCTTCTTGGTCCGGTCATGGTATTCTCCTTCCGTTTCTTGTGGCCTCTGCAATTGTTCATTAGAGGCTGGGGCTATTCCTTCTGAATTTCCCGTTTCAGCCATGCCGCATGTTCGCGAGTCTGAATGACCAGCACGGGACCATACGGCAATGTCCCTATCCGGTCAAACACTTCATCCAGCAGGGTCAACGCCCTGTCACGCTCGCCCCGCTCCTTCGCGATCTTCGCAAGCGCCACCAAGGCATGCGGTGTAACTCCATCAAAAGGCGATTCAGCCAATAGCGCGTTGAGAATCCGTTCTGCGCTGTTCACGTCCTTTTCATGCCAAGACAAATAGAGGGCAAAGCCCAATGCCGTATTTGCCGCGGCCAATGTCCTCGGATATTCCTCCATGATCTGTAAGCTGAGAGGAGCTAATTCTTCCCATCTGCTCCGAAATGCCAAAGCAGTCTGGTGATGGGCCAATAGCCCCTGAAGCTCCCAACGCTGAAATTCGGTCTTTGTTACATGCTGTTCGGTCAGGTATCCCCCTTGAACCAGAAACGATGTTAGTTCGATCATTTTCACTGAGTCCTCCAGGGAAGACTCCATGGCCGCCATAAAAAAGGATATTCGGGAAAGAGAGCGACCGATCTGATCCGCACTGAGTTCCAAATACTCCCGCAGCGCGTCCCGTGCCCCGTCGAAATCGCGCCCTTCGAAGAACAGAACCGCGGCCCGCAAGAAGGCGATATTCTTCGCTTCATCCGGCCCGGTGTATTTACCCGATTGGACAACTTCCTGCGCCTTATCCAGCGCCGCAATTGCCTCAGCGTACCGATCATCGGCAGAAAGGCACACAACTTCCGCCAGAGGTTTCGCCAGGCGGCGTACCTCGGAATCGTTCAGCTGTGAATAGACTTCCTTGATTGCGGATGACTTCGGAAAAACCGCCCGCATCGCCCGAAGGCTGTCGAACATGCCGACACAATCACGTTCCTTCTCGTACTTGGCGGGATCCTCCTGCGCGGATTCGGCCAGGCGCTTGTACGTGTCGATGGCGACCTTGGCGTAATCCCCGGTCTCCCAGAGGCTGTTGTGATAAAAATGCAGCGCCTTCTCCTGCCCGTCTGCGATGGCCTTTTCGAAAATGGCGTGCGCTTCCGCCTTCTGCCCAAGGCGCGCAAGCGTCCGTGCCTTCGCCAATTCCGCACGTTGGAAGGTCTTCGACTTCTTATCCGCCTTCGAGAGAACGTCCGCGATTACGGCGAGTTTGTCTTCCGGGTTGTTCCAGAACTGCGCCAGGTCCGTGACCGCCTCCGCGATGACCACGTCATCCGTCGAGTTTTGGATCGTAAGTACAGCACGATCAACACGTTCCGCGACGGGGAGACGCTTGCTTTCGAGGACAAACGCTTGTCCGCGTTCGGCGTCCGTTTGCGCAACAACTATTGAACACGGGAATAGTAAGATCAGCGCTGTAAATAGAAATACATGTTTCATCATCTTCGACCTCCAGATATACCTTTCCCATCGCCATTCTCGAATGGCGCGTTTCGGGCCTTTGTGCGGATGTAGACAGACCTTTAGCCGTCCGTAGTGGGCTGGCCCGCAGACGGGCTTAACCACCACCCTACACACATATCCACCGTGCAAAGTGAAATCCTTCGCCCGCGATGTAATACCGCCTACCTTTTTCCTGTGTTGCAGGGGGATTTAGAATGGTAACTTCAGCATGTTGTCTTCCTCCGCCAGATATCCAGCATTAATCAGAAATCCACTTCTACACGGAATATATCACTCGCGAATGAGTTTTTCAAGTGGCTTGAAAAAATATTTTATGCGGGTGGACAGCGGGTGTGAAAGGAGTAACCCTTACCCCGACCCTCTCCCGCTGGGAGAGGGAGAAGAATTCTGCCCTCTACGAATCCAGCGCCACATAAGCCGTATAGCTACTCGTGGAGGAATGCCTGCCGACGGTTGCGGTCCGGCTTCCGGCTACCAGGATTCGGTTTCCGACAACTACCCCGCTGAGAGAATTGAGTACCGGGTAGAATCCGGCGTTTCGACTATACCAGGAAACCGCGCGCGTTTTGGCATCGGTTCGCGCCTCATGGATCTGTGCGCGTCCCGGCCGGTCGCCGCCGTCCAGCAGAATAATATGGTCGTTAGCCGTCACAAGCGACATCCGCCCGCGTATGTCCTGAAAACTACCCAGGTGAGATACCTGTTTCGATTTCCGAAGCGCGACCGCGAGCAATTCAATACTGCCGGTCTGTTCGTGCCGGTTGACTATCAGACAACGATCCCCCGAAATGGCCGCCGATTCCGGTCGAATTCCCCTGGGCAGCGCAACAACGCGTTTCCAATCACACAGCCGACCCTCGTGTTGAATCCGCGCCGCATGAATCGCGGAAATGGATTCTCCTTCCTGAATGATTGCTAATACATGCCCGTTCTCTACCCAGATCGGAGAAGGGGTTCCTGAGGATTTCGGCAACGAAGAAATCTGCCATCGCCCGATAGTCCCCTTTGCATCCAGCGGTGCGACGAAAAGTTGAGCGCCTTTGAGCTGTGACGGCGGGACCAGATAGCAAATCGCTTCTTCCGACACGGCTAACTGCACATCATCGCAGTGAACGGGCGCCGTGCCGACCCGGCGTGAGGTCTGAAATCGTCCCCCCAAAATGTCGGAGCGGTAAATCCCTCCCTTTTCATCCAGGATGTACAACGCCCGGTCTCGAAGAAACGCAATTCCCTTCATTCCGAAGGGATTCGAAGGTTCCGGGCGGATTGCGGCAGGTGCGGGATTCTCGGTCGGTTCCTGAATGAGGGGGGTCTCTTGTGGTGGTTCCTCATTCGGAATCTCTTCCGACTTTGGAATGGTAGTCGTTTTCTCTACATATCCCGTTACGATTCCGGGATCATGGACAGGAAGATCATCCTGCTGGACCGGTACGAGCCGCTCAGCGTGAGAATCTCTTTTTCTGCGAAATGCCAGGAGCAGTAGAAGCCAGAAGAGACCCAGCCATCCAAAACCCCCTCCCAGAAGCACCGTTCTCCACGGGATAATCCCCTTTCTCCAGACAACTCGTGAAGCCGGGGTCGACGAAGAGAGGTGGGGATCTGAAGCAAGTTTGCCATCGTCAACCCCCTCTGTATCTCCCCCAGTCCTGGGGGAGAGGTCTTTGGATTCAACCCCCTCTGTGTCTCCCCCTTCGACAGGCTCAGGATCATGGCCGGTATTGGGGGAGGAATTTTCGCGTTCATTTGCGGGCGTTGAGCCGGTCTGTTCAGCACCGCCAATGCCGCTCCCACCTCCAGGAGCGGCATCCGACTGCGAATCCTCACTTGGCTCAGGCTGAGCTCCCTGCCCCGCCTGTTCTTTCTCCCTCTCCCCCCGGGAGAGGGTCGGGGTGAGGGAGGGCTGTTCGGGATTCCCAGCCTTCTTTGAATCTCCCCCCTCAACAGATCCAGGACTATCTCCGGACATGGGGGACATGTCTCCGGATTCCGCGCCTGTTCCCCCAGCACCGCCCCCAATTCCGCTGCCGCTTTCCTGAACAGGCTGAGTTGTTCTCTTTTCCCCCACCCCTTCTTGTCCTTTCTCCCTCTCCCCCCGGAAGAGGGTTGGCGTGAGGGCATTTAAGCTCGACGCAGCGTCGGAATTGCCGCCTGCATTCGGGCCGGTATTTGAGTTGGGAGCACGATCAGACACAGAAGAATCGGATTCGGAAGCCGCCTGTTCTCCGTTGCCTTTTCCTTCTCCGGGATCGGATGACGGTTCGGATTGGGATTCGTTTGGATTCGTATCCGCAGACTTCTTTGGAACCTCCGATCCTGCCCCCTCTCCCTCCGGGAGAGAAGACGGGGCGAGAGACCGGTCCGGCGCGTTGGCAGAATTCGGTGACTGCGCATCCTGCGGGCCAAGCTGCTGCGCGTCTCCAGTGGTCCGCGAGGGACTCTGGTTGTCCGAGAAAGGATTCTCCGGCTGATAGGTCTCGGGGGTATCCGATTCATCTACCCCGTTGTCGTCGTCATCCGCATCCGGCTCCGAGGAATCAGATATTTCCTGGTCCTCCTGGTGTCCGCCGAGTCCCATGTCCGATTTGCCGCCACCCGCTTTTCCCTTTTCGGGGAAAACGTAGTGAACGCGGACATCTCCCACCTTTCCAGCCGATCCCTGGGGAAATTCGATGCTGTACTCAAAATACCGCCCCTGCCGGGCGATCTCTAGCGGGCTTCCGGATACCTTGGTAGACCAGGGACTATAAGACGCTCCCCGTTCCGGGCTGGTGCGATAACGGATAACCGGATGGTTCTGTTCGTTGCCCTCCGTGGCCCAGGAGAGGGCCAGAATATGCGCATTGCCTTCCAGATCCACTTCACCATGGAAAAACAGTGGTTGATTCTTCTCGATATCCCGGTCCGATGAAAGCGCAGAGTCGACCGGCGGTCTGTCCGGTTTGGACCAGGACACCTGCTGGCCGCCGCCCAGGAATTCGCCCACGCTTTGTACGGGATGGTTTGATTCATCGAATCCCTCCATGCGGAGCTGCCCGTCATTTGACAACTCCAGGCGGGTGATTTGTTCTATGGGCAACCGACCTGTGCCGGTCCATTGGGCAGACGGATGTTCGACGTCGGCATAAGACAGGGTAGGGCGGCCCGATTGCTGTCCCAGCATCCAGACCGCCCCATGAGAGAAAATGAACGAGCCCTCCTCGAACCCTGAGGGTGGACTTCCCCAATTAGTCCATCGCACGCGTACCGTGCCCAGCGGTCGCTCCATGCGCCATATCCGCCGATGTCCACGGCGGTCTTTTCCGATTGCAAACAGCCAACCCGGAGTCTGTTGATATTGGATCGACTCAGGATCGGCATCCGGCGGACTCTCCGGTTTCACCGCACTGGAGTCTTGCGTCTCCGGGGTGTCGGTTCCTCCATATCCAATTTCCGCATCACCCCATCCGGCGCGGAAATCGGCTGCACGGATCAGCGAGGGCTGACCGTTTAGAGGAGCCGCAAGACTCAGGACCGCGATCCACGCGGCCATTAACCTTCCAAGCTTCAAGACCATACAGCCCTCGTCACATACCGCGAGGAAAAACGGGAGATCTAATGCCCGTGCCGCACGGCTTATCAATCCGCGTGCCATGGAGGGAATTACCGGATAGATAGTCTGATAACTACCTTATTTTATTGTATTTATTCAGGATGAATTAAGTATGATTATCGGGGATTTTCTTGAGCAGAAGTTGCTCAATGGGAAAGGTCAAACGGGACAACCACGGAATTGTCCCCATGCGCACTTCGCGGCGAAAGCCGGAATCCGGACCAGATCTCCCCTTCCCCATAAGGGGCTTGGGGATGGGGACATGCCTTACTCGCGGACCATGCAGGAATAGGGCACGATAACCGGCGGGGATGTGGGATTGGCGAGTTCAAGGGTCAGCTCGCCGGTGGCGAAACCGGGTGTATCCGCACAGCGCAACTCCACATCAAGGATCGTCGCCTTGCCGGTCTTTGTGATCGTAAAGGCCGCCTCATGGTCTCCGTAGCGAACCCTGTTCACTGCGCCCGCCTCCTTGTCATTCCATTTCAACACAAATTCCTTCCTGACCGTCGCTCCCGGCTTCACAATCCCCAGGAACACTGACGCGGGCTGGACCTCAACCGGAATTTTCGGATAAATCACAAGGGGAATCTGTACCTTCTCCTGGCGGGGATGCGAGGTCTCCAGGATCAGCGTGGAACCAAGATGCCGTTCGCCCCTGCGCGGGATGACAGCCGCCATACAGAGAATGGTCGATCGTCTGCGTTCAGACCGGAATTCCTTCAGCTCAATCTCTTCGCCGTCAATCCGCGCGCGCAGGACATCCGCTGCCGTATTGTCGGTTACCGCAATCTCGAAGGAAGCCTCCCGCACCGCATTCAGTACGGCGTTGCGAATCTCCAGTGACGGCGGCGTGACTCTGAGGAATTGCTGAACTTCCCCCCAAACCTCCAGTTTCGAGTACTCGCCATTGTCGAACAAGACATAGATTCGATTGACGAACGCGCCCTCGGCTATCCGCGCCCGTGCCGACACCGAAACAGTCCCGGTAGCCCCCGGCGGGATCGGCTCCTGTGGCCGCCGCAAATTGATGCACCAGCAATCGGCGGTGGCACTACGGACTGAGATCGGTGCAGTGAGAGGATTCGTGAAAACAAAAGTAACGTCGCGGATTTCGCCCGGGCCGGATACGGGCATCGAGATCGACGGCTCCAGCCAGTATCTACCGGGCGGGACCGATTCATCCGATGCGCCGGGAAGCGATAGAACAGAACACAAGAGCAAGATACTGAATAATAGACTGTGAGATTTCATGATTCCTCGATGCCCCCTCCCTATGTTATTCCGAATTTTCTTTCGTTGATCTCCCGTTTTGCTCTTCTATGGTCAGGAACCAGTCCGCCGATTCTTTCAGTATCCCCTCACTCTTTGTCAGTTTCTCCAGCAAGTTACGAATCTCCTCTTTGCCTTCAGGCGTTGGCTCAAGTTCCAGCGCACGGCTGTATGCGGCGCGGGATTCCTCGATTCTGCCCAGCGTCCCTAACATGCCGCCGTAATTTCTCCAATGCTCCGCACGCTCCGGGTCCATTTGGCACGCCTTCTCCCACCAGGGAATCGAGTCCCGGTACATTTTCATCGCGGGTTCAAGAAATCCCAGAAGCATGTAATTCGCACCTTCACGGATATGGCATTTGCCGATGTTCGGAATTGTCTCCATAAAAGGCCCTTCCAGGTTAAGTATCCGCAGGTACTCGCTTTTCGCGGCGAGATATTCGCCCAGTTCATAGTAGGCCCATGCGCGCCAATACAAGCTTTCTTTGTGCGGTGGAGATAGTCGGTCCGCTTTCGCCAGCAAATCGAGTACCCGGTAGCACATCTCGGTCTTCCGGCTGGGCGATTTTTCAACAAGGGCATAATCGATGACATCGCTTGCCTGGCGAAGATACCGGTCGCACGGATGCTCTCGTACCCCATGCCACCACACCAGCGGCCCACCGGCTATCAGCAGCGCAAGTACCACCCAGCGCCAGTTCTTTTCACGGCGGATATTCTGCGGCTCTTCGGATTGACCGAGCGCGCCCATCGCGATCCCAAACATCGACCAGAACATCGCCGCGCTGGAGGTATGACGCAGCGTCACGGTAAACAGGTTATGACCCAACGTCCCCGCAACAGATATCCAGCAGGCCCCTGCAAGCAGTGCTGCTGTGCGATCCGAACTGTGCAGTCGCTGGAGAAGCGTCTTGCTCCAGAAAAACAGAGATCCCATCCACAACAAGAATCCCACCAGGCCCACGTTCACCAGGACCTCAAGAAACTCGCTGTGGGCATGTTCCACATAAAATCCCCCAATTGAAAGCCCCCCAATCGGAAGATACCGCGACAGCCTGGGGTCTCTCACTTCCGGGAATCGAACCGGAAAGGCATCCAATCCGACTCCGCAAAGCGGACTTTCTTTCAGCAACTTCATTGAGGACACGTAGATCAGTCCGCGCTCTTCGAGCGACGAGCCGACTCCCCCGGCGAATCGCTGGCAAAGACCTGCCAATGCAGGCCACAAAACAATAACCAGAATGACCAGTCCGACCGACCCCGCCTGAAGAATTCTCGGTTGCCTGGCTATCTCCCCTGCCCTTCTGAAGTATTCCCTCCAATTCGGAAGGATGGCGGCCAGGGCTATAAGAGACCAGGCAACACCAACCCAGACGCCGCGACTCAGGCTGAGAACAATGGCAATCACCTGCAATCCCGCCGAAATCCCCGCGAGAATTTTGCTCCATCGCTTCTCCGATGCCAGGCCGAATGCCACCGACAGGGGAATGGTCGCCAGAAGATACCCCGCCATAAAATCGGGATTGCCCAACGTGCTCGTGACGCGCTTAAAATCTCCACCCCAGTCGAAATCGCCCCACATAAAAAAATCATATCCAAGACTCTGCACACAGGCATACACAGCGACAATCAGCGGAATTACGGTTCCAAACCAGAGGACCTGATGCCGAAACCAGTCCGACCGGCCTGCGCCGATGGACACGACAACAAGGGTCATCAATGCCAGTATCCGGGAGAGTTCGCGGAATGAGCGCGGAATCGGCGCAATCCACACCGCCGAGATGACGCACCACGCCAGGTAGGCTCCCAGGCAGATCAAGGTCGCCCGCCAGATCCGTATTCCCGACCATCCTTCCCGGCAAACCAGCACGAACTCCACAATGAGTGTCAGCCACACCAGCACATAAAGCGTTGTGGTCTTGGAAAAAGCGGTTGTGGTATGCAGGCCGGAGAACAGAAGGGCGACGACACCCAGGATGGTAAGAACCAGAAGGTCGCGGTATCGGCGAAGGAACTCATACGGCGCGTGGGGTTCCAGCATGTCGGATCGGGGATACTTTCTGGTTTTGCTCTGGTATTCTCTGTATGCTGCCTTCTTCGGACGGTGACATCAAGATTGGAGGTGTTTCATGGCGCTAGTCGGGATCGGGGTCGATGTCGCTCAAATCGACCGATTCGAGCGAATGGAACGTCTCTATGGAGAACGCTTTCTCCGCCGGATTCTTCATCCGATTGAACGGAACTTGCTGGAAAGGCGCAAGAACCGGGCGGAGTTTCTCGCGGGCCGATTCGCCTCCAAGGAAGCCGCAAAGAAAGCGCTTGGAGAGTTTCCCGGATGGGGAATCGCCTGGAATGAGATCTACGTGGTCGAACGAAAAAACGGCCGCCCGGACCTCTTTTTTGAGGGCCGGGCAGCCGCGCTTGCCGCACAGTTGGGGGTCTGCGCCGGGCAGGTCTCCATCAGTCATGATGGGGCTGTTGCCGTGGCGCAGGTCGTTCTTGAATCGGCCTGTTAAACCTTACTCATACAACTCCCAATCGCATGTCCCGGAGGCACCACGTGGCCCATAGGGCAGATACATCGCGCCTTGACGCGCCGTGATGTAGTAGCAGCCGATGTAATCCCATCCGTATGTTCCTTCGTCTTCTGTCAAGGTACTGAATCCGAAGAAACCGTATTCCTTGTCGCCTTCATCGTTCAAGTTCGACAATCCCGAATACCCGATGAAAATGTACGCCACTATGTTGAACTGCGTGTTCAAAACCTTGGCATTCTTCGCGTTCTTGCCCGCCCGAAGGTGAGTGTAGGCCGCCAGCCACAGGGAATCGTAAGTCCCGTAGTCATACACATTGGGTTCATGCCCATAGGTCTGGATACAGGATGTGATGTAGTTCTGCACATCGGCCTTAACCAGAGGTTCCGGCGGCGTGACCTCATAGGACATGATGAAATCCGGCGAGAACACCGGCGCGACATACGAGACCTCTAATCCGGAGTTCCGTGCGATTGGATTGTTCAGAATGCCTTCCAGTCGCGCATTTGCATCGCAACCGATCCAGCCGGCCGATTGCAACACCGGATCCTGGGCGATAGCGGCAAGAATTTGCTCCGCTTCCTCAAAGGAAATCAGCTCAACCGCCACGGCATCGGATCCGAAATGCGCAACAGCCTGGGAGACCTGGTCATGCAGGGCACTGAGAGACGCGGAGAAATCTGCCGTTCCAGGCTGATATGGAACGCCTTCGTAAACCGTGCCGCCCACTTTCAGGAATTCAGCGGTGAAGTTGTCCCGAAGATCGTTCCCATAGCTATCGTTTCGCCACATCGGGACAACGGCCTGAATGCAATAGTGTTGCAGAAATCCTGCCAGTGCCTGGGCTTCCCGTTCGTTGTTGAGGATCATCCGGTAGATGTTGTCCCCGGCAATGCCCAGGTTCATCGCCGTGCTGGCGGGGCTGATCAGCAGAATCCCGTTCTGATTTGCATAGGGGGCCACGGCCTCCAGGCACGAGCTGGCGAACGGACCGATCACGACACGGGCAGCATTACCCTGGGCAATCTGCTGCAGCTTCGCCAGTGCGACCTGCGGATCGGTCTGCGTATCCTCCACCTGAAGCTGGACACGCCCGGCGCTGCCTTCGTCTTCAAGGAATGAATTGAAATCCGCCACGGCCGTCTGGAGCGCCTGCACAGCCGATTGGCCCGCCTCCGCCAGCTCGCCTGTCAGCGGCACCAGCGCCGCGATCGTGAAATTCGCCATGTCGGCTGGAATGGCCAAGGCCCGTTTCTGCAAGGGATTCTGACTGACGGGAGCACCGTTCAGGAAACGGAAGGAGCCTGTGATGCTCCAGCGGTAGCTATTGTCCGCGTTCTTGTATACCGAATAGAAGCCATAAGCTCCCGTGTCACGATCTCCGGCTTCATTGAAATCGACATTCGCCAGGTAGCCTCGGTACACCCCCTCATACTGAAAAAGAGCCGTTTCCAACTCATGGATGTCGGATGAATTTCCGCTCCGCAAAGCCACCAGAACCGATATCCAGACGGCATCATACGCGTTGATCGCAAATTCATCTCCATTCCGGCCCAAACGGTCACGAAAAGATTTCATGATATGTTGCGTCATGGGATAAGATGGGATGTACGCCACAGCCGAATCATCCCGTCGGAAAATCGGGCTGAGGAACTTCGTGGTGACTGCAAATGCGGCCGCCACCGGGTCCTGCAGGATCCGGTGGTCTTCGGTAATCCCGTCATTTCCGATCCAGAGAACTCCGGACAGGGCCGGGAAGTTGCTCGCCTGGTCGAAAATGGAGACGGTCTGCTCGTACGCAATCACATGCACCGCAACCGAGGCGGAGGTCACCTGTGCCGCAGCCTGCTCGATCTGTGCGTTTAACTCCTGAACCTGCGCCGACAGGTCCACCGCATTCGGGTCAAACTTCACACCCGTCGTATACGTTCCGCCGTACTGCTCGAAACGCTGTTTGGTGCTCGCATACAGGCTGTTCCCGAATGTGTCATCCATATAGATCGGCACAACCGTGCTGATCCCCAAGGATCTGAGATAATACGCAATCGCCAGACCCTGGGCGCTGTCATCCGAGACGAGGCGATAGATATTGTCTCCGGGAATGCTGAGGGAAACCGCAGAACTGGCCGGGCTGAGTATTAAAATCCCGTTCTGATCCGCAAAATCCTTCACCGCCGCGACACACTCGCTGGCATAGGGGCCGATCACGATCCGGATTCCTTCGCTTGCCAACAACTGCAACTTCGCGAGCGCCTGGACCGGGTCCGTGCCCGTGTCTTCGATCCGTACCGTGACGTCGCAGGGAGTTCCCTGCCGCGCGAGATACGGTTCGATGTCTTCCGCCGCCATGGTTACCGCCGCCTGGCCCGCCACGCCCGAAGACGACATGCTGCCTGTCAGCGGCAGCAACGCGCCAATGGTCACCGGCAAAGCGTCCGGTGCCTGCGCCGACGCCGACAGCACACCAAACAACATCAGAACCACTGTAAGCACAACCACATTCTTCCTATACATATCAATACTCTCCTTTTGATAGGATATCGTTTTTCATTCTCCGCCATCATAATGTTGTATGGCTCGCAAGCAAGAGCAAAACCATCCGCACTGTCCTTATTGTGTATTGTTCTGTCCGGGGATTCTTCCGAACAGCATGAACAGCGGGACGCCATCCCGCACCTGGACCAGGAGCGGCTTTGCGTTTCGGTACAGATACCATTCGACACCGACAAACATGCCCTGCCTGCATTGAAGCAGGTGAAAGTCGTAGGGTGGATCGCAATCGTAGACAATATCGGGACTGAGCACGCCCCGCTCCTGCCAATAGCCGATCACCGCGTAGTTCATGGAAAGCGGTCGCATCTTCGCGCCGGGGGGAACGATCCGGTTGATCTCCTCCACGAACGGACGGGTGAGGGCATCGCACCAGTAAGTCGATTCCATGCCGAGCCGCTGCGCACCCGGAAGTCCGCCGCACAGGAAGTTAAAATAAGACAACTGGCACGGATGAATGCGAATGATGTCCAGAAAAGCTGGAGCCAATGCCCCTGTGGCGATCAACACACACAGCAACATCTTCTGGTTCCGCGGAGCCTTCAAACGGTTCACGCGGTTAAGAATGAATTGATATCCGTATCCGGCCAGGACCGCAAAACAGGGGAATGCGGGGAGGAACAGGCGGACCCCGTCATACCCCTGCGCCATCGGCAGCATCACCACAACAAGGGGAAATAATGCTCCGAGGAGAATAAGGGGCCGGCGGGGCAGCATCGGGCCAGTCGGTGGCGTGACTTCACCCCCCTCCGCATCTCCCCCAATCCTGGCGGAGACACGCGAAGGACTTCCCTCCCCAAGATTGGGGAGGGTCAGGGTGGGGTTGATCGGTCCGGCAGACTCCCTTCTCCATCCGGTCCCCATCCCCAACCCAATCAATATCAAAATCCCCGTCGGGACGGTGAACAGCGTCATCACGCACGGGTAATGCCAGGGCGTGTCGTTTAAATATCGCTGGCCGAAATACCACAGGCCGATAGGGTGTACGGTTGTTTTCTGCGCGTAATCGAAAAAGCGTTCATAGATCCGGATCGCCGTGTCATGCCACAGCCAGGGCTGCGTTCCCAAATAGACCAGCGGTGTCAGAACCGCTGCGGCTCCGGCAAGCATCAGCCCCCGTCTGACAAAGAACCAGCGGTTCTCGTTTTTCACACAGATCAGTCCCAGCCACAAAATGAGAACGGGCGGCAGAAACACGGCGTGGAGTTTTGTGGCGAACGCCACGGCATAAACCAATCCCGCAATCCAAACAGAGCATCGTCCTTCCACCGCCGCCGCTGCCGTGAACAGCACCCAGATCCACCAGCACATGATATGGGCATCCAGGCTGAACAGGTGCGCATCGCCGAATACACGCGGCATCATCGCCAGGCACAGCGCCGACACCCATGCCGCCCCCGGCCCGATATGCCTTCTGCACCAGAAAAACACCGTGCCGATCAGGATCGAAAACAACACGGCCGAGGGAAGCCGGTAGGCCGTGATCTCATCCAGGATTCCGCCGAAGATCAACTGGCTGAACGCCGCGCAGGTGCGGGGAAAAGATGGGTGGTCCGAGGTCGTGAACCAGTACTGGTCGATGGTCTCACGGGAGAATGCATCCTCGCCCTTGAACAGAAGCCGGAACCATTCCGCCTGACGTTTGGCGGCATCGAAATTGGGATACGCCTCATCCCAGGTGACTCCCGGATCGTCCAATGTCGCGAACAGAATAAGGAAAACGCCGACAGCCAGCGCGATACCGGGAATCCGGTCACCCGCTTTTCCGCGCCACCACGATGTAGTTGAGGGCAAAGAGTTTCCGTCGTTCGAGCCGTTCATCCAGCCAGGCCACCATCCTCGACCAATAGCCATTCAAGAGCAAAAAACAATCGTACACCAATGGCACGGGACGAAGGAGTGCTTTGCCTGCAACTGATGGGATATGTCCCAGAAACGAAAGAAGCCCACCTGCCGGACGGATTTCCTCGACCTCCAGCCCCGCGCTCACACACAAATGCCTTAAGCCATGACTGGTAAACCGGAAATAATCGTGGGGTTCATTGTGGAGATAGGCGAGATGCGGGGCAGTCAAAAGCAACGTTCCACCAGGCACAAGCACACGTGCGATTTCCCTCACGGCTGTGGCCGGTTCGGGCACATGCTCCAGGACCTGTGAACAGAACACCGTGTCGAAGCTCGCATCCGCAAACGGCAAACCAAGAACAGACCCCACTACCGAAGGCATGGCTCGCTCGACCGTAACATCCAGGCTGACATACTCCGCCGCGAATTCCGACAACCTGGCTGCGTAGGCTTTCGACCCGGCTCCTGCATCCAGCACTCTCCCTCGGACATGCTTTTCGATCAGGGGTTTCAGTGCTCGCATCAAACTTGCGCGTGTCGGCGACAGCAGAAAGTAATCTTCTCTCCCCGTGGTCTCCCGGGCAATGGTCCGGTCTTTCTCACGAATGCGATCATAAATAGATGTTTTCATTTGCGGGCGATTCTGCGAAACAGACCGAGATACTGTTCGGCTACGAAAGACCAGGACCGGCCTTCCGCAATCTCGCGGGATGTCGCGCCCCACTGCCCCCAGCGCTCAGGAGTGTCCAACATTCTCAGCAAGGTCGAACGCAAGGCGGCCATATCCCCGCACGGGACCACTCTCCCGTTGTTCTGCACCAGCTCCTGCGCACCCCCGGTATCGGTCAGAAGGACCGGCAGCCCGCAGGCCATCGCCTCCAGCGCCGCGTTCGACATTCCTTCCGCCAGGGACGGAAGAATAAACAAATCGCATTCCGGCAAGGTCCGCGCTATCCAGCCTCGGTCCCGATCTCCCGCGAATTCCACCCGGTCATCAATTCCCAGATCGCTGACCTGTGCGGATAATATGGGCTTTTCAGGACCATCTCCGATGACCAGCAACCGCCAGGGTCTGTCCTGTAACTGCCCAAGCGCGGTGATCAGCAGATCGACTCCCTTGCGCGGAATCAGACGGGCCACCGTGACCAACACCGGCACATCCCCCAGAGAGTGCGGCCTCGGTACAAAACGCTTCGTGTCGACGCCATTCGGAATCGCTTGAATGGGCATACCGCCAAACGCTTTCCCCGCCAATTCCCGCAATCCCTCGCTGTTGGCGACAACGGCGGCGGCGGATTCCCAGCTGCGACGGACCAGCGGACGCAGCAACCGGTGATCCAGCGTAAACCGCTGGTTGTAACCGGGAACATCCGAACCGCGCAGCGAGATCATGTACGGGATTCGCTTGCGCAGCCGGTACGCGACCAGCCCGGACGGAATGCCGAAAAAGGCGTGACAGATATCGTAAGGCTCCCGCCGCAATTCTCTTCTTGCTTCCGCCCATGCCCACAGCAGATACCGCAAAACCTCGCTTCGACGCCAGTAGCGCAGGTCCTTCTTGCCCACCGGAATGCGAAGGATTCTAAGATTCGATTGAGGATTTAACTCTTCTTTCTGCTGTCCCGTGCCGGATGTGATTAACAGAACCCGGCATCCGGCATCCCGGACGATCTCGCGCAGAATGGCTTCGTGGGCGGTCGCTCCTCCTCCGCCAATAGGAGGATATTCATAGTTGAGTGCAAGAATGGAGAGGTTGGAGGATTTGTCTGTGGAGGGGTTGCCGTTCATCGAACCGATACACTGTGGAGCATTGCAGAAGGCCACAATGCCTCTATTCCAGCGAGTGCAACATCAACCGAACTTTGTCCACGGCCTTGACATATTCGGCACGCTCCTGCTCGCGCTCTTTGTACATCTGTTCGGCAATATTTAATGCCGTGAGGAGGGCAACTTGAAGAGGTTGAGCGTTCGGAGCGGCCTGACTCACATCCGCAATACGCTTCTCCACAAATTCCACAATCCTGTGCACCACTTCCGGATTGTCGCCCGATGCCAGACGCAACCGGATTCCCAGGGCGGAAAACTCAATCGGTTCCATGACGCTTTCGACCGGCTCCGAATGTTATACCTGCCATGGCAGGCTGCCGAATCGGCATTGAACTCGACACAGGCGAATCCCATCACCCGGATTCAGGTTCACGAAGCACTGTGCTCGATCTCATCAATTCGCTTAATCAGGGCCTCGAGACGCTGCCTCACCTGATCCCGTTCCTGCAACAGGACCTCTGCCTTCTCTTTCCAGTCTCCACCTTCCGACTGGGTCTGTTCCACCTCCTGACGCAATCGGTCCCGCTCCTCCTCCAGGTCTCGCACTCGCGAGGACAGGGAATTCACACGCTGCTCCAGGGCATCCAGGCTTGCAAAAAGTTCTTCCATCATCGACATCAAAATGGATAACCTTCCAAGAAATCAGGGTTTAATTACGATTTTCACACTCGCCAAGCCCCTGTCTCATTCGCTGAGGGGGTGAGAATAGCGGTGTCCTTCGACCTGATAATGGTCTATTGTCCACTATCAATTCACGAGATAGATAGAAACATTTAAGAAACAATATCAACAAGATGGGGCGTTGTCAAGAAAAAACTGCCTGTTGTGAAAGGAATTGTATGGGTCTTCCGCCGAAAGTTCGCATTTCAGCTGGAACGTGGGCATAATCCCTCGGATCTTGCATCTATTGGAGTTAGAATCTTTTCACTCATGAAGCCTCGAACGGTCAACCGGCTGTCTCTGGTGCTGCTTTTCGGCCCGATCTGCATTTTCTACTGGAAGGTCATTTTCCTCTGGGAATTGCCGAACGGGGGCGATTTGCTGGCCCAATTCATCCCCTGGCGGATGTATGCAATCGGTTGCCTGAAAAACGGCCTCCTTCCGCTGTGGAATCCCTACACGTTCTGCGGCACTCCGTTTTGGGCGAATATCCAGACATCGCTCCTTTTCCCATGGAATGTCCTTCATTTAATTCTGGAAGTGCCGATCTTCTTTGCCTATTGCCTTGTGATCCATCATCTCATTGCCGCCGGGGCGATGTTTGCGTATTTCAAGAGCCGTTACCACGACCCGATTTCCGCCCTGGTCGCCGGTACGATCTATGCGTGGACAGGCTTCTTCATGTTGCACGCCGATGACGGCCATTGGATTCATATCCAGGCGTATGCCTATATCCCGCTCTGTCTGCTCGCGCAGGACCGCCTACGGGAGGGATTTACCTGGCTTCGCCTGACCGGGTTAGTAATACCCCTGGCTATGATGATCCTCGCGGGACATACTCAGCTGCCACTTTATGTCTGTTACCTGCTGATTTTCCGAGACTTGTGGTATTTTTTCGCACGCAAAGAACACCTTCGGATAAAATCCAGGCAAATGGCCGCCACGCTCGGTGGGATTGCGATTTCCCTCTTGATCTGCGCGGCTGTGCTGATTCCGCTTCTGGAGCTTTCGGCTCACTCATCCACCCGTGCGGGCGGCATGTCGTACGAATCTGCGACGCATGATTCCCTTCCGCCGATCCATATTGCCACTCTGCTTGCACCGTTCCTATTCGGCGATCCGAACTACACCGCGCCCGAAAGGAAGTTCTGGGAAACCACCATCGGGTATCATGAGATCTGCGGGTATGCGGGAGTGGCCTCGCTGGTGTTGGTGTTTCTGGCGTTTGTTCCGGTCAGGAGAAAAGAAAAGGACGAACACGGACGAACACAGACGAACACGGACAAGGAGAGAACGGGAGAGAGTCCGGACGCGGGAAAGAGCGAGGAGAATGACCTTGTTTTACGCAATGAACGTCATTTTGCGCTTACACTCCTCATCCTTTCCATCATCCTCGCGCTTGGGAAATACACGCCGCTGTACCATGTGCTGTACACGATCCTGCCGGGATTCGCTTATTTTCGCGTCCCGGCGCGTCTGCTGCTTTTCTACGGATTCGCCGTGGCGATATTGGCGGGACTTGGAATGCGACGACTGATGCTCGGACCCTGGTGGAGCCGAAGGCACGGACTTTCGGTTATGCTCATGACAGGGCTGGGGCTGCTGCTTCTTGGCCTTACAGGATTGGCCTACATAATCCAGGATGATATCTGGAGTTACCTCCATTACATTGAGGCCGAACGGAGCCGAATTGGTTTGGATCTTCCTGTTGAGGCGCTCCGGGAAATCAATGAGGAAATCCCCAAGAGTCTGACGGAGGGGAGGCTTCAATCTCTTCTGAAAGGCATGACCCTCACGGTAGTCTGGTTCTGGTCAGCGTTGTTGGGCGCTGTGGCAATGCACCGCTGGGGTGCGCGGCATTCCTGGCTGGCGCTGCTTGTGTGGGGAGTGATCCTTGGAGACATGGTCTGGTTTGCACACCGATTCATCCCGACATCACCATGGGAGCAATGGCGACAGCATTATTACCGAACGATTGATTTTCTCGATCTGCCCCAGAATGATTTGACGGGATATCGGATTCTATTCACGGATGAGGTGATCTTAGGTCCCACTGTCAAAGGCCACCTGGAATGCAGACCCAACAAGTTGATGGTACGGGGGATCAAGACCGTTCGTGGATATGATCCGATTCAGCTGGCTTCTTTCGCGGCCTTTGTCAATGAAATGCAGGGCCGCGATCCGGGTTACCGGCAGGGCGGAATGCTTCATATCACCTTCCCGTCTTTAATCCGTCCCGTCGCCTATCAGCTGACCGCAGTCAAGTACCTGGTCACGACCATGGAGGCGCCAAGTATGTTTGAATTGGTTTGGGAGGACAGCCTCAGTCCACTTCGCATGTACAAGAATCCCGACGCCAGACCGGAGATGCAGTTGTTTGAGGGAAGCGGCGGCTCAATCCTGGTGAACATGCAGCATCCAACATTGCTCGATACGAGTGTAGAGACTCCGCGAGATACCACATTCTTCTGGTCTCAATGTTACTATCCCGGATGGCATGTCTTTGTGGACGGTGTGGAGCAGCCCATCAAATCCTTCCTGAATGTTTTCATGCAGGTTCCGGTCCCAGCAGGGAATCATCGTGTGGTGTTTCAATTCAAGCCATTGACGGTATATCGGGGCATCGCGATATCCGTTCTCAGCGCGGTGGTTCTGACAATACTCTGCCTGATTGATACGTGGAGAAGGAGGAGATTCCATGGGACTGATGGATGAGTTCGCGGGGAATGAGGCAGACGGGCTGCTTGAATGGGCGGATGAGCTGGGGGTCAAGGTGGACATCCAGCAGATCGACCGGTATCCGACCTCCGCATCCGTTCTGTCCGAGTATCAACAGAATCCAGATGTCATAACTATCTACCGATACAAACCTTGGGAGGAATGGCTTCAGACAACTTGTGAACAGAATCTTCGATTTTTTGGCCCATGGTATCTGATCCCGCTCGCCATGGAGCTATATCGTCACATGGAGATTAACGATCTGTATCGAGTGGAGTTCCCGTGGTATGACCTTGTCGGGAGACTTCAATACAAGTCATTGGACCGTCGTGCAGAGGTATTTACCCAGAGAGTCCTGAACATTCCGCTGCCGCTGAATAAGTTCTGGGATGTGGTCCATGCTGCGTTGCGACCGGCGACGGCGGAGTAG
>JAKPYU010000322.1 GCA_029568995.1 Candidatus Omnitrophota bacterium | reverse complement strand
GCCTGGTGGAAGTCCTCCCAAGTCTCGATTTCGGAAGGATTTACACCGCATTTCTCAAACTCCTCCCGGTTGTAGAGAAGCCCCACCGGGCTGACATCGCGTGGCAATCCGAAAATCCTTCCGCGTGAAGACCATGGCTGTAACTTCGCTGGAATGAACTCGTTAATGAGGCCGCTGGTACGGAGACGGTCGGTGAGATCGACAAAACCGACCTCTTCCAGCGGGCCGCTGAAAAAGCGTCCGACGTAACTGATCTCGATTTCAACGATGTCCGCACCGGGGATATCGGCCATAAAAGAGGCGAAAATGCGCTGAAACAGGGATCTTGCCTCCACAAGCTCCAGTTTCACCCGAACGCCGGGATGTTCCGCCTCGAAACGTTCCACAAGTGGTTGATAAGACAGAAGATGGAACTTGGCGAATGAGGCGACTGTGAGGGTCTGTTCCGTGTCGACATTCGTGCCGCCAATGAGCGCAAGGCCCGAAAGGCAAACCGCCGCCGCAAAGACAAAAAGGATCAATCCGAATGGAAATCGGTCCTCAATTCCTTCAAAAATGCGTCGGATTCCCGGCATATCGGCCCTCACGGCAAGATGCGGGACAACTCAACATGGAAACACGCCATTCGTCAAGTCGGCCAACGGAGCCAGGAGCGAGAATCTCTCGAATTGTGATTGCGAAATCCCCCGATTTCGCTTAGAATAGCAGTCACTTTGGCGTGTAAACGAGGTCTATCGTGCTGAAAAGAAACCAAACACCAATACGCGCGTTTACGCTGATCGAGCTGCTGATTGTTGTCGCCATCATCGGGGTCTTAGCCGCGATTGCGGTACCGAATTTCCTGAATGCGCAGTTGCGGGCAAAAATCGCCCGTGCAGAGGCGGACCTGAAAGCCGTCCGCACCGCGTTTGAGATGTACCGTCTTGACAACAATACGTACCCTCCCACCAACAATGACCCGCAGAACTGGGTCATGCTTCAGGAGCCGGTCGCGTATCTCTCCTTTGCACCGGTTGACATCTTCTTCCCGAAAATGGACCCCAACGCGAAAACAAGCGACCGATACACTCAACACGGGGCCTATTACATGGCGTGGCATATCATCTGGTTGTCCCCCGATACGCAACCATCGGCAGGCTGGGCCGGGCCGACCGTCGTAAAAGCGTACCGCAGCGGGGCAAAGTATATTCTGCTGAGTCGGGCACCGGACGGGCGGGAGGAGATCGCTTCCCAGTCAGACGCCATTCTGTTCGATGTCAGCAATGGCCTGACCTCCTGGGGGGATATCATTGTTTTTGGTCCGTAGACCGGGCACCGGGTAAGACAAACCACCGGCAAGATGCCGGTGCCACTCGGAATTGGGGCCACCTGTGCCTGCCCCCACGGTGTCGCAATCAGGTCGTAGGGGCAACTCCCCGTGGTTGCCCTTTCATCCCTCCACCCCATCATTCCGCGGTGTCGCAATCAGGTCGTAGGGGCAACCCCCCGTGGTTGCCTAAAAAAAGCGCGCAGATGGGGTTGAAGCCGCCAACCTTTATATGATAAGGTACTACGATTATCCGATTGATCCATCAGGGAAGGGAGGTGGTCGCAAAGAGAACAGGTGGACGAACGCCGCCACGATCCCAGGCAAACAGGACGGGGTTCGTGGATTTGTTTTCGTCGAACCGAGGGTGTTTCTATCGGGGCTTCACAACAGATCGACATCATCCTCGAGAGAATACTTGGGCCGAGAATCAAGCCGGTGATCGAACCGGCGGGAACGTTGTGTCATATACACCCACTGAAAGGATTTGGTGAATAACGTTATGAAGAGAGTATCTATTGCAGTCATTACCGTTTTTGCCCTCGTGATGGTGGTGTCCAGCGCCTGGGCGATCTCCGTCGAGGTGAACAAATCGGGAACGTACAAGACCATCCAGGCAGGGATCGACAAATGCCAGGAGGCCAATGACGGTGCCGATATCGTGACGATCACGGACAGCGCCACGTATGAAGAGGCCTTCTGGATCGGCAATCCCGACGTGAATATCTCTCCTGTCACGTTGACCTCCAACAAGACGGGCGATGCTCGTCCGATCATTTCCCCGTTGACCGCTTATGGGCCGCTTGTTGAGACTAACTCGACTGCCCGCATGGCGGGAACGGCCGTGACCTCCAACGGCAGCGTGCTCTCGAACCTGATCATTGAATCCAACCCGGACACGGGCAGCGGCAACGGCGCGTCCACCATCCATGTGGAAGCCAATGATGTGGTGATCGAGAATTGCCTGATTCGCCCAAGAGCGGGAACCGCCGGTTGCACGAAATTCCCCAACTCGGCACTCTTCTTGTCTCAGTATGGAGCTGGGGGAATTCCGGGCGACGAGCGCAGGTGCAATGGTGTCATCATCCGGAACTGCGATTTCTGGGGCGTGGCGACCGATGGTCAGCCCGAACCCACCAATGCTGTTCCCGGCGGTTGGTTGATCGAGTACGAAAACGGCCAGTTTGCCACCTTCATTCGTTGCGATGCCTTCGCGAATGGCCAGGAGAATAACATAGAAGTGCTGATCGACAACTGCTCATTCCGGTACAGCTATGATGCCGGGTTGTTCCCAAGCAGCCGTGGAGACGCAACCGGCAGAATCAAGTGGACTGTTCGGGACTGCTACTTCGACGCGTTCGGCAAGTTCGCCGTTCGATCGCGTGGCGCCGACCTCATCGTTGAGCGATGCGTCTTCAGCCGAACCAACAACGGTCCTCACGGAGATGGTGAGAACTCAGCTGTTGCCGCACAAACCCAGGGGCAGAACAATCCGTATACCGAAGTCTCAAACTGCCTGTTTGTCAACTGCGGTGGAGTTCATGCCAAAAAAGGGTATTACGGCGGCATCAACAACCACAATGCCATTGAGATCAAAGCCAACCACTGCACGTTCGATCTGTGCACCAGCGGCGTGACGGTGGGTGCGGGCAATGGAGAACTGATTATCAGCAACTCCATCTTCAACCGCATCGGCTACAACCGTGCTCCGGCGGTCTGGTATGACGGTCTACCGCCTGAAAACAACGATCCCTTTATCACCTGGGATTCAATTAACTTCAACCCGATGGTCACAGCCGTCTTTAACGACTACGCTGTCGGCGGCGCGCTGATTACCGTCAACAACTGCCTCGTCGGTCAGGTCGCCGATGAGCAGACCGATTGGGCAACTGCCGACCCGGCCAACCCGGCGGGAACGTTCTTCGCCTATGGAAACGTGGAAGGCTTGGATACAGTCACTCGCGGCGATCCGGCATTCGCCAACGATGATTTCTTCGGCGCGAATCCTTATCAGTTGACCGCAGGATCCCCGGCGATCGACAAGGGTGTCGCAGCGGAACCGGCAATCGGCACATTGGATGTCGATGGAACTCCTCGCGTTGTTGGCGCGGCGGCCGACCTCGGCTGCCAGGAGCTTCCCGGCGCTTCCGTTCGCGATTGGAGTATCTTCTAAGGTTTTCCTTGGTAGAACAGGCCTCTGTGCCTGTCCAAGAATCGAGTAATCCCTTTGTCGGGGCGGTTTGCAAAAACCGCCCCGATACTTTTTTAAATTCCCCAATCCAGGCCAGACACGCACAGGACAAACAGGATGCATGGGAACTCCTCCCCACGAGTCAATTCGCATACGCAATCGGGGCTGACAAGAGCGGAGTATATGTGCTACACTCCGCTCGCATTGAAGTGGGTCGGATCATGGAAAACGAAAGGAGGTGATGGTGCGCATTCTATGGAACTCATGACCTGTGGTTCTCAGTGATCTCTGATCTTATGGAACCATCGTCTCAATCCCAGGCTGCTTTCATCTATCTGTCGGGATTAGGATCCGGGGAATCTCTCAGTCAAAGATCCAGCCGGTCATGCGGCCGGTTAGAAAGTGGGTCAATCATCACATCCCTGGAAAGGACTTGGTGAACAACAATATGAAGAAGTTCTCTATTGTAGTGATGACCGTTTTTGTTTTAGCCGTGGTGGCCTCCGGTGCCTGGGCCATCTCCATTGAGGTGAATAAATCAGGAACCTACAAGACTATCCAAGCAGCCATCGACAAATGCCAGGAAGCCAATGACGGTGCCGATGTGGTGACTATCACCGACAGCGCTGTTTACGAGGAACCCTTCTGGGTCGGGGATGTCGATGTGAATCTGCCGCCTGTCACGGTGACCTCCAACAAGACGGGCGATGCTCGTCCCATCATCTCGCCCATCCAGGCTCTTGGGCCGTTTATCGAAACCCAACGGAAGGACCGTTACGCCGGAGTCGCCGTCACCTCCAACGAAAGCGTACTCTCGAATTTGATTATCGAGTGCAATCCGGATGTCGGCAGCAGCAACGGCTCGTCGGCTGTACATCTGGAAGCGAATGGCGCGGTCATCGAGAACTGCGTGATTCGCCCCAGAGCCGGGACCGCCGGTCTCTCGAAAAATCCACACTCCGGGATCTTCCTGTCCCAATACGGAGCCGATGCAATCCCCGTCCCCGGCGAGCGGATGTGCGATAATGTGATCATCCGGAATTGCGATTTCTGGGGCGTTGCCACCGATGGCCAGACCGAACCCACCAATGAGAGTCCGAGTGGCTGGTTGATCGCCCCGGACAACAGCCAGTTTGCAACCTTCCTCCGTTGCGATGCCTACACGAATGCTCCGGATATGACCATCGATGTCCTGATCGACAACTGCACGTTCCAGTACATTTACGATGCCGGGCTGTTCCCGTCGAACCGTGGGAGCAATGGACAGGGCGCCATCACCTGGACCCTTCGCGACTGCTCTTTCGATGCGTTCGGGAAGTTCTGCGTTCGGGGTCGTGGCGCGAACATCATTGCCGAACGCTGCGTGTTCAGCCGCTCCAACAGCCAACGTAACGGTGACGGAGAAAACTCGGCGGTGGCCGTGCAAACCGAATCCGCAAATAGTCCGTTCGCTGAAGTCACGAACTGTCTGTTCGTCAACTGCGGCAGCGTGTTTGCCCAAAAAGGGTACTATGGCGGTGTCAACAACCACAATGCCAGTTTCATCAACGTCAACCATTGCACCTTCGATTTGTGCAATAGCGGTGTGACTGTGGGCACGGGACCAGGCCGGCTGACTGTCAGCAACTCCATTTTCAACCGCATCGGTTACAACCGTGCTCCGGCGGTGTGGTATGAAGGTCTACCGCCCGAGAACAACGATCCCTATGTCACCTGGGATTCGCCGAATTTCAGTCCGATGATCACGGCGGTGTTTAATGACTACAGCTGCGTCGCAGGTACCACCGCTCAGAAAATCATCGTCAACAACTGCCTGGTCAACGATGTCGCCGACGAGCAAACCGATTGGCAGAATGCCAACCCGGCCAATCCGCTGGGAACGTTCCTCGCTTATGGGAACGTCGAAGGGCTGGATACGATCATTCGGGCCGATCCGGCGTTCGCCAACGACGATATGCACGGCCCGAATCCGTATCAGCTGACTGCGGGATCTCCAGCGGTGGATGCGGGTGTGGATGCGTTACCGGTGATCGGCGATCTGGATTTCGATGGAACGCCTCGCGTTGTTGGCGGGAAAGCCGACCTCGGTTGCCAGGAACTTCCGGGCGCTTCCGTTCGCGATTGGAGTATTTTTTAAGGTTTTCCTTGGTAGGACAGGCCTCCGTGCCTGTCTGGGAATCCCTATCGGGGCGGTTTCCAAACCGCCCCGATTCTTTTAATGCCCCTCCCCGCTGAACATCCCGCCGAGCGTCTGCTATGATCGGAAACACGACATCGGCGGGGCCGGTGGGAGGCTCGCGATGACGGACAAGGCGCTTTTTCTGCCAGGCAGAGACGCCTGGCCTACTGGTGGGATAGGCCTTCGTGCCTGTCAATGGGCGAGATTTCTTAGGAGCGAGCAGGGCAGGCTCATCCGCCAAGCAGCAGCCCACCCCGCCCGACACACATCCGAAAGGGAGACATCGCAATGTGTCGATCTCGTGGATTTACGCTCATCGAACTGCTGATCGTGGTTGCGATTATCGGGATTCTCGCCGCAATTGCTGTTCCGAATTTCCTCAATGCCCGGATGCGTGCCAAGGTCAGCCGGGCACAGGCGGAACTGCGCTCCATCCGCACAGCAATGGAAATGTATCGGATGGACAACAATCAGTATCTTCGCCGCATCGCCGTCAACCGAAGAGATGAACTCTCCCTATTGACAACTCCTATCGCCTACCTGTCTTTTATCCCGCTCGATCCGTTCAGCGATCCCATCCGCCATTCCGATGATACCTCTATCCAATTACATGGGGGATATTATGTGTTTGAGAACTTCGACCAGGAGCCGGATTTTGTGAAAGGCGTTCCGCTGTATTACGATGCCTGGATGAAAGGAGCCAAGTATTCCGTCTTGAGCGTCGGACCGGATGGGGGAGAAGGATATAACAACGGCGGCGCGTATTACATTTTCCATTACAATGCAAGCAACGGAGTTCTCAGCGCGGGCGATATTGTCATCACCGGACCGGCGGAAACCGGAACGGATTATTGACCCTACTCCTCTGCTTTCCGCCCGTTTCTCTGCTATCATCCCCAAAATTTGAATCCCCCATCCAGGAGCGACCGAATGAATCCGACAAGAATTCTCCTCATCCTGTTCTGTCTCGCCTTTCTATCCGTATCGGTAGGAGAAGCCGGAGACCTTGCGATTGTGAAGAAAGGACAGGCGCGTCTGGGCCTGGTGCTGCCCGCCCAACCGCAGCCTGAGGAACAAACCGCCGCCGAAGAACTCTGCCATTTCGTCGAGAAAATGAGCGGCGTAACGATTCCCCGCCTGGCAGCCGATACGGAAGGTCCTTCCATTTTCCTGGGGCGCGCGGATTGTTTCCGGAGTCCGGAGATTCCCGCAGATATTCTCGCCGCCGCGAAACAACTGAAACCGGAAGAGTTTCTCATTGAGGCTCGGAAGGGAAACCTGTATCTCCTGGGTGGCGATGCGCGTGGCGCAATGTGGGCGGTCTATGATCTCCTGGACGGTTGGGGATGCCGCTGGTACATGCCGGGCGACATGGGCGAGATCATCCCGCATAAAGCAACGCTTTCCGTAGATGAAACCCGCCGTGTGGATGGACCGGACTTTTTCTTTCGACAAATCTGGTACAGCTGGGGCGGTCCTCCGGGGTCCGGGCCGAGAATGGCTCTCTGGCATCAACGCAACCGGCTGTATCGGCCCCCGGTCATGCACGGGCACAACCTGACAAACACCATGCCCGAAAGTGCCTCGTTCGAGAAACGTCCCGAACTGTATTCTCTCATCAAAGGGCATCGAGAACCCGAACAGGTTTGCACCACCAATCCCGAAGTGATCGAATTGATCGCTCAATCGGTGAATCAGTATTTCGACAAGTACCCGGAATGCCTGTGCTATTCCCTGTGCCCGGACGACAACGACAATTTCTGCGAATGCGAGAATTGCCGTGCCCTGGACCCGCCCGGATGGGATGCCGACCGGGATCGACCCATTGTCACCGACCGATATGTCACTTTCTTGAATGAAGTCTCGAAGCGCGTACAGGAGCGCCATCCGGGAAAGCTGGTCTCCATGTACGCCTATATCAACCATTCCACACCGCCGGTGCGGACTCCGGTTTCTCCGTATATCGCCATCTTTCTGACAGCGAGCGTGTACTGTGGAGGACATGGGATCGGCGATCCGCAATGCGAGTCCCGCATGAAAATGAAAGCCGACCTGGAGGGATGGGCCAGGGTCTGCCCGAATATCTTTATTTATGAATACGACCCGATACCGGGAAACCTGGAACTGTTCTGGCCCCTGTTCGGGGCACGGGTTCGCGAAATGCCGGTCTATCGGAAACTCGGTGTCCGGGGCATGTCCGTGGAAGGTCACTGCTCCTGGGCCACCCTTTCACCGAACCACTGGTTCAGCGCACAAAGCCTCTGGAACGCCGACCGGGACAGCGATGCACTATTATGGGACTTTTGCAACGGCTTCTTCGGAGAGAATCCGCATCGGAAAAACGATCTTTCCAGGGCCATGTTCCGATTCTACAGCACGCTGGAAAATGCCTTACGCCAATACCCGACCGATATCGACTGGGGATACCGCGATATCCCGGCCATTTATCCGCCGGAAGTGGTGCAGACCTGCCAGGAATCATTGAATCGAGCACTCGAATGCGCGGAGAAGAGCGACAATCCCGTTCTCCAAAAGCGCATGGAAATGGTCTGTCTCGCATTCGATTACCTGAAATCGTTTCTGGCTTTGATGCAGGCGGACAAGGAAGGTGCTGCCCTGGAGACCGTGCAGAAACATTATGACGGATGCCAGGGTCTCGTGGACAAAATGTACGCGATCTGTCCGGAATATATCGAGGTGAACAGCGCCACACCCGATCTGAAAGAAGTCATTGGGGAACGAATCGCCTCCCGGCCCCCCAAAGAGTTGCAACTGATTAACACCTGGAACGCCATCGGTCCCTTCGATAATGTCAACTGGAAAGGCCATACGACCGCTTGTCCGCTGGAACGTGAAATCAACCTCCAGGCAACCTACGACGGTGTCGCCGGACCCGTGAAATGGAAGCAAATCTCATCGGGGGAATCAAAGGCGTATGTCGATCTGCTGGACCATTTCTCCCCAACAGATTGGGTTTCCGTGTATGCCCAGAGTTATGTCCATTCCGACAGCGACCGCAGTGTGCAACTGCGGGTCGGCAGCAATGACGGCGTCAAGATGTGGCTGAACGGACAGGAAGTCTGGAGCAACCGTATCTCACGCATGGCGGTGGTCGATGCGGATATTGTTCCGGCTCAGCTCCAAAAGGGATGGAACAGCATTCTATTGAAAGTCTCCCAGACTGCCGGACAGTGGGGGTTCTTCTTCCGTGTGACCGATGAAGCGGGAAAACCGGCGGAAGATTTGCAGTGGTCCCTCAGTCCGCCAAAGAAGTAACGATTGGGGATTGCGGATTGGGGATTGCGGATTGGGAAATGCAGATAGGGAAATCGTAGGGGCGATTCATGAATCGCCCCTACACCCCTTTGGGAGATCACCTTTTCTCCCTCTCCCGCCGGGAGAGGGTCGGGGTGAGGGTGAGAATCCGCCGATTGCCCCGCATGGCGTCCGACATGTCCACCCCGTCCAGTGTTCTTCTCTTCAATCCCCAATCCGCAATCCCCAATCCGCAATTCTTCCTCATCCGGCAAATCCTTCCCTGCCGATCTCCCCATTCCCTTTTTTCCAATCTCCTAAGGCGCTTGATCTCAAGAACTTAGGAAATCGAGTTCGCGGCGGGTCTTGTGGCATCGAGTTTGCTTCTCTTTCTGGAAAACTCCTTCTTTGGAAGGTCGGGAATCGCATAGGGGCGATTCTCGATGGTTCAGGATTTGAGGCAATTTCTGTGTGAGGGACAAGGACTATGACTGCATACGAACGAGATTTGTTGTGCCGTCGCGAGGCTTATATCATGGCGAAACGATCGCCGTGGCATCTCTGGTCTGTTCAGGCCCTGCGGGCCGGGTACGTTCCGCCACTGATCCCCGGAACGATTCCGCCGGACATTCCTCGCATCTTACCGGTCGGTTTTCCCTTTGACTCCCTGGGTTCTTCGATGGCGATGGACATGCCCAGATTGTCCACCCCGTCCGATAGTCGCATGGCGGCATTCGGCAGGGGGGTCCTGGGGGTTGTCCTATCGGTGGCGGTTTGCCTGCTGGTCGGCCTGGTGGTGTATTCGATTATGAAGGGCGGGGATTTCCAGATCGCCATGCTCAGTCGGATGGGGCACTGATCGCAGATCATTTCCCGAAAGAATTATGTTCCGTGGGGCGTGGGTTCGACGTACTTCACCAGGCGGAGAAGGTTTCCCCGTTCCGG
Organism: Candidatus Omnitrophota bacterium; assembly: GCA_029568995.1. Lineage (GTDB taxonomy): Bacteria > Hinthialibacterota > Hinthialibacteria > Hinthialibacterales > JAKPRU01 > JAKPRU01. Next base: position 7,730 of record JAKPYU010000322.1, on the reverse strand, counting down.
GATATGGTTGTAAATCACTTCATCCATACAGGTTTTGATAATCTGGAGACCGTAGCCGGATGTTTTCATGCTGGCAATCAGGTCTTGAAGCGGGGTCTCGTTCTGGAAATTCTTAGAGAAATCCCAGCCGTTATCATGGACCGTGATGGCGATACTTCGACAATCGTATTCGACATCGAGCAAAAGGCGGGTAATGGGCGTTTCGCCTTCGGTTCTGCGAATGGCGCGGATGGAATTGGAACAGGCTTCATCCAGCGCCAATTCAATTTTCGCGACATCGGCCTTGGAGAACCCGATATGGTTCGCGAGGCTGGAGATGAATTGGCGAACAAGCACAAGATAGTGCGTCGAAGCGGGCAGCTCTACACGAACCGATCTGGCCGACAGTTCCATTCGGGAACCTCCCACACCGGAAAATGCCTCTCCGGCAGACCCGAAATTCGCCTTCAAACGCCGTTCTTGGTCGTGCCGCCTTTTGTAAGGGCAGAACGCTCAGCTCCTGGACATCAAAAAATCCCGATCCGTCTCCTTCCTCTCTACTGGTAATACGTTTCCGCGCTCGTTTTTATTCTTTTTTTCTGTCCGATTGGACTTTTTTCGAAATCCCGACCGAATTCAGTAGCTGTCCTCCGGAGATTCGGCCCCCTTCCCGGATTCCGACATTTCCTTGCCGAACGCCTCCAGGGCTTCCTCGATCGTGCCGTGAATTCTCACCAGGCGGGAGAATCCCAGCATGTCGAATAGATTGCGAATCTTATCCGACATGTTGGCGATTTTCAGATCCCCATTGTGCTCCCGAACCTCCTGCAACATGCCCATCAACACTCCCAGCCCCGCGCTGGAGATGTAATTCAACTGCTGAAGATCCACGATAAACCGATAGTGCTTCTGCCCGATCAAGTCCGACAGGCGTTCCTGCAACTGGGGAAACGTGCTTGAATCGAGGTATCCCTCCACGTGAACGACCTGGATGGGTTTCCCCCCGATTTCCCGGCTTTCCGTCGATATGTCGAATTTCTTCCACATGGATTCCTCCGAATGGGGGGCGGTTGCATTCTCATCTGAGGATATCATATCACAAAGTCTCCTCGATACAGAGCGGTTTTCGTCTTTTTTACGTCAAGCGGCAGAGACCTCCTGCAAGCGTCTCGGTCCGACTTTGAGAACCAGCATCGTGAGATCGTCATGCTGAGGTACACCCGATGCAAATCGCGCCAGGTCCTTATTGACCCCCTCGATCAGCCCGGTGGGATCTTCATGCCGCATCTGGATGATATTCCCCAGGAACCGTTTCAACGAATATTCCTGGCCGTCGGGATTCATGGCCTCGGTGATTCCATCCGTATAGAAAACAACGATATCGCCGCCTTCCAGGTCAATGATTTCTTCCTCGGTATAGTCCTCGAACGTCTGTCCGCCCACAAGGCCGAGCACAATCCCGTCCGGTTGGATCAGATGGGGTTGCTTTTCGCCCTCGCGCAATAGAATAAGCGGATCATGCCCGGCGCGGGCAATTTCCAATTGACCGGTCTCGGTATTCAGGACGGCGATCATCATGCTGATGAACATGTCCCGCCGAATGTCGTGGGCGATGAACTCATTCAAGCGGATCAGGAGATCCCGCGCACCGTCCGCATGTCGCGACAGCGCCCGCAAGGCACTGCGGACCATCGCCATGGTCAGTGCTCCCGGTACGCCCTTGCCGGAAACATCCGCAACCACCAGCGCAAGGCGGAAATCGTCCACCCAGATGAAATCGTAGTAATCCCCGCCGACCTGGCGTGCCGCCAACCCATAGGCTCCAAATGAGAATCCGGGGATATCCGGCGTGGAGGCCGGAAGAAGCAGACGTTGGACCTCGCTCGCCAGTTCCATCTCCCGCTCCAGACGTTCTTTTTCCTGTAGTTCGCGGTGCATCACGGCGCTGCCGATGGTAATGGCCGCCTGTTCCGCCATGGCCTCCAGAAGCACCCGATCCTCCTCAGTGAACGCACCCGGTTTGGGATTGATCACGGAAACCGCACCGACAATCTCCTCGCGAACCTTCAACGGAACCACCAGGAGGCTCCGGATTTTGAGGAAATCCTCCGACTGCTGCAGGATGGTCGGATCGTTGATCGCATCGGGGATAAACAGCGTCTCGCCGGTCCCGATGGCCCGGCCGATCAGGCTGCCCTGTACCGGAACACGCTCGGACAAGACCAGTTCATTCAGGTATCGCTGACGCATGGCAACATGCTGCAATCGTGAAACATCCGTCGCGGGCGGATAAGGACCTTCCACGACCCGCGCTCTCATGTGGATATCCCCGTGAGAATGGCCTTCTTCGCCGGGATGGTATTTCTGCAACAGGAAGATGGCTCCCGCCGAGGCCTCCGTCAGGCCCAGAGAGAAATTCAGCGTAGTCTCCAGCACCCGATCCAGGTTCAAACTGCCGGACCAGCGGTCTACTTCCGGAGCCTCCTCAATCAGGCTTTCATCCGCCCCGGTCACTTTCTGGAGGAAAGAAATCATCACCTCGACTTCCCGCCGGAATGATTCCCCGCGATGCTGCGCATCCTCCGTGTGTAGAAAACTGGCCTTTTGGAAAAAGTAGGCAAGGGAAACCAGCAACAGCGTCTCGAATTGCCACCAGCTTGTCCACGCAAATACACTGAAAGCCGCCCAGAGAATCAGCGTGACGATTACCGATCCCCGCAGCGTGTTCTCGCTGTATCGAAGATTGAAGTAGGTATACGCCAGCATGAATAATTGCCAGAGCGCGAGAAACACCAGGCAGCCAAAATGCGGGCGACCCGGAAACAGCCCGATGAGGAATGCCCCGGCCAAGACCCACAGCCCCACACGCTGAAGGAGATCAATGTGGCGGAAACTCGGTGCGCTTCTTCCCTCCCGGATGGGAAATGCTGCGAAATACATCAGACCGAGCACAATGAACATGGTGGTCGCGGTAAAAATCAGCGCAAAGAACAGTTCCAGCAACCGATTCAAGAGCGGCTGGGAAATCTTCCATTGGATCAGTCGCATCATCAGAGAGATTCCCCACAAGAAGAATCCGATTGCCAACATGCGAAACTGATCCGGAGTCAAGAGCGGCGGAAAATCCAGATGGCGGGCCAGGTGACGTTGATTTTGAAAACGGCGCAGCTGCCGCAGAAACAGCAGAATCACAAGGACTAATACAAGGTTCGCTACCAGAAAAAGCATGGTTCACCCGGAAAATGGCGTCACGGCAGGATTCGACGAATCACCGGATCTTGCCTGATCGGATCGGAATTTCATTGCCAAGACCGCTTGGATCGTCTTTCTGCCTTGATTTATATTATATTATCTATCACACTTGCATCATAGCGGTGCCAAACATGCTAGCCTGACTGAGTACGGTAAAAAAGTATGCCTTCCTCTTCTTCCCCACTCCTGATCGCCATGAATCGAATGGAGGGTCATGAGATTGTTGCTGTCACTCGCAAGAACCAACTCACGGATCTCCTGGTCCAGGAGAACCTCCCGACCGGAGGCAGCACGGCCGGAAACATTTACAAGGGCATTGTGAACGCCGTGGTGCCGCACTTGCAAGCGGCTTTTCTCGATATAGGCGTGCTGAAGAATGGATTCCTGTCCATCGACAACCTGGTTTATCGGGTCGTGGACCGGGACACCCACCGGGGAGGTCGGCGAACCATGGAGAGCCTGTTGCGTGAAGGGGATCAGTTGATGGTTCAGGTGGAAAAGGAAGCTCTCGGAGAAAAGGGGCCGTCCCTGACCACCAAGATCTCTCTTCCGGGGCGGTACGTGGTTTTTATGCCGCATGGACGTGGAGTCCATATTTCCCGCCAGATTACGCAGGAAAAGGAACGGAAACGCCTTCACGAGATTGCCGAGGAAGTCTTCCTGAAAGAGGGGGGATATATCATCCGCACGGCCACATCCGGACGAAGCAAGAGCGATTTGCGGGCCGATGCCGAGTACGTTCACCGTATATGGAAGCGGATCGAACGGGAATACGAAAGAACCGAAGGGATTCGACTGCTTCACAAGGAGTTAGGTGTGGTGGAACGTGCCCTGCGGGACCACTATCAGAAAGAGGTCAGCGCCATTCTGGTGGGGTCCGAGGAACATCGGAACCGGGTCTGTCAATTCCTGAGGGTCATCGCACCGCGCACCGAGGTGGACCGCCTGGTTCAGAAGGTAGACCCCAAGGAGGTCTGGCGAAAATCCGGTGTCCTGGAACGACTCAAGGAGATTTTCAGCAATCGCGTCCGACTGGAATCCGGGGGAACACTGATTATTGAGGAAATGGAGGCCCTGACCGCGATTGATGTCAACAGCGGGAAATTCAGCGGCGGTTCGGGATTGGATGAAACGATCTATAAGACCAACATGGAGGCGGCGGTTGAGATTCCCAAGCAGCTTCGGCTTCGCCAAATCGGCGGAATCATCGTGATCGACTTCATCGACATGCGGCTGAAGCGCCACCGCGATAATGTCTACCGTGCCCTGGAACGGGAAATGGCTCACGACCGAACGCCTTCCGATACCCTTCAATTCACGGAAATCGGCCTGGTCCAGATCACCCGGCAGCGAACCGGAAGAAGCCTTCGGCAGCGTCTTTCCTCTCCCTGCCCTCACTGCAAAGGCGCGGGATTCATGCCATCGCTTCAGTTCGAGTGAAGTTCGTAGGTCCCGTCCGGGGTAAAGCCTCTCCCCCAAATGACGGGGAGATACAGAGGGGATTGAACTTGTCAACCTCGCCCTGATCTCCCCATTCTTGGGAAAGAAAGTCTCAGCACAACTTCAGCACCTTCGCGCTTCCTTGTCCGATAGGCTTGGGCGAACCGCCTACCGATGAAGCGTCCAATCCGGATTCGTTACGGATGTGTGCCATGTCTCCGGGACCCAATACAGCATCCGGCCGTTCTGACTCAGCAAGTAATCGCCCTTGAATGGCGGGTATTCCGGAAGATTGACCTGTGCCTTTTTCCAGACTCCGGGTTCTCTCCTAAGAAACACGTAGAGATCATAAATATCCAGTGCCTCAGAACGGGGATCGACAACAGGAAGACGCGCCGAACATACAGCAACAACCGATCCATCCTCTGACATCTGAATACGAACATAATTGCTCAATGGGTGATGATCCAGCTGGTATCCCAAATATTCCGGCTCCGACCACCCATTCTCCGTTTCATGTACCAACGCCAACCCTCTCTCTTCGATGTTGACCAGAAGCGTCTTCCCATCATTGGCGGCATCATAGAATACGACTGAGATCAAATCCCCCGGCAATTTGAGGGGGATCGGATCTGTCCATCCGTCAGCAACTCGGTCGACATATTTCGTCCCGGTTTTGCCATAATATAGGCGATCTCCGGACGAAGATAAGATCACTTTCATGACCGAATCCACAACATCAATTTCTATGGGTGACATGAAGTCCCTGTCCTGCCGATCTGTTACGATAATTTTCCGCTTGCTGCCATCGCGGAAAGAGTATAAATAGGCAAGTGTATTGGCATCAGCGGAAACATCAAACAGAAGTATTCCGCTCGAAAGAACATCCCGCACAGTGCACCGCCCAATGATTTCCCCCGTATCTGTATCAAACACAGTGATGTGGTCTATTGTCTCAGGGAAATCAGGAGGGGTAGCATGTTCTATTTCCTTTAGCACATAAACAAGGATACGACCGGATCGGTCAAGATGAGGATAGCCGAAAAAAGAGGTCTGATTTGCGTCCGGTACTTCAACAGTCTCGAGACCTGTTCCTCCCCGCCGGATTAATCTCCCATTCGTGAATAGAACACTCCCATCTTCATTGACTGAAGCATTGTCGTATGTCGTCCAAAATACTGCCTTTAAATCCATCTTCTGGATCGCGCTTACAGAACCGGCAGCGGAGTTCAGCTCGATGTATGAGACCACGTCTACATCTGTTCTTCCATTCACCAAGTCAACAATTTCCGCATAGGATACCGACGCGGTGGATGATATGAAGATCATCGTGAAGAGAATGATTCTCGCTGTTTGATTCGACATGTTCCTTCTCCCTTCTGGTGAGGTGTACTGATTCATCCGATTTCGATTCCTTCAGACCTAATCCTCGTCCACGTGCAATATAAATGCCCGTGCCTTCCATGGCCCCATCCCAATGTTGATTCGATCCGAATAGACAATGCAGCTCCATTGATACGATTGAACCAGCTGTTCGACTTGCTGGATTTCACAACTCTGTGGGAAGTAGACCCAAATATCGGCTTCCTCGTCTGTATTGTTGCAGATCATAATCAGCACCTGGTCCTGATAATCCGGGTGCCTTCGGAGAATGAATTGCACTGTCTCGTCACCCTCTGTGCTTGTGATGGTGGCGGCAATGCCGGCATCAGGCTCCATTAAATACTCGGAGACAAGATGGGCTTCATAGGAGATCTTCTTTGCTCGCGGAAAGGCTGTTGTATTGGACTTGGAAAGAAGCCAGAACATCGCACCCTGCGCCCCGTTAATCCAGGCGGCATAATTGACATAACGCAGCTGTTCCTCGTGAAGATAGCCATACTCTTCTTCGTATTGCGGATTTGCGCATGCCATATACATTCCTTGAGAATGAAGCAGCCATGCGTGGATATCATCATCGTAGGTAGGCATGCCCGGTGCCGGGTCAAGGAGATAGGTCATCGCCGCCTGGGTTCTCCGTACTGCTTCAATAAGGCCAACGTTATTGGGCGAGAAATAATCAACATTGTATAGATCGTCATGTACCACATCCGCGACGTTAAGATCGTCCAACCAACTGCTTGGCGGAGCGATCGGATTCTTGTTCGCATCGACATTGAAGTAGTTTCCATAGCTTCGTAGGGTCGCATGAATGGGATGATCGGCGCTGTTGTCGTCCTCACTCTCCATTGTGCCCCTCAGAAAAAGCAGATCTGTGTGGACAGCATCACGACGTCCGGCGTCCTCTGCTCCCTTACCGCCATACGGTTCGTTGGCCAGTATCCAGCCGACCAGCTGCGGTTTGTCTTCAAGGTAATTGATTCTGTGTTCGAAAATCTCCAGGTTGCTCGCCGGGATATCCGAAGAAACCCCGTTATCCTCTGGGAAGTCCCGCCAGGTTCCAGGCGAGTTCATCTGGTATTGGGTTGGAGTTGGTATCGCGATGGTGGAGATGGCCGCCAGAGCCTTGAAATCGTATACACCGCTGGTCTGTATCCTCTTCGTCTCAAGAGCATCCAGCATTCGCTCGTAAGTCGCTGTTGTGGTCCATTGGTCGGATCTCCATCGTTGCACAGGCAGCCCCCAAGCCTCATAATTATTCAACGGCTCCAGGTAAAGACAGTTTATCCAGTACATTTCCTGTTCTGAGTGCAGATACTCAACTGTCCCGTTTTCCCAATCTTGCTCGTAAGGATCGTTTCCATCCCCCACATCATGCGCAAAGACACTCCAACCGATAGGGAACCACTTGTAATTCAAGTCACCGTTCTTCTTGGTCGAGAACGGGAAACATTTTGTCTCCGGGCCATGGGGCGTCCCATGAGCTAGCATAGAGACAAAAAGGCACGCAGTGATGGTCAGCAATCCAACCGACCTCGTAGTCCTTCTGCCCGACCGACACGAACTTGCACACATGTTCATTCCTCCTGTTCCTCCATTGATGGAATACGAGAACCGGGGCACAGATGTCCCCCGGAATCTCCACATCTTTCAGGCACTTGGGGGGGGGGGGGTTAAAA
>JAKPYU010000291.1 GCA_029568995.1 Candidatus Omnitrophota bacterium | reverse complement strand
GTATCCTTCAATTCCGCTTGAGACCCAAGCTGAGCCGGACTCGGCGATTTCAGGCTGGTGGTTTCATTGCGCTAAAGACACTCTATCGCATTTCCACGGAGTTTGCAAGAGATTTTTCACTATCTCCCGGTATGCCCACGGAAGGGCGAGGCTCCTGCCGACTGTTTGCGGCCCGGCGGGAGTCTCGCCCTCCCGGAAGAATCAGTTATCTTGTGGTGGCCGTAACTGTGTCACCTTCGGACGAACTCTCGATAATCCGAACCGTCACAAACCACAACGTCGTCACCTTTGTGATGTTGTACGACACATCCTGGAACAGACTTCCGATCAATGGGAACTTGGAGATGAACGGCACAGCCTGTACTACCTCATTGGTGGAGTCTTGCATCATGCCGCCCATCACTACCGTCTCGCCACTCTTTAGACGTACTGTGGCCATCATAGCCTGTTGAGAAAAGAACGGTACTCCCAACGCCGACAACCCGGAGGTATCCACGCTTCCACTTGCCTCACCGGATTGGACCATAACCGGTGAGCGGGCATAAATCTCTGTTTTATTCGGCATCAAGTCGACTAATACATGGTCGTCGTTCAGGATGGTCGGATAGAACCGCATGATAACACCGGTAATTGCTCGCTGGAAATCAAATGTCAAACGGTTGTTCGTCGGGTCGTCATCCCCTTGATCATCAATTTCTGCCTCATCTATGTACGGTTCCTGGGTTCCGACAAAGACCATCGGCTCATTCATATTTGCATTGGGCACGTGCAAAATCTTGGGTGCGACCAGGACTTCCGCCGAATCCATCTCCTCCATCAGGGTTAAAATGAAGTTCAGTCGGCTTTCGCCGAACGTATCCACGGTGAATTTCATGGTCTGTTTTCCAGTGGGATCCTGGATCATCGCCAGAGTCTGATCCGATTCTTTGGGATCGACGGAAATCTGGCTGCGGAATGGATTCGTGATGAGATAGTCAAGCCCCACAGCGCGCAGATCCTTCAAGGAGACGGAGACTGTCCGCTGTTCCATCTCCAACATGCGGGGCGGCTTGTCGAACGCATTGATGATGTTGGTAATAAAATCAAGCGCCTCTTTATCCGGGGTCAAAACTACCAGTGTATTTGTGTTCACATCCGGGAAGTAAGACATGGAAAAGAGGGTGGTCAAATCCTGGCCGCCGCCACCCTGTTGAATGTTGTAAAGCTCGCGGGAACTCTCCTCGAAGCCGCTCGAAATATCGATTTCCTGCCCCGATTCATCTGTGCCCAGTGTATCCAGCCCTTGGACGTCCAGGAACCGGGTCCGTGTGGTTTGGGTTTGATTGAAGAAAAGGAATCCCAGCACATCCGCGACATCCGTCACGGGGATATGCTGAATACGATAGGTTTCAATCAAAACATCCTGCTGCGCTTCCCCACGGATACTAGCCAGGTAATCGCTGACTCGCTTGATATTCTCGGGCGTATCGACCACATCAATCGTTCCGCGTTCCTCATTGGGGAACATTCTTCGACCCTTGAGAATGGCT
>JAKPYU010000289.1 GCA_029568995.1 Candidatus Omnitrophota bacterium | reverse complement strand
ATGGCAAAACAGCATTATGAGCGAAAGAAACCACATGTGAATGTGGGGACCATGGGGCACATTGACCATGGGAAGACGACATTAACGGCAGCGATCACGAAATACTGCGCGATGTTAGGGGAAGCGGACTTCAAAGCGTATGATCAGATTGACAATGCGCCGGAAGAGAAAGCGCGTGGGATAACGATCAACATATCGCACGTAGAATATGAGACAGAGAATCGGCATTATGCGCACGTAGACATGCCGGGTCACCGGGACTACATCAAGAACATGATTACGGGGGCAGCGCAGGTAGACGGAGCGATCTTAGTGGTAGCGGCTCCGGACGGTCCGATGCCGCAGACGCGGGAGCACGTATTACTGGCGCGGCAGGTAGAAGTGCCGAGCATCTTAGTATTTCTGAACAAAATCGATCAGATGGACGATCCGGAGTTATTGGAACTGGTCGAGATGGAATTGCGGGATTTGCTGAAGGAATACGGATATCCGGGTGATGAGACCCCGATCATTCGCGGGTCGGCGTTGAAAGCGTTGGAATCGACCAGCACGGATCCGAATGCTCCGGAATATGCCTGCATCAAAGAACTGATGGCAGCCATAGACAGCTATATACCGACGCCGGTACGGGACGTGGACAAACCCTTCATGATGCCGATTGAAGATGTATTCTCGATCAAAGGGCGCGGGACGGTTGTGACAGGCAGAGTGGAACGCGGGAAAATCAAAGTCGGCGATCCGGTAGAAATTGTCGGTTTGAGAGAAAAGAGCCAGAACAGTGTCTGCACGGGTGTGGAAATGTTCCACAAGACGGTAGACGAAGGGATGGCCGGTGATAATCTGGGTCTGCTGCTCCGAGGCATTGAACGAGAAGATGTCGAACGGGGGATGGTGGTTGCCAAACCCGGCAGCATCAAACCGCACACCAAATTCAAGGCCAATGTGTACGTTCTGAAGCGTGAAGAAGGCGGACGGCATAAGCCGTTCTTCTCCGGATATCGACCGCAGTTCTATATTCGGACGATGGATGTTACCGGAGTCATTACCTTACCGGCCGGAGTGGAAATGGTGATGCCGGGAGATAATGTGGTAATGGATGTAGAATTGATTGTACCGGTTGCGCTCGAGCAAGGTTCCAAATTCGCGATTCGCGAAGGCGGGTTGACCGTCGGCGCCGGTGTGATTACTGAAATCGAAGGATAA
>JAKPYU010000288.1 GCA_029568995.1 Candidatus Omnitrophota bacterium | reverse complement strand
TATTCCTCGCTCAATCCCCGCCTGACAGTGGGAAGCACCATTTCGGAACCGTTGAAGATTTTCGGGCTGGCGAAGACCCGCGAGGAACGTCGCGCGCGCTGTGTGGAGCTGCTGGAGGCGGTGGGACTGGAGGAAGACCATTTGAGCCGCTATCCCCACGAGTTCAGCGGCGGGCAACGTCAGCGGATCGGAATCGCGCGCGCGTTATCGGTCGAGCCGTCGCTGATTATCGCCGATGAGCCGGTCTCCGCGCTGGATGTCTCCATTCAGGGACAGATTGTCAACCTGCTGATCGACCTGCGGAATCGGCTGGGACTGAGCTTCCTGTTTATCGCGCACGATCTCTCGGTGGTAAGGCATATCAGTCATCGAGTCGCAATCATGTACCTGGGCCGGATTGTAGAGCTGGCAGGCAAAGAAGAACTGTACCGTCGCCCGCTGCACCCGTATACGCACGCATTACTCGCGGCGGTTCCCGTACCGGACCCCGCGAAACGAAAGAAGAAGCAACTACTGGAAGGCGATGTGCCCAGCCCGGTGAATCCGCCGCCCGGATGCCGGTTTCATCCCCGCTGCGCGCGGAGATTCGATCCATGCGACAAGGTCGAGCCGTCGCTGATCGACATCAACGGGCACTGTATCGCCTGCCATCTTTATCCCGAAGGAGGTTCCCTGCCGGAACCCCAACCGATTGTATAAGGGATTCTTAAACATTTCCCTCACCCCAACCCTCTCCCGGAGGGAGAGGGAGAAGAGATCTCCCAGAGGGTAAAGGAAGAAGGGTGGCAGAGGGTTCTAGTGTTGTCTAAATGAGTAGTCTTGACAATATGGTCATTGCGAGCGAAGCGTGGCAATCTCATTGTTCGAACGTGCGAGCCTGAGATCGCCACGTCGCGGCCCTACGCAGACTCCGGGCCGCTCCTCGCGATGACGGGACTCTGTAAAGGCAATTCAGTTACAGGATTCTAGCCTGCGGGATGCTGCCAGAACACACGAGGATCTCTTCAAAGACAATTTAGCTACGGGACACTTGCATGACTCATTCCGACCCGGACCCTCATTCACAATCCCCCCATACGGAACGTCTACTTGTAATCACACTATTCGTTATCGCCGCCGTGGTTCGGCTGGCAACCATTGGGTCCGGGACCAATGTAGACGAAGGAGTGTATTGGGTTGAAGGACGGGAAATCACAAAGGGGTATATGATTTACCGGGACACGCAGTTTAACAAGACCCCGCTGGTAGCTCTTGTTTCCGCGCCGTTTTTTTTGCTTGGATCAGCACCGATTATTCCGATGCGGCTGGTTATGATTGCGTTCAGCCTGTTGGGGCTGTATGCGATTTACCGGCTGGCGAAAGAGTTGTTCGGCACGTCCGCTGCGTTGGCGACACTAGCGTTGATCGCATTGGAGCCGTATTCATGCGTGTGGGCCAAGTATTTGCATACGTCTACCTGGGAACCCTGGTTTCAAGCGGGCGTATTTTTGCCTCTTGTGTGCGGAATTCGGAGCAGAGATCGGAGCTGCATTGTGGCCTCCGGCGTGCTTCTGGGGATTTATGCCTTGTCCAAGCAGTCGGCGATTTTTGTTCTGGTTCCCGGAGTGTGCGCCTGGTTTCTGTTTGCGCAGAAGCCGAGCATTCGGAAGTTTGTCGTTGATATGGCATTCTGGGCTGGAGGGATACTTCTGGTTCTTGTCCCGTTCTTTCTTTTTTTCGCGTTGGCTGGTGTGCTGGATGAGATGTGGCACGATATCTGGACCGCGCATCACAAAATGGCGAATGCATTTGTGGATCACACGACCGAGTTCCGGTGGGGGGAATGGCGGTCCATGGTTTCCCTTGCTCCGATGTTCTGGCTCCTGCCGCTCGGATCGTTGCTTTCACTATGGGGAAAGAAATGGCGCGAGACGATTTTTGCGTGGATCTGGCTGATTGTAGTATTTTACGGGAACACCTTCTTTATCAGCCATGTCTGGAGACATTATTTTTTGGTGTCCATGGTTCCGGCGGCGATTCTGGCGGGGGCATTATTTGATTTGGTTATGGGACAAATCGAGAAATTAACGATTACACCGAGGTACAGAACAGCATTGCCGTGGATCAGTGCGGCAATCCTGGCGTTCGGCATGATCGTTTTCTGGTCGCGGAACGATTGGTTCTATCCGGGTCTTACCCTGAACGAGGAGAGGCAACTGGCGGAGTACGTAGCACGATCCTGCCCGGAGCCGTACTGCCTCAACCTGACAAATCCTGCCATGTATATCTGGACCGGCAAAGAAATGCCCCCGGCGAAACGGGATGCGCACACAACAAGAATGCCGTTCTTTATGACCATTGCAGGCCGGGGATACCTCGACGCAGAAGACATGAAGAACACCGTGGAGGGGTGGCGAGATGTACCGATTGGCTGTGTGATTGCCTACGATAAATATCTCCGGCAAATCATGGAGGATCCGCTGATGCGGCCGCTGAAGGATTGCCTGCTGGAGAATTTTCAGCCGCCCAGACGAGTCAGCGTCGGAGAGAGTTATTACGGCTGGTTTTTCCTGTTTGAGAGGAAGCGCGAGTAGCAGAGAATCACGTCACCGCCGACCGCGATTCGCGCGGTTTTCCAGGACCGTGCAGAGGACGGGATCGACCAGGGTTATTGTTTCTGAAGCGGCGTTATTGCGGTTCTGCGCCGTGATTTCGATGGAACCGATCTCGACATCGGGATTTAATTCAAACCAGATTTCGCCGGTGTATCCATCGACAGGGGATTGCTCATTCCGCTTATCTACCAGGAATATCTCGCGATTGACCACATGGCCGTTGGTGTCGCAGGCAACCGCTCTGACCAACAAGGGAGATTCTCTCTTCATGATTCCCGCAATGAAATCGGACAGGTGAGTATGGGGCGCAAGGTTGCTGAAGACAATTTTCTTACCTGAGGGAATGAGCAGTTCGGGAAGATCCTCTACTTTTGCGCCCTCGCCCGTGACTGTCACCCTATTCGGCTCAATGCGAACAGCCAGAGAATTGGTCCGGCCCGGTGCTTTCTTGAAGATTCTCCAGGAAGGCCATTTTTCGACTCCCGCGATATTGTAGAACGATTTACAGAGGCGATATCCCTGCTGGATCTGAAGACCTCTCTCCAGAAGACCATGCCGGGCAATCCAGATCGGTCGGGTATTCTGGACCGTTTCGACCAGTTTGCGTCCATAATCGAGAACCACTCGTGAGTTCAAACCGGAGATATCTACCGTGTATAGACGGGAGTTCCGCGCAAAGTGGCCAAAGCCGCAAAGCAACGTGTCCGAGGGATTGCTGTTCTCGTGAATCCAGTCCCCGACCGCCATTCGCTCGGTTTCGACAACATGCAGGTAATGAAGACATCTCTGCACTCCGCCGAGCACCTGTGGTGAGCAGATCCAGAGAATAGCCGCCATGACAAGGACGGCAGTGGCTGTCGAGTATTTCTGAAGCCGTGACGGCAGGGCTGTCAATAGTATGACAAGAAGTTGAAGCAGAATCAGAAACTCGGGGACTGAATAATACCACACCATCCGTTCCTTGGGATTGTAGAAATAGAACAAAACCAGGTAGCCAATGACCGCAAATCCGTATACAAGAACGTGTGCTGCGTTATGGTATTGCTTTCTATAGAGGCAGAACAACAGATAAAACGCAAACAGGATCAGCGTTGCATACATTACCGTATTGGATAATGCGAAGGATAG
>JAKPYU010000285.1 GCA_029568995.1 Candidatus Omnitrophota bacterium | reverse complement strand
GCGGCTTACTTGCTGTTCGGCGCGAAATTGGCTCTCCTGTCCGGCGCCGAGATTGATCTGGCTACCATGGAAGAGAATGGAATTCTCATGGTGGGTGCGGTAGGTGCCCAAGCGGGGGCGACGCTGGCAGGTGTGGGGGATATCAACCAGGACGGAATGGCCGATTTCGCGGTCGGAACCGGACGTGGATACCAAGCCACTCTGATGTTCGGATCATCCTCTTATCCCAAGGTGTTTCAACTCAATTCCCATTCCGAGAAGAACATAACTCTAATAAACACAGGGGCATCCGTCGCACGAGCCGGGGATGTAAACGGAGATGGATTTAGCGATGCTCTGTTTGGCAATCCGTATGCCGAATTGGCAGCCCAGGCCGGAAAAGAGAGTTATTTGGGGAAAGCCTTTCTACTGTTTGGAGGCCGCACAATCACACAGGTAATCGACGGGAATAATCCCGGCGATACCGGTCCGGTATATGTCGGGGCCGTCAACGAACTGTTTGGAAGATGGGTTGGCGGGGTGGGCGATGTGAATGCAGACGGATTTGATGATTTTGTCTTGACATCGGGGATGTCCGGAACAGGAACCGGTGGAATCTCTCGCTTGTTCTTCGGATCGAAAGACAATCCCTTCCCAAGTCAATCCCGTGCAGAGTTTACGGGAGCAGGTGGTCCTGCATCAGAAATCGGTGACTTGAACGCAGACGGATATGACGATTTTTTGCTGTGCTCACGCGATTACCGGGTTGTTCTGGTCTGGGGAAAGGCAGACCTTGCAGGCACAGTCGATCTCAATGGGGAGATTCCCCCCGCGATGGGGAGCGTATTCATGGGGGCGGTAACGGCGGCAGGTGTGGGTGATATCAATGCGGATGGCTTCCGGGATCTGGCATTCGGTTTGCCCTATCAGCCATCGGACGGGCTGGAGGGTGCCGGGCAAGTGGTGATCGTCTTTGGCTCAAGCGCGTGGCCTCCGGTTGTCGATCTCTTGTCGCCGCAGGTTCGACACGTGATCATCGGTGGGGCTGTCGCGTCGGGAGGATTCAGTTCCTCGCTGGCGGGCGTTGGCGATATTGAGGTCGATGGATATGCCGACCTCATTATTGGTGCACCGAGTGATGGAATCGACAGCACCGGGAAAGAGATAAAAGGTGGGCAGGCGTATCTCCTATCGGGGGCGAGAATCTCCCGTTTTCTCTCTCCGTAGGGGAGATGCTCAGGAATTCGGGATTTTCCTCCCGGCTTGGGGGCTTCTATAGACTCTTGACATCCACGGGATTTACGATAAATTTAAGGTAGATCTGGGATACTCCCCGGATGTAAGTATCGAACTCCTGAGTCACAGCCATGAAACCGGCATTCTCTGTCATAGAACTGCTCCTGGTGGCAGGCATTATTTCTATTATCGTGGCTATAGCTGTGCCGAATTACCTCGATGCGAAGGTGCGCGCACAGGTGACTCAGGTTCGCCTGGATTTGAACCGCGTGGAAGGTGCACTGAACTTTTATTTCCTGGACACCAACCGATTTCCCCCTCTTGAACTTGGACTCCGAGAACTGGAAAAGGGTCCCTGGCTTGGCGGCCGTCCCGCTTATGACCGGTTCAAAGAGGATTCTCCCAATCCATTCCCCTCCAAATACCTGGATTACGGTTTTGTCGACGCACGTGAGGCAAGGAGCCTGACTTCAGGTCAGTGGATGGGTAAGAGTTCATCTTCTTTGTCACAGGAAATTACGCAAGATGAGAAGAAGGTGTGGGTTGTGTCCAGTGTGGGACCGGAAAGGGTGATTACTTTGACGGGAAGCAACCTTCCCACGCCGTATGATCCGACAAACGGTATCTTGAGTCCTGGGAAGATTTACCGAGTCGGACAGCCCTGATCCGATTAAACGAAACGGTATTGCGAGACGCTGTCGCTTGCAGCGGCAGCGTTTTTATTTGTAGGCTGAGGAATCCGTATGGCTGAACTAACTAGAGTTAGCAAGAATCGTACCATTTGGTGGGAAAATGACACCGCGATTCTGATCGATCAGACCCTCCTTCCCGGAACCTATCGGGAGATTTCCATTCGGACTGTCGAGGAGATGTGGGAAGCCATCCGAATGCTCCGGGTCCGGGGAGCGCCCGCGATTGGAGTTGCCACAGCGTATGGGGTATACCTCGGTTTGCAGGGGCGGACGTACTCCGATTCCAAGGCTGTAATCGAGCGCGTAAATGAGGTTGCGGACTACCTGGCAACCTGTCGCCCCACAGCCGTGAACCTGTTCTGGGCGCTCAGCCGGATGCGTGAGGCTGCCGAGGCCCACGCTTCTCTGTCGCCGACTGACCTGTGCGCTCGTCTCCTGGAAGAGGCTCATATTATTCTTCAAGAAGACAATGAGACCTGTCGTGCGATCGGTCGGTTCGGTGCTGAATTGATCCAGGACGGAATGACTGTGCTCACCCACTGCAACGCGGGAGGACTGGCAACCGCCTGCTACGGAACCGGATTGGCTCCCTTGTTCAGTGCCCATGAATCGGGGAAGAGATTTCATGTATATGCCGATGAGACCAGACCGCTGCTCCAGGGAGCGCGACTGACAACCTGGGAGCTCCGGCAGCACAGGATTCCCGTCACCTTGATCTGCGACAACATGGCCGCGCATTGCATGAAAGCCGGACGAATCCAACTCGTCCTTGTTGGAGCCGACCGAATCGCCTCAAACGGGGATACCGCCAATAAGATCGGAACATACAGTGTTGCGCTCGCAGCACAGGCTCACAAAATTCCGTTCTATATTGCTGCACCGCGATCCACCATCGACCGCTCCATTCCTTCGGGAAATGAGATCCCCATTGAGGAACGAGATCCCAGAGAAGTCGTCTCATTCGGCGGAATCCTGACCGCACCAGAGGGAATTGCGGTCTATAATCCGGCTTTTGATGTGACTCCGGCCGACCTGATTGCAGGGATCGTTACCGAGGTGGGCATCCTTCGGCCCCCATACAAGGAGAGCATTCTATGGGCTTTCAGCCGGACTCCCGCCTGAATATGGACCTCCGAAGCCTGGTTGTCGGACCGCTGATGGTCAACACCTATATTCTGATCGACCCGAAGACCCGTCATGCGGCAATTATCGATCCGGGAGCGGAGGCTGTCCGAATCCTGTCCGAAGTGGAGCGCCTGAATGTGAACCCGGTGATTCTCCTGAACACCCATACGCACGGCGATCATATCGGTGGAAATGAGACAATCAAGGCAATGACGACAGCCCCCCTGGCCGTTCATCGGGCCGAAGCGGAATGGCTGGCCGATCCGTCTGCCAACCTGTCGGATATGTTGGGATCTCCGATTATCTCTCCCCCGGCGGACATTTTACTTGAAGACAATGAGTCTCTCCACGTAGGAGAGCTGGAACTGAAGGTGTTGCACACTCCCGGACACAGCCCGGGGAGTGTCTGCTTTGTTGTCAACAACTCCGTGTTCTGTGGAGACCTGGTTTTCCGCGAGGGTGTGGGCAGGACCGACCTGCCGGGAGGCGACATGGGACAGTTGGTTCATTCCATCCGGCATAGAATCCTGACTCTGCCGGAGGATACGGTTCTCTATCCTGGTCACGGCCCATCCACCACGGTAGGGTATGAGAAACAGACAGATTTGTTTCTTTAAACGGCACAGTCATGGCTCGCGAACCGGTCGGCAAATCTCAGCGATATCTCACGGAATACCTTCACTACCTGGCCGCCGAGCGCGGTTCCTCCGCCAACACAGTGTCAGCGTATCGACGCGACTTGCAGGATCACCTGAATTACCTGGCGGAACATCAGATCGACTTTCCTTCCGCGGTGGATGAAGCAGTCATATCCGCCTACACGGAAGATCTTCGAACCCGTGGATTGCGCCAATCCAGTGTTGCCCGAAAACAATCCGCTCTCCGGCGCTTTTACCGTTACCTGGTACGAGAAGGCTATTGCACAGCCGATCCGACGCATCTGGTTCGGACCCCCAGGAAGACTCCCCAATTCTCCGGGGCATTGTCCCAGGAAGAGATGGGACACTTGCTGGACACCGTGATGGGAGGCGACGAAACACCGCTGGAACTACGCGACAAGGCCATGATGGAGCTCCTGTACGCGACCGGGCTGCGGGTTTCCGAGCTGCTGGGCCTTCGTCCGGCGGATCTCAACCTGGCATCGGGATACTTGCGCACAATGGGCAAGGGCGGCAAGGAACGCCTGGTTCCGTTTCATCAACAGGCGGCCTCTCGTTTGCAGGACTATCTGGAGCGGGGCCGTCCCCGTCTTGCGAAAGGCCGACACGCAGCATACCTCTTCCTGAACCGATCCGGGCAAACGCTATCCCGGATGGGTTTCTGGAAAATTCTGCACGGGTATGCGCTGCGGGCCGGGATCGCCACGCACCTTTCGCCCCACACGCTGCGGCATAGTTTCGCCACCCACCTTCTGGAGGCCGGAACGGACCTGCGCCTGCTCCAGGAAATGCTCGGTCACGCCAACATCTCCACAACAGAGATCTACACACACATCGACCGGCGTCGGATGCACAATCTCCACGACCAGTTTCACCCCAGAGCCAAGCGGAAAAAGAAAACTCCGTCATCCTGACAACCGTCTGCGTTCCGACTTGCCTTGGATGGATCGGCTTCGCACCCTATCATCCCCCAGATGTCAGATGCGTAATCAAGACGATTGATCTCGAAACATGCCTCTCCCCAAACAAGAACCGCAGCAGCAGAATCGCACCAAGGTCGTTCGAATTATTGCCCGGCTCAATGTCGGCGGACCGGCGATTCATGTGATTCTGCTCTCCGCCGGGTTGAACCCTGCGCGTTATGAAACGGTTCTCGTCAAGGGAATGGAATCGGAAACCGAAGGGGACATGATGGCCCTGGCGCAGGAGCGTGGTGTAAAACCCTTGCTGATCGAGAAATTGGGGCGGGAGCTCAATCCGATTGGCGATCTCAGCACGCTCTGGCATCTGATTACCCTGTTGCGCCGGGAATGCCCGCAGATTGTTCATACCCACACCGCCAAAGCCGGGACTCTGGGCCGAATCGCCGCCCGGCTCGCCGGTGTCCCCATTGTCATCCACACCTTTCATGGACATGTTCTGTCGGGGTATTTCGGCCCCCTGAAAACATGGGTGTTCACCGTCATTGAGAGGATTCTCGCCCGGTGGACCGATACGATCATCGCCGTCAGCGATACCTGCCGAAATGACCTGCTCAAACTTGGCATCGGAAATGAAGGAAAGATTGTCACCATTCCCCTGGGGCTTGAATTGGACCGATTCCCGCAGAAAGTACCCTCTCTTGCAGGGAGACTGCGGGAACGTTTTTCCATTCCGACGGACGTGCCGATTGTCTCCCATGTGGCCCGAATGGTTCCGATCAAGCGTCACGACATTCTCTTGCGGGCAATCCCAAAAGTCTGGCAGAGAATGCCGCAAGTCCGTTTTCTGCTGGTCGGGGATGGGGAGACGCGGCCTCAAATCGAGCAACTGGTGCAGGAACTCCAATTGGACGACCGCCTGATCTTAACGGGTTTTATCCAGGAACAGGAGTTGATTTATGCCGACACCGATCTTCTGGTACTGACATCGGACAATGAGGGATTGCCCGTTGCGGTCATTGAATCCCTTGCATCGGGCAAACCGGTGGTCTCGACCTGTGTGGGGGGAGTTCCCGAACTGATCCAGGATGGGATCAACGGATTTCTTGTGCCCCCCGGCAATCCCGACAAATTAGCGGAGACATTGCTGAAAGCCCTTCAGGACATGAATCGACTGCACGAAATGGGCCGGAAAGGACAGCAAACCATCCTGGAACACTATAGCAGCACCCGCCTTATCCGCGACATCGACACCCTCTATCAGCGCCTTCTGTCCAGGGGGCAATAAAGGCGCCCTCCCCCTTCGGCGGGAACAATCCGCTCAACTTATACCCGACTTTGTCCGATAAATAAGTGAGGCATGAGGAATCAAGGAGGATATACCATGAGTCACCATGGACGGTTGGTTGATGAGTATGCAGTCGGATTGGGACGTTCGGTGGTTGAAGTCTGGGAGGTCTTGGAGGCACTGAGACTCGCCTGGGGAACCATCGGAGCGATTCCGTGCGCCGAGATCGATGATCTCGCAGATCAGATCCCTCCGGAAACACTCACCGAGATCGTAGATTTGCTTACCGAACCAAGATCCCGCGAACGCAGGGCAGCGTAATCAGGCAAATTTGGGCTGGCGAAAATACGCCGATCTCTCACTCGCCGGCATTGGGTGATTTTGCGGCCAAGAGGTCGCTGAATTGCATCTGGTGCATGGAGCACTTGCGGATAGCATTGAGGGTTTCGCCGATTTCCTGGGTCAATTCCTCTTTGGACTGCGCTTCCTCTTCAGTCAGTTCGCTCTCAAACACGCCATAGTCCTTAAGGGCGTTCGCCAGGCGGACAAGGCGCTGATTCAGTCGCGTTTCCTGCTGCTTTAGTTCCTTAATGACCTGCCGAATCTCTTCGGGGGAAGCGGGTGCGGGTTCCTGTGTCATTGTCCGTCCTCTTGCTTTTTCTGAAGACGTTCCAGCAGGGCCTGATTCTCCGGGCGATCCGCCAGGTAAATCTCATAGCCCTCGTCACGCCTGTTATAGATTGGCTTCCAACCCTGATCGCCAAACTGTAAATATACGTCAATTGGGTCCTCTTTACAATAAACCAGGATGATATTGATCCTGTATTTATCCTCCAGGAGCCATTGCCAATACTCTTTGCCGGACTGCACCCAGGCTGTGATATCCGGGTCCTTTCCCGTCGCCGCCAGTTCTTTCCAGAAATCCCGCGTCGGCTTCACAACGGTAATCCAGGTATCCTTTTCATAAAATCCTTCCGGCTCTTTACGTGCCTCAATCACCGCACGTTCTTCCTTGGCATACTTGCTTCCGAACAGGTCAAACCGGGAGTCGGTGAATACCTGCAAGGTCTCCGGCGACAATCGCCAGATCAGGTATCCGGCGAAATTGTCATTGTTCATCATGGGACCGGGAATCTTGTGATACAACAGGAAATTGACCGCACCTTCCGGGAAGCTGTCCCGCCGATAACCTGTCTGCAAGAGGGTCGGCAAGTCCTCCAGGTTCCTTGGCCACATTCCCGCCACCCATGGGGGACTCCATCCGGCATAATATCCCAGAAGAAGCATCACAATTGCCGCATCCGCCTTCCGCAAGAAAGCTCCCAGCGTCCGAACCAGGTCCTGCTTCCCCTGGTGCAGATTGTCTCCAAGCCATCGGCTGGATTCGTCCAGTCGCTCCACCAAGACGGGAACGCCAATCAATCCGAGCAGTGGGACCTGCCGCAGATAACTCATGGCCTGGTACCCAAACAACAGCAGGGTAATCCCTCGGAACAACCCGATGCGCGGTCCGCGCAGGAACGGGATCAGCAGAAATCCGGCGAGCAGGAAGCGGAGCGCTACGGCCATCCTCAAGTTCGGGGACTCCAATTCTCCCAAACGACTCACCAGCCACGGATCGCCCAACACTTTGCTCGGCAAGAGATAAATCTCATAGCCCCATGGATTGGCCAGAGACGCCAAGCCAACCAGAATGAAACACAGCCAGGCCTTGCCGACAGCGTGATTCTCCTCGCCCCCGATACCAGCCTCCTGCGAAAACCAATTCCACAACCGTTCCGCCAGGAAGAACCCACAGAGAAGCACCCCCAGAATCCCTCCCCCATGCAGATTGATCCAAAGGACCTCCAATACCACCAACACCGCCGTGATCCGTAGGGGATATCGCAGGAAAAAATGCCGCAAGAGATAAACGAAAAGCACAATAAAAAAATAGGTCAGAATCGGCGGACGCAGATACAACGTGGTCTGCGCCACCAGAATGGCGAACATCGCCCCCACGCCGCACCATCCCCACCGGCATCCATCGGCCCGCAGCGTGAGAATGATCACAAAACCTGTGGCGGCGACGGTCAATGCCTTTATGAAAACACAGAACGGAAGACCGCCGACCAAGTACATCGCATACAGCAACATATCCGACAGCCATTCATGGTTGACCCATGGTGTCTCGGAGCCGGTGGATGAGAAAACATCGGTCGGCGGAAAGGCGAATCCATGTTCCCCCATGTACTCAATCAGGTATTTCCCCGTCTTGAGATGCCACCAGGGATCATTGCAGAACCGAACAGGAAAGAAGGCTGTCCAAAAGGCCAGAAAAAGACCAATCACGCACAAGGCCAGGCCGATGGTTTTTTCCGGACGGTCTTCGTGAGGCATAGAAGGATTTCGAAAAGCATCATTCATGGTCTCTATCCTGGCACACGCAAATCGCGCTGCAACCCCTGCCCCACCTGGATGGTAACCGTGGCCCGCGTTGTCATCCGGTCTTTGCTGTCCACCGCATCCAGACGATATCGGTTCGGCATAAGCCGTGTGAAGATGAAATATCCCTGGGAATCGGGGGTTGTCTCATGGATCTCACCACCGGAGATTGCCGGACTGAGCCGGATTCGATAAGAGGACATCTCACTGACACCGGATCGAAGCCTGCCGAAGAGTGTTCCCTGCTCTTTCTTCCAGGGCGTTTCCGGTGGCTGGACTTTGTCTCGAAACAGCGACTGGGATACCTGCTTCAAAAAGACCTCCGGGGATTGCGGAGAACTGGTCGGAGCCTGATAGGAAAAAACCGCCACACCCTCCGCGCCCAAACGGCGGGCCTGCTCGATCTGTCGCAAAGTGTTCTCGGTCGTGTTCAGCCACCCCGCCAGACCGACAATGAGCGGTCTCCTGCCGGGGATGCTCAACGGCCCACGAATCCATTCGGTATAATCCTCGGCCTGGTCCGCATGGTGAGCACGTTTGTAGTCCATCGGACATCCGAAGTCGATGATTCCCTCTTTTTCCCATCCGAACCAGTCCTGAAAGGTCTGAGTCATGGTGGAGCTTTTCTCATACCCCATATCAAGCCCGCCCCAGGTAATTGCCGCCGGGGACAGAAGCGCGCCCGGACGACGCATTGCCAGATCCCCGTAAATCCGTCTCACCAGGGAGGTCACCTGCTCGCGTCTCCAGGAACACCAGGATGGATCATCCGGCGCGGGAACCCCTGTACGGCCCGTTGCTTTCCGCCAGCGATCCACGCTGCGAGGTCCGTATCCCCAGTCGGAACCCGGATATCGCACATAATCCAGGTGTAGCCCGTCGATATCATATTTCTCCATCAAGTCCCGCATGACAGCCGTCAGGTAATCCTGAACCTCCGGCAATCCGGGGTCGAGGTAATACCCTTCCGGCGCTTCACGATCACCACTGCGGTTGACCGCAATCCATTCCGAATGCCGGTGGACCACGTGCTGTCGGTCATCCGGGACTCGCTTTTCCTTGCTTACCCAGGCACGATACACCACGACCCAGGCATGAATCTGAATTCGTGGTTCCTGATGCCCCTTTTCAATCAAGTAGGCAAGCGGATCGAAGTCTTTCTCTTTGAGGTTCGGCGCACGCGGTTCAAGGGAAGAACGGTAGTACGCATCGGCGCACCGCCTGACCTCCACAAAAAGCGTGTTGAAATGATACCGCCGTGCATTCTCCAGAAGGCGGTCGCATTGTTCCGCCGTAAGAATTCCCGGCTGCCAGGAATCCACCCACAGACATCGCCATTCAGGTTTGCTCGCAACCGGAACGGCACAAATCAAACAAAAGAATCCCGCTGAGAGGATTCTCCATAAGTTCCGTCCAAACCCGTCCGCGTAGCCCACCATAGATCCTTTCGGAGAACCATCATGCCTCAAACAAGCCGCCGGGATTTGACGTCCGGCCAAACTGATGAAACAATGCCGACATTCATACATCCCTCTAAGATCGAATCAAGGAGTCTGCCATGGGTATCAAAGTCGGTATCAATATGGAATACGTTCGCAGCGCCGACAAATCCTTTGCCTGGGGCGTCGAGAAAGCCGCGCAAATCGGGTACAAGTATATCGAGCCGATGGTCCATTGGGGACGGGAGCTCCTCAGTGAGGCCGGATATTTCCATTCCGTCTCCATGCTGGAAGATCCTTTCGAAATCAAGGAACTGATGGACCGGAACGGGATCAAAGCCAGCGGCCTGTCTGCTCATTGCCCGCTGATGCGCCCGGAAATCTCTGTCGAGTATCTCAAACAGGCGATCCGCTGGGCGGTTGAAGTGGGAACGGACATCTGCAATACGGACGAGGGAGTGAAGCCCGCCTGGATGGACGAGGAAACCGCGTTTCAGGTCATGCGATATACCCTGAGAACCGTCGCACCGGTCGCGGAACGGCATAAGGTCAAGATTGGTATCGAGCCACACCAGATCTTCACTGTATGCACGGAAAAATTGATCAAGATCGCCAACCTCGCCGAATCCCCCAATGTCGGATTCAATTACGACTGCGGCAATGCCTACATCGGGGGAAAAAGCGATCCGTATGAGATGCTGGAGGCCATTGCATCCCGTACGTTTCATGTTCATGCAAAGGACATCAGCATCGAACAAAGTGAGGATGAACGTGGCAAAGTTACCGGGACGGCTGTGGGCTGCGCGTGTGGCGATGGAGTGATCGACTGGGCGCGTATTATCCGAATCCTCAAGAATGTCGGATTCGATGGGGTTCTGTCGGTGGAATGCGGAACCATCGAGCAGGCCGAAAAAAGCCTCAAGTACTTGAATGACGTAATCAAAAAGGAAGGCGCTGCCTGAGAGACACTGTACGCATTTTCCTCCCCCGAAGATCGGGGGAGGCCAGGGGTTGAACAGCGCAGACCGGGCAAGGAGTCGATCAAATGGAAACCGTTCACGAAAACGATCTGGAATACCGTAACGGCGACTGGGGCGTCAAGTACCTGTTCCGGGGACCGAAGATCGAATGGGGCGTGATTCTCATCAAGCCGGGCGAAAAACTGGGGGCGCATTACCATGACGAGGTAGAGGAACATTTCCTGATCCTGGAAGGCAATCCGACTATGATTATCGACGGAGAAGACCACGCCTGCACACCCGGGCAGGCGTGGCAAATTGAAGCGCCGCACAAGCATAGCCTTGTCAACCGCACGGAGGATCCCGTGAAGGTAGTTTTCATCAAAGCGCCGTATTTGCCGAAGGACAAGACGGACTGCTGAGATGGGCGAGTCCTCGTTGTCATTCCGGCGCAAGCCGGAATCCAGGTTTTGAACACTATCAGGAGGACGACGGACTGTCGTTCAATTCCCCGCGCATGGCTTTCATGTTCTGTTCAATCCTTTCAAGCACACCCTGATAATTCGAATCGGCAATGTGCAGATTGTCATGGAGATAGGTTAATATTTCACGCTCCAAATCGGCCAGGTAACTCTGAAAGTCGGATTCGTCGATGGAACGATTCAGGAGTTTCTCGGCTAACTGTTTTTCGATAACGACCCTCGAAAATCCCCCATTTGCCAGTGACTGTCGTTTAATCTGCTCGTCTGTTGTCGGTATCGAGGCGATATAAGAATCGGGATCATCGGAATGCTGCTTTAGAGAATCGGCATAAAACCGAAGTTCCTCTTCCTTTATCCCGAAAGATTTGCAGTGGGTCTCGTATGCCGTCTCAAAAGTGGCGCCGGAGAAGTGCATCGCTTTCAACGCATCCGAAATGTGACGCAAATGCTCGGCCACCGATTGCGCCGTTTCCCCCGAAAGTGCCCGCATCATTGCATTGAATGCCTTGCTGTCTTCTCCCGGAGTCACAGTCAGACCGTACTTTGCGATCAGCTGCTTTTTTGCGAAATCCACAATCTCACCTCTGACAATCGTAACACGGGAAGCCTCTTCGTCTGGAAGGGATAGGTGTTTGAAGGGACCTTGTTGTTTGGACTGTGATTCATAGAACTTCCGAATATTCTCCACGCCTCGCGCCACCATCGTTTCATCTATCAGAACGGGTTCTCCTGCGAGTGTTCCGATTGTCACAAGCGTTTCCGTAGATGACGGAGTGGGATTGTCCGTTGCTGCATTCTCCTGATTCGTCGCCGTTCGGATCTTCCCCAATCCGACCCATACCAACAAAAACACAACAAGGATTGATGTGATCCACACGGCTTTGCTTCGCATCTTCTTCACTCCTTCTTGGAATCGTATTTTACGGAGCTACATGAATCTCTCTCGGATCTCATCGTTTATTCTGTTAAATCATCTCACAAAAAGAATATGTGTACCAGGTCCTGATGACCGACTATGCAATACGAGACAGGGAATATTTAGTCGACAGACTCCTTCCTGATTCGCTCCGAAAGAGCAGTGCGCCATTGATCCGAGTTCCATACCTCTTCCGGCAGCATTCGCTTGGCCAAGGCCCAAAGAAGCGCATCCGCCTGCATTGCGGCATCGCCACCCATCAGAACGAAGTCAGCCCTGTTTTGGATTGAACGATAGAAATCCAGTCGTTCCTGCAAAAATTCAACTGGTTTCGTATTGGAAAGTTCCTGTGCACGATCAAGATCCTTCTTCCCCATCCCCGACTCCGGTTGCTGACCCGCCTTTAATGCCATGGCAACATGATAGATATTCTCTTCCCGACGTATGCCAGCAAGATCCTGCTGTAGTACCTCTGCCCTGAACGGAGAATCCGCATACCCCGATGCAGATTCTCTCGACAGTTCCACACCATGCCTGGCAAGCAGCCCCTCCACCGCTTTGCAGGCCTTTGCCACCGTCATATTGCGTAACATCCCTTCTTTATAGCAATGGACAAACCCTCCTTTCGGATATTGAATACGGGGCAGATCGATCAAAAGGTAACTATCTCGATATTTAAACTCAATCCGCTCAATCCGGAAAAACAAGCGTATGCGATCGGCACCATCCCCGAATAGAAACATCCCCTCGGATAGAAATAAGTAATGATCCTGAGGATCATATATCGCCGTGCATCCCTCATGCGCTTCTCCGTTTTCACGTCGAATTCGGCATTCAATCCAGGGTCCATTCGAAAGCGTTTCCGAACGTAATGCAATGTGATCGTCGGAATCCTCCAAACCGACAATAACATCCGAAGAAAATGATCCCGACCGAAAAACGTGTCCGGCGGCGAGATCTACATTAAATTGTTTGGCAAGAATCACTGACAATCGCCGATCCAGAATATAATCGGACGACAAATATTGTTTTGACTTCCGAGCAAGAAGCGGATGTCTCCTATCCACACAAATGCCAGTGGCATCAACAATGAAAGGCAAATCCAATCCACGAGGAGAAGACCAGGACGTGGATGAATAATGGATCTCGCCACTTTCGTGCACATACAGGATCGAAAAGCGAGCCGAGGGCCGATCATAGCATGCAGGATTCAAAGTCAGAGGTGAACAATGGAGCAGGCCTTCAATACGGTGCGTTGTCGAGTCGTCAACGAGGGCCGCTGAAACATGATAGTTGATTCTCGGAGCATACCGGATTTCTCCTTCTGTCAATCCCTGAGCGCCGGAAATGTCTGCATAAGGGAATATCCCGGCGCATACCGCAAACCAGCGTAATAGGAGAAACGCCGTGCCTATCCGGGGCTTGCCCGCGTCTTTCTTTGTATCCCGTGGATTAACCATAATGGTGCCTCCTGAGACAATATTGCATTCCCTGTGCCATCACAGCATTCCGTTCATCTATCCCGTCCCAACCGTCCCCGTAAACGAGCAGGGAGAAAAAAGTACCGTCAGTCCGGTGAAGACGGATAATTCCTTATACCACCCTTATCCACCGACGGAATCGGATGGGGAAAGACTGCATTCTTGTCAACGGTAACATATTCACGAATCGGCATTCCAAAACTTGGCGATTCCTGCGGTATTTGCCTATCGAGCCGATTGATCTCATCATCTTTGTAATCCGCAAGAAATCCCACAATCACACATCCCAACGCACGACCATCTCTGTCGGGCATAGTCAGTATAAGAGAATCAGGGGCATCCGTTGAAATCATGCCGCTTGTTTTCAGATGGGCTTTAAGCCATCTTCCGGCGTAATTCTTGATTTCCTCCTCCGATTTATTGCGTAATGATGCAATAAGTGCCACGCCAATGATGATTTCGTCGGTACGCGGATCGGGTCCAAACAAAGCAGATGAGACACCTTTAATGCAATCGTCGCCTATTGAAGATTCTGGCTTGGATTGATACATGCGCTCATAAATCCTCTTTTCGACTTTGATATGCTTGAGATGATTTAGAAAATCAATGATGACTTCCTCCGCCGCAAGAAAGGCACATTGAGTTCTCTCTCCCGCTGTCGCTTTCATCTCGGGTGTAAGCGGCACCCCAATCGATTCAAGATGCTCGGCAAATCTTTTCCTGATTCCCTCGAACCGCCTTGACATCTGGTCAAGAGGTTCATCTGCCTCGCAACGAGAACCACTCACGAGAATAGATTCATTTACCCATTTCGCAAGAAATTCGTCGTGTTTCCCTCTCGCCGCCAGGACATATAGATCCCAATAGAGCGACAATAGCTCGGCTCTATGCTCCTCATCGAGATGATGCAGTTCTGAAACAGTGTCGGAGAACCGCTGTCGGACTTGTTCCAATCCCTCTGTACCGGAAGACACTTCTGTACTCAGTTGGTTCCCCTCTCCGTCCATTTGCGATTTCTGATCCGCACTTCGCCATACAAATAAACCACCCGCGATCACCAAAACAACGGCGAGCAGCTCTACGAAGAGACGTCCACTGATTCTCATGTTATCAACCTCCCTGACGTTCAGTAACCGAATTGCCTTAACAGAGAGTCACGCCGTCGCGAGGAGCGAAGCGACGTGGGAATCTCGTGGTTCGAACACGCGAGCCTGAGATCGCCACGTCGCGGCCCTTCGCAGACTCAGGGGCCGCTCCTCGCGATGACGGGTCATCGCCGTTACGTGAGGTCATGCTTTCTTTTCCCAACCACCGGCTCCGCCGGAGGGAGGCTCGATATGACGATATGTATCAAGGTCATTCATTAACACGACACTGCCGACTGCACACTTGTATCGGCGGGAATAGCGCACCTGTCCGGGGCGCACCTTTTCGTTCGCTTGTCTCTGTCGGTCACAGCGGGTTAGGAAGCAAGTTGAACCGCTCTGTGGCCAACCCTCGTTTTCCATCCCTCTCCTTTCCATGCCCCGATGAATACCGATAATTCCTATGCAGAGTTTATATCTATCGCGGGATGATTGTCAATCGGATTTTTCAGGAAATTCTATCGCCCGAGACACGAATGGATCGAAAGCCACCGGATTGATAAGTCCAATATTATCAAGCGACTATATCTTTTCCATTTCCGGGGCAACCCCCCGTGGTTGCCCCATTGTTCGCACATAACAATCCCATCATTCCGCCCAGGAGCCGCAATCCGGGTAACGGCTTGCCAAAACAGCAGGAATCCGACATGCTGACAGGAAAGCGCCGAAAGGATACGAACATGCGCCGAGGATTTACGCTGATCGAATTGCTCATTGTGGTTGCGATTATCGGGATTCTGGCGGCGATTGCGGTCCCGAACTTTATGCAGGCACGACTGCGTTCCAAGATCGCGCTTACGGTCAGCAACATGCGAACCATCGGGCTTGCCATGGAGTCGTACTTTCTCGACAACAACACCTACACCCTCTGGGCATGGGATGGCAACGATTACGGCGGATTCCGTTCGCTGACAACCCCCATCGCCTACATCACAAGCGGAGATATTTTCAAGAATCCGTTCAAGCCGCATCACGACACGCGAGACAAACTGCCCGATGGAACGGAACTCGACCCCATGTATGAACTGGGCACATTCTCCGCGCAAACCAATGCCGAGAATTACAATTTTTACCCGTCCAATACCTGGCTGCTGGAAAGTTGCGGACCGGATTTGCGGGACTCGTACAACGCACGGGATTTCCCCTTCCCGCCGCCCGCAATCTACCAGATCTCGAACGGCCTCTTGAGCCTGGGGGGATTTATCCGGGGAGGCGGTACGATGCTGCCCCCATGGGTGAGGAATATCACCTATTGACCTGCACTCCTGTCTTCAGCGGATCTTTATGGCGATCTTGAACCTTTTGCGCGCCAACAATGAGATCGCCACGTCGCAGCCCTTCGCGGACTCAGGGCTGCTCCTCCTAAGAAAGCTCATCTACAACCGTCACGCCGAGTAGTCCTGTGTTATCCGGTCAACCCCCACCTGACCCAATGTCATTAAGTTAAGCAATTATCATTATTAGTCTTTGAAATGACTAGAGTTATGCTATAATAACCGTGCGATGAATCGCAGAATCTATAGCCGAAAAGGAGTACGCCAATGAGTAAATATTCTGCCATTCCCGAGGAAATTGGCACGAAATCCGTTTGAAAATTTGTGCCAACTTTTCATTTTTCTGAAAAATATTTTGTATTCGGACGATTTTATTTCCCGTCACCGTCTGTCTCCCAACCAATTCATTCGGAATCGCATTCTGACCCTGCCCCTGGTGGTCCTGTTTCTCCTCCATCAACTCAAAGCGTCCGTTCAAGCCGAATTGGACACCTTCTTTCAGCGATTGCAGGAAACTCTTACCCCTCTCCGATTCGTCACCAAATCCGCGTTCACCCAGGCCCGCGCGAAACTCAATCCCCAAGCCTTCCAGGAACTCAACCGCCACTTGATCGCCTGGTTCGTTCAACACCGACCCGTCCGTACCTGGAACGGCTTTCGCCTTCTCGCTCTCGATGGCTCCACCCTTCGTCTTCCTTCCCACCCCGCTCTCGGTGCGCATTTCGGATACCAAAAGACTCCGGCCGAACTCCCCTGTGTCATGGCGCGTGTCTCCCAAGTCTACGATCTCCTCAATCATCTCACCCTGGATGCCTGCATCGCTCCCTATACGGTCGGCGAACTCCAATTGGCTCTCCACCATCGCACCGTCCTCTCTTCCAACGATCTCGTCCTCTTGGATCGCGGTTACCCCGCTTTCTGGTTCTTCGCTTGGCTCCAAGCTCGCGGGACACAATTCTGTGCCCGCGTCTCGCCGCAATCCTGGAACGCCGTCCGTACGTTCCACCGTTCCGGACGACGCGATCAAACCGTCCTGCTCCATCCCAACAAACCCGCGAAAGCCGTCTGTCATCAACTCGGTCTTCCCGTCACCCCAATCCCCGTCCGGCTTCTCCGCATCGAACTCGGCTCCCGCGAAATCGAAATCCTCGCCACGTCCCTTCTCGAACCCACCCGCTTCCCAACCACCCTTTTTTCCGATCTCTACGCCCAACGATGGGGCGTCGAGGAACATTACAAAACTCTCAAATGCCGTCTCCAACTCGAGAATTTCTCCGGTCTTTCCGTCCATGCCATCCAGCAGGATTTCCATGCCAAGATCCTCGTCCACAATCTCGCCGCCATTCTCATTCACTCCGTCGAGGACCATCTCCCCCAAATCCACACCCACCTCTACCGCGTCAATGTCACCCAGTCCTTGTCCCATCTCAAATCCACTCTGCTCTCCCTTTTCCATTCCCACCGTCGTCTCCCTGTTCTTCAAAAACTCTTCCTCCTCTTTCAGCAAACCCTCGAACCCCTCCGACCCCATCGAACATTCCCGCAAAAACGCATCTTTCGTGAACGTCCCTTCTTCTCCCAAGCCTACAAACCCTATCCTTAACTTAATGGCATTGGGTCAGGTGGGGGGTGACCGGGTACCACAAGACTCCCCGGCCTCCCTGTCGATAAGAATGCTTTCTTAGGAGCAGCGGACCGCACAATAGTCCTATTCGCCCTTCGCAGGCACACATGCTATTCTCTCTCTCATCAAATCAGCCGTTGTTTCGAATGACGCAGAATGAAGAGGCAATCAGGCGTGAAAGGTCCACGGATGTTCTTAAATACTCTCCTTCAATTCAGGTTCTGGAAGCTGCTTCCGCTCTGTCTTTTACTCTCTACAAGAACTGTCGGAGCACCTCAGTCCGAATCTTGGCCCGAAGAAGGTTCGAACCAGCCAAAAATCCGAATGGGAATTATCCGTTGCGATACGCATGGTATGTATTACGGCCCCCTGATGGGGCGGCACGATCCGTATCGATTGCGTGATCCACTGGAAGGCACCGATTTCAAGGCACACTACAGCTGGCAGACTGGGGGAACGCACTTCTGCTTTTATAGATCTTACTATCAACCCGATCGAATGACGGTACCGCATGTGGAAGGCTTTGTTGTT
>JAKPYU010000267.1 GCA_029568995.1 Candidatus Omnitrophota bacterium | reverse complement strand
GTCCGACATAAATATCTCGGGTATCCGTACTCCCGCCAAAAGAAGTTGTCGAATTGACATCGGTCAACAGGCGCACTGCACGATCCGAAGGAGGATCGGCAACCACAGGGTGGATGATCCCCACAGAAAAAACCACAACAGAGCAAAGGCATGCCAGGATACTTCTCGACGCATGTTCTATCGAAAAACGCCCGATCCATGCAGAACCTCTTGAGATCACGATTTCTGTCACTGGGATATTCCTTTCCGATTCCGCACCGAGGGAAAGATGATTCTCCTACCATTTGGGTCGGAGTTCGGCGATTCTAGCACCGGACCATGACGTCTGCAATCGGTTTTTTTGCAGGAGATACCGAGATCGGGAGCAGGGGCGCACTGGTGGAAGGTGCCCCTGCCGATTAGTTCACTTTCGGATGACTGATCTGACTTCGCTTGAGTGTGATCTTGTGGATCAGCTCGTCATCAATCGACAGGATCTCATACGAGACTTCCGGGTCCTCTTTTGTGGTATCGAAGGTCAACAGTCCAAACGAACACTTGTCGTTATAGCCGAATAGAGCGCCGGGAATCAGCGCATGAGTGTGGATATTTGTCAGTTTGGAGCTCTCAAAGTCATAGAAACGATACCCATTGGGACGTTCGATCCGCCATGCATCGGAGCGATGACGGTCCGCGGACAGGAGAATCACTCCATCAATCCGGTTCTTTTCCAGAAATGAAAAGATCTCCTCCCGTTCTTCCGGATATCCTTCCCAGGTATCCAGACTGCCGGGTTTTGTGCCGAACGCCCAGGCAACCGGCGAAGCCAACACTTTGAAGGCTCCTTTCGACGATTTCAGAGCCTTGAGAAGCCACTCCTTCTGCACAGGCCCAAGCATGGAGGGATGCGCCTGCTTGGGATCTGTCCGATAGTATCGTCCGTCCAACAGGAAGAAATCGACGTCGGCGATTGAAAAGGAAAACCAGCAACCCGGCAGACTCTCATCCCCTCCGCCATACGCCGGGTTGTTCCATTGATTCTGAAACGTATACCAGACCGGGATTTTCCATTCAGGTTCCCGGATCTCCGGTCCGCCCCAGCCGTCGTTGGCGACGAAATCGTGATCGTCCCAGATCGCGTAAATGCCGGTGCAGGAAGTGAACGCACGGAATTCCGTACGCGATTGACGTCGGTAGTAGCAATACTGCTGCACTGCCGGGAGAGTCGGGTGATCGATGTAGACATTATCTCCCAGGAACAGGAATGCCGACAGTTCATGCGAGCGGACGGTATTCCACATCCGCTCGTGTTCGGGCGTGTATCCCGCACCGCCGCCGAATGCGATCTGGAACTGCGCTTGTGTCCCTTCGCTCGGATAGGTTCGAAAAGACCAGCGGCCTGGCTCTTTGATCCCGTCAATTTCGATCTCGTAGAAATAGTCGGTATTGGTTCGAAGCCCCTTCACAGATGCGACCGCCGTATACTCGGTCTTTTCTGTTGTTCGTACTTCATCCGAGAAAATGGGCAGGGTCATCCGTTCCGATTCGCTCACCGTGACCCGGACTGTGGACTCTTTCAACGTGCGCACCCAGAACTTCGCGCTGTTCGGTGTCACACAACCCAGCATGGGGCCATGAATGAGCCGAATCTCGGATTGCCTGCAGAGTTCCTGAAATTCCCGGCTTTCTGTCAACGGCTTCAACAGATCGCGAGGACCGACAAGGAATCGCTCCAACGGCAGACCTTTCGACACGGCTTCTTGAACAAACCGCATGGCTTCCGGGATGTTCCCTTTCTGTGAGTGAGCAACGGCCGCTGCGAATAGAATCTCCAGATCGTCAGGACGTTCAACCAGCAATCTCGCAAGGTCGTCCATTGCCTTAGGCAGGTTCCCGCCGGCGACATCCGCGATCACATCCCGCGCCAGGCGCTTGGGATCGACGACTTGAGAAAAAGCGGGGAGAACAACGACGAACACAAAGCAGCCGAGAAGGAGATTTGGTCGTATCTTTCTGGAAATCATGGAAGTGGTCTCCAATCCGGAATGTCTGCAAGTTTCGGCTATTAGCCGATTGGCTGGGGGTGTGTGCCGATCTCTTCTCCCTCTCCCGCCGGGAGAGGGTCGGGGTGAGGGGCGCACTCTCTCAAGCCGATTTGTCGATATCAACACGAGATCGTTTTCTCCTTCCCGCAACTCTGGCAATACGGCAGCAGCGAAGCGCGAATCGCGGAACAGGCCTCGCAGGATTCATACAGGCGTTCTCCACAGGAAGGGCAGACATAGGATTTCTCTTCACCTCTCTCACTGGCGGTGTCCTGTGCAATGCCGATTCGGGGTCCTTTTGCGGTCCAGAAAGCATATTTGAACGGGCCGCGCTGAATGGGATAGGCACAGATGGGACAGCGAAGGCGATTGTAAGATTCTCGGTATTGCTTGAGCAGCCAGTTCTTCTTGGGGGCTGTCACCGTGCGAATCAGGTGAATCAGCACGGCGAGAACAATCGCGATGGCTGTACCAAGCGCGATGTATTTGAAGAGTTCCGTCGGAAAATGTTCGTGGATCACCAAGCCGGTCTGCCAGAAGGTCGCAATGAACGTCGAATAAATGATGGGTGCGTACGCCCTGGAACGCCTGTAGATCAAGAACCAACCGGCGAGCAGTACCAGGGGAATCAGAAAGGCCAGTTTCAGAGCGGCGACCTTGAATTCGTGGACTTGGAACTGGGCTTCAAAGTCCTCTCGCGCGGTCTCCCGTTTTTCCTCGATCTCCTTCTGCAGGATTCCGATCTGTTCCTGGATCACGCGGGCCTGTTCGCTCAGCAGGGAGATTTCCTGGTTGGCCTCCTGGAACTTGCGCTGATTCTCCAGAAACAACGTCTCGCTTTCCGCCAGCGCTTTCTGTTCCGCCTCGGTCGGTGTGACGTTCCGTTCGAGGTTCAGGCGGTGCACCGCCAGCAGCTGGTTCATCGTTTCCCGTGAGCTGTCTGTGCTGGTGCGCAGAATCCCCTGAATCTCGCGCTGGTTCTCGATCTGACCGGTCAGTGTCCGGTGTTCTTTCTCCAGGTTCTCCAGGCGTGTTTTCAGACTTGCATCGATGTATTTCTCTTCAACCTTCTCGCGGTCCGGGCCGGGCAGCCTTCCGATGTCCCGCATAATGAATCCGAGCAGCCAGAGCAGAAGCAGAGTCAGCAGAGAACTGAAAAGCCAGACAAGAAACCGATGGGTCCACGGTCCTTTCCTTTTCTCAGAGCCGTTCATCGCAGGATCTCCCTCTTTGGTATGAGTTTCCTGAATCCGTGCCGGATTCTATCACAAGCATGGCCCCAAAGTCCGGTGGGTTGCCTCGCCCTCTCGTGGTTGATCCTACCGATTTTGCCCCAAAAGAATATCTTTCAGGTGATGGACGGACCCCGTCTTTTACGTCAGGATATTGATTGATGGAATCTATATTCCTCACCCGAAGCGGAGGGAACCGTCATGAAACGAATCGTTTACCTTGGGATCATCGCCCTTGCAGTGCTGCCGTTCCTGTTGCTGTGCAAGAATCCGCGAAATTACCAGCTATGAATTCGGTTTCAGCTGGCGATGCTCCAAGTGTTACACTCCCCGGGGATGTCGAAATGAAGTTCTGCAAAATCCCGGCCGGGGAATTTATGATGGGCGACGCATACGAGGGATTACATAAGGTAACCATATCACAATCGTTCTATTTAGGTATGTATGAGGTCACGCAAGGACAATGGGGAGCCGTGATGCGAAACAATCCTTCTAAATTCCAAACGCGCCTGCAATATCCTTTAGAAAGCGTTTCGTGGCAGGATTGTCAGAATTTCATTGCGAGACTGAACGGGTCGGCCAGAAGAATCCCAACGCTTGGGGACTGTATGATATGAGTGGGAATATGTGGGGATGAGCCTTGACGGGGAGAAAGAGACAGCCCTGTCGAATGCCGTTGACAGGGAAATGGCTGAAGTGATTTGGGGGAATCTTCGCTGCCTTACTCCACAGGTGCACACCTGTCCGCCCCTGTGATTCCCGGTCAGGAGCCCAGCGGCAGGCGGATTTTGACGGTTGTTCCGGAGTTCTCACGGCTTTCGATTTCGATCTCGCCGCCGTGCCTACGGATAATCCCGGAGCATTGATACAGCCCCAGTCCCGTGCCGCCTTGTTCTTTTTTTGTAGTAAAGAACGGATAGAAAATCCGTTGGCGCAGGGATTCGGGAATTCCGCAGCCGGTATCGCTGACCTCCAGGACAGCCGCCTTAGATGATCCCGGTTCAAGACTGTGAGACCCGCTTGCCCCGGCCCCATGCAGAGATTCCTGGGCAAGGCGAATGCGCAAGTCCCTCTTTTTTCGCCCTTCCATCGCATCCAGGGAATTCGCTACGACATTGTTGATAACTTGGCGCAGAAGATCCGGCTGAACGCGAACCGGCAGCGCGGTCCTGGGACTCTCCATGAGAATGCGAACGCCATTCCCCTCTGCCTGCTCTCGAAAAGCCTCTACGGCCTCCGTGACGAATTCATTGAGATCAACGGATTCAAACGCCAATTCAGGAGTCGGCTCAAGGAGCGCGTGGATCACCTGCTCCAGCCCATCGATTCCCTCTTTAACAGCCGTGACATATTTGTTCCGGGGATCATCCGGCGGTGTCAGGCGCTCCAGAGTCGAGAGATTATTGATGAGACCGTAGATATTCAGTTCGGTTTTGATGGCGTGAGCGGTTCCGGAGATGACCTCGCCGATGGAGGCGAACCGTTCTGTCCGGCGCAACCGTTCGCGGCTTTCTTTCAGCCCGGTGCACATTCGATTGAATGTCTCGGCCAGGTTCCCCAGTTCATCGCGGCTGGTGATCGGAACAACCTGATCGAGATCGCCTTGCCCGATACGGCTAGCCGCGTCGCTCATCCGCAGCACCGGAACAGCAATCCGTCGCGCCGCGAAGACGGCAATCAGAATCACCACCACTCCTGTCGCCAGGAGTATAATCCAGAGTTCCATCGCTAATCCTTCGGCAATCCGTTCCACTGCGCCGATCTGTGCACCCAGTGTCACCCCGCCAAACACCCCGTGCTTCTTGTACTCTCCCATGCCGAAATGAATCGGCGCGTAGGCACGGGTGCGCAGTACCGGCTGAACCTGGTCGTATCCGAAATTGGAGATCATCGCCAGCCCCGCGCGTTGCGACAGGATGTCATCCATGATCTTGTTGTACTGGGGATCACGCCACTGGGCCATGACATATAGATTAAGCGGAGTCCGCCCGATCTCCTCCATCTCTTTTGAGGTCACTCCCGGATGATATGGGGGAACCGGGGTTCCATCCGGGAACAAGCCCCGCATGTCCCAGTATTTCGGATGACAGATGATCCATCCCTCATCATCGAACATGTACGCGTAGTTCCCGCTTGTGTAGTTCGGAAAGAGAACCGAATTCTCCGACATCGGGTTGATATGCTGAGTAAATTCCATCATGTGCCGATGGTCCACGGATAGCATCACCATCCCCAGCAACGCTCCGTCCATTCCATAGATCGGTTTGGCAAATCGAATCACACCCTGGTAGATCTTCCCCTCAACGGCCGTTTCCACTTTCTCGGCCTTACCGAGCTGCTCTTCCTTGGTCAGATGCCAACCGGTCAGATGGGAGACGTAAATCTCGCCGGGCGGCAGGCTAATTGTCCGCTGAAAATAATCCTCCGATTTGTACGTGGTATAGACCGGGATGGAGACATCACGCAGTTCCTCTTCGGGGACGATCCTTTCGTCGCGAATCAGGATCTTTTCCTTGCCTGTGGGATCGATAAAGGCGATTTCCTTGTATAGCGGGACTCTCTCGCGGATCTCGGTGATATTGTCGTTTGTTCCGCCGCGTCTCCAGATCCGTCGCCGGTGAGTACGACAGAACTCCAGGTACGATTCCGCATTCCGGGGAACACTCGAAAGAATCTCCAGGTCGTCCGCACAGGCATACAGAGAATTCGAAACCCGGTTTGCGATATCCACCGTGCGGAAGAGGAGGATTTTCCGGGATTCCTCCAGGAGGGTCTTCTCGCTGGTGCGAATGGTGCGGATTCCGAAAATCAGCAGCGGAACCAGCGCAACCAGGAGGAAGTACAGCAAGAGTTTGCGAAATATGCCGAAACGCCCCGGAGGGAGCGTTGTAAAAGCGCCCAGAATAGATTTCCCCAAGACCGGCGAAGGCTCGGGTGAAATTGACTGGCTCAGGACAGCGCCCAATCTTGGGGGAGACATTCTTCCTTGCTTGTTGTCCGATAGGGAAGATCCGTTCACTCGATCCGGTGTCGAGAAAGATTTGGAGTCTGTATCCGTACGATCATTCATTTGACAGTGAGTTCCCCGATTGACATCGTGGGGAAAGGCCGTTGGATAGTGGTCAACTGCTGGGCGATCCGACTGCGGAAGGCGCATTGGTTCCTGAATTCAAAGATCCAGCGATATCGTCCGCACCTAGAATTTCGCTCTCGGAGAACAGCACGGCTCTCTTGATGGTAGTCTTCAGTCCGGGAATATTCTCGGGCCAGGATTCTTCCCGGAGCATCCGAATCGCCTCCGGCGAGAAGTCCCGGCAATCCCGCCCGATCTCTTCCGCGAAATCGTTCAGAAACCGCCGGGCAAGCAGCTCGATATCGCCCTCACGTTCCCGCAAAGGCGGCACATCAATCTTCAGCACGCTGAGGTGCGTGAGGAGTTCCTGGCGGAAACGTCCGGCGGCCACTTCCTTTACGAGATTGGCACTGGTGGAGCAGATCAGCCGGACGTCCGCTTTCCGGGGCTGCACTTCCCCCACGCGGGTATAAGTCCCGTCGGTCAGAACGCGCAACAACATGACTTGCACGGCCGGGCCGATTTTCTCTACTTCATCCAGAAACACTGTGCCGCCATCCGCCACTGCAATCACGCCGGGTATTTCGCCGTGTTCCCCGGCATATTCGGCCGCACCGAACAGCTCCCGGTTCAGGACCTCCTCGCTCATCGCTCCGCATTTTACCGGAACAAATGCGTGGGAGGCGCGTTCCGGGTCGTTTGCATGGAGCACTTTTGCCATGAACTCCCTGCCGGTTCCCGGCTCAGCACAGAAAAGCAGCGGCGTGCCGGGCGATTGAACTCCCTTTTTCAGAACAGCCACCGCTTCCCGTATCGCCGGACATTGGCCGATAATCTCGCCAAAAGTGTCCTCAAAGGTGTCTTTTGACTGTGTTTCCTCTTTCTGGATTTCCGTGATGGCACGCGACACAGCCGACCGAAGATCATCCGGGAAAGTCCGCGACATGACCAGGTAATCAAACGCACCCGACCGGATCGCCTCCACAGCCACGGGTGCGGTCGCTGCATGAACGGTAATCAGGATTGTCCGAGTATTGGGGTATTTTTCGCGAATATGCTTGAGAAGGATCAATCCGTCGTTTTCGTCCGGCATCCGCAGATCGGTGATCACCACATCAAAGGATTCACTCGCAAGCATTTCGGTGCTTTGTTTCAGATTTGCCGCCCGGCCGATTTCATACCCCTCCGCTTCCAGAACATTGCAGATGGAGTCTCGCTGGTATTCCTTATCATCCACAATCAGAACTCGTCGCGTCTTTCGGGCCGCCTGTAAGTAAGACCCGCCAGATTCCTTTTCACCGCGACCGGTCAGAAGCCACTCAATGGACACTCCTGTACAAGCCGCCACATTTAAAAGGAAGTCAATCGGAGGAGTGCGCCCGTTTTCATAATTGTGAAGGGTTGAGACTCCAACGCCCAGAAATCGGGCAAAAGCTGCCGTGGTTCGGTCACCTTTCAATTCCTTCAAGCGGTCTGGAATTGTGGCAACTTGATTTTCAATCATATTTGTCGAAATATCGGACATTTTTTTTGCCTGTACCTATTGACGTGCTACATATTTGTGGATATACTATAGTCAGATCGTTCACAAATGTCTTATGCAGTAGAGGCCGAAGAAGTTGGGTGGCCGTTTTTCCATAATTGTAGATGATAAAGAGGATTGAGTCAAGTTATTCGTGAAAGGATTTTTGGCCATGTTTGTGAATCGGATCGCGTCTTTCCTGACACCGTGGATCAGCCCACAGCTGCCGAAATGCTTCGGGTCCGGTGGCATTGTCTGCGCGATCATCATGCTTGGCTCTCCAATTATGGCACAAGAGACATTGATTTTTCAGGACTTAGATACTGTGATTCTTGATGCGGCGGATGCGGGAGTGGATTCCTATTCTCCGGCGGTTGCGGTGAATGTATACGATGAGGCCGTCGTGGTGTGGAATGACGACCAGGCGGGGCCGGTTGACACCGTGGCCTGCATTTTCTCCAGGGGATTTGAGAGCCTGACGGACGTTGTGTATGTCAATGATCTTTATGAAGATACGATCACAAGAGACCCCCGCGCTGCTGCCGGGACAAACGACAATTTCCTCTTTGTCTGGGCAGATAACCGGAGTGTTGAGGGCCTTTATGATGTCTTTTTCGCCGGAATCAATTATCAGGCAGGGAATCTGTTTGACAAGAATGTCCCGGTGAACAAGCCCTACAATAACACAAATGTGGAGATTCCTGATATTGCATCGCTGGGTGATGGCCAGGTTGCCATCTGCTGGATAGATGATCGTCATGCTCTTAAGGATGTTTATGCGCGACGTTTCAAGGAAGATGGAACGGCGGTCGACAGCCGGGATTTCATCGTCAACCCGCTCTATACGGATACGAATGTGAGTCACCCAAGGATCAGTGGGGATTTGCAGGGGAATGCGATGATTTCCTGGTCGGATGATCGACTCCTGATTCCCGGACAGCCGGCGGACTATCGCAATGACATTTTCGCTCGTGTCCTGCCCCGCTCCGCTGTGTCCAACGCCCAGGGAGAATGGCCCGGTCCGCAACACGAAATCATGGTCAGCAACAACGACACCGGTACCGATGATGCGGTCGATCCCGATATTGACGGGAACCATCACGGGTTGTACCTGGTGGCATGGGTGAATCGGACCGCAAACGGCAGCGATTCTCACATTTACGCGGCGGTCATCACGGCTTCCAGCGAGCGGCTCACGGAGGAATTTCAGGTCGATCTCGCGCCCAGCCCCGCTATGGTGGCGGACCCTGCGGTGACGTTCCTGGGATACGACATTTTCCTGGTTACCTGGTATGACTCCCGTGAGGGCGGCATTTTCGCCGGACAAATGTACGATGCGGCTTCCAACTCGTATATAGGGCCGGAATTCATCGTGACAGACCTCGTGGCCCAGGGAGACCGACCGGCAGGCGCCATGTTCAGTGATCGGGCCTTTGCCACGGTGTGGGCAAACGGAGCGACAGGAGACCGCGATGTCCTGGGAACCGCGCATATCTGGGATCTCCTGGGCGATTTGACTGTCGATGTACGGGTGAATGCCAATGACCTGTATCGCTTCTCACTGAATTGGGGACCCCGTATCCCGAAAGAGACTGCCGCCGATTTCAATGTGGATAGTTATGTGAACGCGGCGGATATTCGGGTTCTGCGAGAGGTATTTCGGACGAACCTGGCAGACCGGGAACCGATGGCTTTCTCGTCTGCCGTGATCGGCAAGACTGTTGGGGTGACTTCCGGCGGCAAAAGCCCTCAGGTCATCGACGAGAAATCCGCCCGTGTCCTGGGCTTCAAACCCCGGCGGAGCACGGCCCGGCAGGCCGTCGCGGAGTTGTCGAAGTCGGCCACGGATGAAGTATCTGAGAATAATGTATTGGAAACCGCGCAGATTGTGCGTTCGCCACGACCTGCATTAACACGGGAGATGGAGACAAGATCGCTTCCTCGTCAGAAGGATGCGAATCTCCATCAACCTCGAATTTCGGAGCCAAAAGGCTTATTCTTCTTCAATGGGAAATGGAGGTAACCGTCATGAACCACAAATTCATTCTCCCAGCAGTTGTCGCAGTCATATTTTGGGGAACCGGATGCGCAACAGGTCCGAGTACGGTGAGTCTCGGCAGCCTGTTGGCCCAGCAATGGATTCCGGATGAATCGCAGACTCTGGCGGAGACCCCAGCCCCGGCGACCGGCCCCGCGCCCGGCGATACCGTTGTTGAGCGGGTTGTCCAGGAAGTTCCCGTGGAACGAGTTGTGAAAGAGACCGTGATTCGCGAGGTTCCGGTTGAGCGCGTCATTCGCGAAGAAGTTGTTGTCGATTCGTACCCGGACCAGGTGTATGTCTCGGGCGAGTGGTATCCACGGGCGGATATTGTTGTGACCCACGTGCACGGTCACGGCTGCGGTCATTACTTCCACCATGGGCATTGGTACAACGACCCGGATTTGATCATTATCGGTGCCTACAGCCCCTCCTGCCGGTATGTTTATTACGGTGGACTGTGGTATCCATACACGGATATCTTCATTCCCTGGCGTTATCGTCACCACAGCTACGCCTTCGGATATGTCGGCGGATTTCCCTGGACCTGGTATTACTACCATCACCATCATGATGGCCATGACCGTCACGACCATCATGACCACCACGATGGTCCTCCCCGACCTCCCGACAACCATGGTGGTGGCGGCGGTGGAGGCCCGGTGGATGGGCGACGTCCGAAAATCGACTTTGCGGCAGGCGAGCGCGCAATCAGCCCGGACCGGATGGATCGACGCGAGCGCCCCTTGCTGGTCAGCAACGAGACACCATCCGGTGGAGAGCCGGCAAGCCGGACGCAGCAGTCCAGCCTGATGCCGGACCGTCGGACGAACCTTACCCAGAAACCGCGTCCGGAGAGCAACGTCGCGGCCAACACGGCCCCGCAGACCAAGACAGTCGCCTCGCCGAACGAGGGAACTCGTGCACTGAAAGACACTCGCACAACCAATGTCACCAAGGACAGCCGTGCAGGTACGGAGACCGCTTCGCAAGGCCGGGAAGCCAAGCC
This sequence comes from Candidatus Omnitrophota bacterium, assembly GCA_029568995.1. GTDB lineage: Bacteria > Hinthialibacterota > Hinthialibacteria > Hinthialibacterales > JAKPRU01 > JAKPRU01. The sequence continues at coordinate 17,266 of JAKPYU010000267.1, read as the reverse complement.
AGTCCGCAGCACCAATGTGGATACCGGCCAGGTGCGATCCTCGGTTACGGCGTATGATCGCCTTCTGGACCAGGCCAAGTCCACCAGGACGGAGACATCCCGGCCCGGCGTTCGCACTCCGGCCCGCACAAGCACTTCGCAGACCCCCTCAACAGGCGGTACGGTGCAAACCACTCGGTCGACTTCCACTGTGAATCCCGACCGAACCGGCGTGTCCCAGAAAACCACCCGGCAATCCGGCGTGATTGAAGTCAATCGAAGCCCACGTGCAAGCCGGGGCACAACGACGTACATCGGTCCGCGCACATCCACCCAGACGGAATCCCCGGCTCGATCCAGCCAGCCGACGCTGGACACCGGCACAGAATCGAGAACAACGACGGTGTCTCCGCGCGCTGAGACGCGCGGAACCGTGGTCACTCCGTCCACGAGATCCACAACGGTTCAGCGCACGGAATCCGCGCGGACAACCGTTGTTCCTCGAACCCGTACGGTGACGCCGCAGACTCGGACAACTGTTGTTACTCCTTCAAGCAATTTCGTGGAACGGACGGAATCGTACTCAGAGACCACCCCGTCTTCGACCTCACGGATGACTACAATGCCGCGCACAACAAGCGAACCGAGAACTGTGCGAACCATCAATAGCCCCGTGTCGGTGCCAAGCCGGTCCTCGGATACCTCGACCTATCGGGCGATAACCCCCAGCAGCTCGGTCCGTTCCGAGCCGTCTCGCAGCACACCGTCCTTTACTCCGAGCCGATCCACCAGCTACAGCGCGCCGAGCCGGTCCTCCAGTTTCAGCGCGCCATCCGTTGACAGCGGGAGATCGTCATCCTTCAGCGCTCCTTCCCGCTCGATGGACGCACCCAGTTCCGGTGGACGGTCCGCACGTTCCGGGCGATAGTTGGTAGTTGACATATCACAAGGTGGGCTTTCTCTAACGAGGAAGCCCATCTTTTTTATTGCGGATTGTAGATTGTGGATTGCGGATTAGAGATTGCGCAAGAGATTTCCCTCTCCCTCCGGGAGAGGGTCAGGGTGAGGGTCTTAATGGCTAATTGGCTTGACACATTGCGTTTCTAAACCAGATGCGGAAGGGTTACTTCTCCGGACGAGATTTCTCCCTTCGGTCGAAATGACAGGGCGCTTGTCATTCCGAACGAATGTGAGGAATCTCGACAGATCGTCAGACCGCCAAACCTATTTCACCGGATATTTCAGAATCGCCTCTTCATCAAACACCGCGTGCATGATGTCCACGCGTTCGTTCGTCGTGTAGATAATGTGGATTTTGCCGTCCTTCGCCTGAATGGCATAGGGATAGGCGAATGAATTATTCCCGGTACAGATGTTGCGCCGGTAAGGAAACGTATCGGCGTTGTCGGTAGAAATCGCCACCGTCAGGGGAGTCCGGTCGTTCATGTTGTCATTGTAGACAAGCAGCAAATGACCATTCTTTAATTTGATAAAATCCACCGCGGAGTTCGGGTTGCGGAATTCCGTATCTTTCGCATCCGTCCAGGTCCATCCGCCATCGAAAGACTCGGCGCGCAGCAGATATCCGGTCGTTGTCGGCAGGAAGTTGCCGCCGCGACGAAGGTAGCAGATCAGGTGCTTGTCGGTGATTTGCACGACTTGGGCCTGAATATTGCCGGTCGGGGAATGAATGCGATTCGTCTCCCGCCATGTTTTTTCCTTCGGATTGTATCGGAAGAAATAGGAGCAGGAATCCGGTGCGGTCATCTCAGGGTCATGCCCCGTTTCGTAATAGACCGGGAGCAGGTAGTCACCATTATTGAGCACAATCGGCTGGCTTCGCGCCATGCTTCCCAGTTCGAACGCGAACATGAAGGAATCGGACCAGGTCTTTGCGCCGTCCCTGGAGATTTTCGCCTTGATGCGCGCGGTAGACCATGTATCGCCGTATCGGTTCACATAGAACAGCCACACAAGCCCATCCGGAGCCTGCCAGACCACGGGATTGCCCTCCGAGCGGTCCGGCGTGTCCGCCCACGCCACCGGATCGGACCATTTCTTCTGTCCGGCTTTCAACCGGGTTCCGTACACGGCGGTGTCCGTGCCGTATTCGCCCGATCCGCCGTAATACGCCACCAGCAAATCGCCGCTGTCCAGTTGGGTGATCGAGGCGGGATGCCTGTACGTGCCCGGGAAATCCGGCCTGGTAATCTGTTCGATCATAACATCCTCCCCCATCGCACACAGACTCGACAACAGCAGGAACGCGACAAGAAGGGCAGATCGTCTCATGGGAACCTCCGTGATTTCTCCGAAGATGGCCTTTTTCTGCCCAGGAGTATACCGGATCGGCGGGGTCTTCTCTATTCCGGCATGGGACGAATGGGACAGATACGACCGATGAACTCAACCCCCTCTGTATCTCCCCCAATCCATGGGGGAGAAGGTTGTGAGCACATTCGCGGATTTTGAGGCAGATCCAGGAACCTCGCCCTCCCCGGCTCACTCACATTTCGCAGGAAGATGAGAGATAATCCCGCGCTGAGGCAAGTCGACGATTCGAAAGGAATCCTGTCCATGAACACCAACTCGACTGCATCCTGGATCCATCGAGCACCCCCGTTTTTCTTGTTGTCTCTCTGGATCTTCATGCTTGCGGGACAACCCGCCGCTGAGCCTGCGCCCCGTGTCGAATGGACGACTCAAACGGGGGCCCGGGTTTATTCGTCGCCCGTCGTTGCCGAGCTGGCTGAGACACCGGGCCTGGAAATCCTCCTGACCTCCAGCGATGACCGCAGTGTTTCCTGTTTCAGCGCCAGTCAGAAAGTCCTCTGGACCTACGACGATTTCACCCTGCGTTTGAGCTCCACACCCACTGTCGCGGATCTCGACAAAGACGGCAAGTTGGAGATCCTGATTACCACGCGCCAGGAGGGTGTAACCTGCCTGAATGCCGACGGTTCCCTTCGCTGGAAAGTGCCCGTGAAGTCGGACATTGCCTGGGGAAGCGCCGCTGTTGCAGACGTCGATAACGATGGGACCCTTGAGATCTGCTGGGCCGCCCTGTCGGGGCTTGTGGAATGCCACGCGCCGGATGGGAGCAAGAAATGGGATTTCACGATGCCTTCCTCCGGCTCCTACGCCGCGCCCGCTGTCGGAGATGTCAATGCCGACGGGTTTGCGGAAGTCATCACCTGCGACAGCAGCGCGGTTTTCTGCCTCGACTACAAAGGGCAGGAACAATGGCGCTTTCAGGGAATGGCGACTTTCAATGCCGGGCCAGTGATCGCCCATATTCGCGACGACACTCCCTATGACATTCTCGCCCTCTCCAGCGATGGCGTTCTCTGGTGCCTCGACAGCAAGACGGGCAACGCTCTGTGGAATCATCGAACGTTCCGCATCCGAACCGACACGACTATCGCTGTCGCGGATATCGACGGGGACAACCGGAACGAAATCTTCTACGGAGACGGACTCGGTAATCTTTACTGCATCGCCGGCGGGGGCCGGGAACGCTGGTCCTTCCAGGCAATGGATTGGATCGAGAGCGCACCCGCAATCGGCGATGTAGACGGCGACGACCAAATGGAAGTTCTCCTCTGCTCTGCCGACGGAAACCTCTACTGCCTGTCCGCCAAAGGTGAAACGGAATGGACCTTCTCTACCGGAAAACGTATTGGCGCATCTCCAACCCTATGCGACTACGATCTGGACAACAAGACGGAGATCCTTTTCCCTTCGCATAACGGCCTTCTCTATTGCCTTACATTCGATGCGGAATGGAATCCGAAAAAGATGCCATGGCCGTTCCGACGATACGATTTCCAGCATACCGCATTCGTGCCAACCAGGTGATCCTTATGAAACACACATCGCAATGGCTTATCCGAATTACCGGCATTCTGCTGATTCTTCTCTCACATCACGTGTGTACTGCCGCGTCAGTTTTCACCCTGTCTTCCGTCCGAGACGCGATTTCCTCTCAACTGAAGGGAACGGTATCCTCCTGGGAATCCTGCCCCGACCGTTACGGCGGGCATGCGCTTCGAATCTCCGTTCCTTCCGGAAAAGAATCCGTCCGGTTCCTGTTATTCGAGAAACCGCGCTTCCTCCCCGTACCGGATCAATTCCGCGCGGAAGCCTGGTTAAATACCGCAAGCGGTGAATGCCAAGTCGATATGATTCTCTACGAAGGATCGACCACTAACGAGCGCGCCCGATATACTGTCAGTCACCAGGCACAGAATCCCCAATGGCGATACGGGGCCTGCGATCTGCCGATTCAAAAAGAGGAAGGACTGATTTCCTATAACATTGAGATTACGGTGAAGGGTAAAGAGGTTCTGCTAGGCGGTTTGGCAATCCATTCCGCGGAGTCTCTTGTCACAAACGGTACTTTTCTCAAGATAGAGAAATACCCGAATATGCAGATTCCCGATTCTCCGAAAGGACTTCTGGGATACCCCTGGGGATGGCGGGTGTGTCCTATGCCGCAGTTTCAATTAAAACCTGCCCAGGCCCGTTGGGGCCTGGGCGAAAGCCCAAACGGGAATGTCTTGTGGGTACAGAAAGAAGAGGGGGAGTTTTCTCTGTCGGCGGAGCCGATCCGGACGGGCGATGAAAACGCAGACTGGGTGGCACGTGTAATCGCCGAGAAATCCCCGGCCGCATCGCCCGGCATTATGATTATCTTTCGCCAATGCGGAAGACGCGGCTGGATCCGGGAGGATCATTTTCCGGCCTCCGCGCAGGATATGCCGAATGAAAACACGACTCTTGTTACAACCGGTTGTATCCGGCAGCGCCTGGATACGGACCGCATTGATCTGATGCTTCAATTTACTCCTCAAGAGAACGAATGCCGTATTCGATCCGTACAGGTGTGCAAATTAACGCCGCTTTCAGACGCCATGGAAATTTTTGTCGATCAGGCCGGATACAATGAAAACGAACCGGCTCGTTTTCTCGTCACCAGCGAGACATTTCCGGAGAACGGAGAAGGCCGGTTCTACCTGACATCGGACAATCGACAAGCGTATGAAGGGACGTTAATGCCGGTCGGTAGAGTCATCGGCCAGAGCCAAGTTGATTGGGGCCGCTATTATTTCGAGGGACTGATCCCGAAGATTGATCCCGGCAAGTACACGATTCATGCGAGTTTGGGTAGCCGTGAACCTGTCACGCGGGAGATTACCATCGGCCCCGACCAACGATTGGCCGCTACAGGCGAACTGGCCTATCAATTCTATTCGATTCAACGATGCGGTTGCGTGGTTCCCGGCTGGCACGGGCTGTGCCATAACGACGATGCCAAGTTGCCGGACGGAACCCATGTCGATGCCACTGGCGGCTACCATAATGCCGGGGATCTGAATAAGCACATGGATGATAATACTCCGATCTCCGTGTATGGCATGATTTCCGCGTACCGGGCGCACAAGGACTTTTTCGATAGAATCGACCGCGATCAGAACGGTCGCGGGGATCTGCTTGACGAGGCTGTTTGGGGTGCGACTTGGCTGAAGAAGATGGTCGATCCGAAATCGGGCCACATCTGGATGAATGTCATAAGCGACCTCGACTCCTACGGCCTCCCGGAAAACGACACGGACGGTATTATCGGAAACGGCGATGACCGCCGGATTACTACATCCGATCCGGGCTACCTGGGTGCTTGTACGATTGCTGCCTGGGCCGTGCTCTCGCAATATGTAACCGATCAGGACTACCTGTCGTATGCGGAGAATCTCTGGAATGTCTACGAGGAAAAGATTCTCACCGGCTATAATCCCAGGCATTTGTTCTCCGCGATGGAGTTGCATCGAGTAACGGGAAAGGAACAGTATCGGCAGGCGGTGGATCGGATGGCCGACAACCTGCTTTCACTACAGAACGAAGCGGGCTGGTTTGCACTTCAGCCGGGCGGAACTATCCAGTATCGTATTCTCGATGAAGGGGCCACTCCCGCTGCATTGGCAGACTATGCCCTGCAATACCCCGACTCACCACGCATTCCGAAAATACGAGAATCGCTGCGGCGATATTTCTCCTGGAGCTTCACTATGGCGGATAATCCATTCGGGCTGATCCGTCATTCCATCGGCGGCGAACCGTTTTATCTACAGAGCCGTGAGGAATGGTTCGGCGGTTCGAACAGTGCCTATTCCTCTGTTGCGTGGGCGGCTTATCTCACAGCAAAACTATTTGCCGACGAGCCGGAATTCGCGGCAAAACTCCGTTGCCACGCCACGAACCAGATCCATTGGCTACTGGGATTGAATGAGCTGGATCTCTGCATGTTGGAGGGAATCGGGACCTCCAGCCGCATTTACTATCACCATGTCTACTCGGAGATTCCGGGCCATCCTCGCGGGGACGTGCCGGGGACTATTCCGAATGGAATTGTCCGCGAGCCGGGCAATTCGGATCGCCCCTGGTTCGACCTGCGGAAAGTACCGGGGTCCATGCCGGCCTGCGAATGCGCCGAACCGTGGCTTCCGCATAATGCGTATTATCTGTTGATGTTGTCGGCGAGTGGGGGGTCCTGAGAAGGGACTATTACAGAACAGAAACATTGCTAATGAAGCGCGGGGAGCACGCAGCCCCCCGCAGTTGGTATCTCGGTTCGGGACGCACCCGAACGCATAAAAGGAAAAATCCATCAATTGTTACGTGCCCGGGTCGGCAAATGGTCCGGACTCTGTGCTCTCATTCCTTATGCTCAAAGAGCGATCCTTGTTCATATCCCCTAACATGATCTATCACCCGAATAATCTCATTTTCTATTGTAAGCTTCCTGTTCCTTCTGATTTGTTTGGACTGCAATTCAACTGTCAATGCGTCCCCTTTGGAGAACGATTCCCCACCGGCATCAATTTTCTTCCAGAATTCTTGATCGACTATTTTCGCATTGAAAGATGATTGGCCATCGGAAAAGCGCCATATATATTTCTCATCGAATGACGCGCTGATGACTATACAAGTACAGGTTCTTTTGGAATCTGACAATTGCTCGACATCATCATGCGGCTTTCTGAAGTATTGTGCTTCATCTTTGGCTATGATTATGGACCGCTCACCGCAATCTACACGGGTTGAAAATGTATCAATACCTTCGGTCTCTAACGGTTTTATGACTCCGTCTATACTCTCGCGAATCACCTCATTCTTGAGCAGATCAGCAACCTGCCCAGGTACTTCTTTTGACTCACCATCCCTATTATATATAATGTACGTATTGGTCTCAGTGTTATGCATTTCTATCTTTGGCGGTCTTTCCCCCTTGAGAAACTTATATATAACAATTAAAGATGCTCCGTACGCAGTCAATTCGGGCAGGTTATCTGGCGTCAATCCAAGAAATTGCAGTATTTTGGTTGGAGAATAATGCTCGGTGTGATGCAGAAGATCACCTATTTGGTCAACGAACCGCTGCGTCAATTCAAGAAAGATATCGAAGGAACCGCTCTTGAAATCAGAGGAAACCTTGACCTGAAGGCGTGAGCGATCTCCGTTGAGCGTCTTATTTGCCTCGTCAAGCAATTGTCCCAATGATAACAACGCTGGGGCCAACTGGTTGATATCCATCAGGCCAGATTCGAGCAGCTCTCCGCCATACGCCACGCTGAAAGATGTCTTTTCAGTCATTTGTTTCTCCAGCCAAGCAAGTACTATCGGCTCTGCATATCAAGGCGCACTACATGTGTCGTCTGAGGTTTTCATGGTTCCCCGGTCTTTGATCGTCCCCCGCAATGATCTGTGTCCTTCGTATGCTATATTAGACCAAGATCCGCCAAAAAAGTCAACTGGCAAAATGGCACAAAATGGTCAATCATGCAGATTGGTGCCTTGCATTGAGCTAAAGACGGGATTCTTGCCAACAATTCAGAAATCCTAGCGGGGGAGGGACTCGAACCCTCGACCTGTGGTTTATGAGACCACCGCTCTAACCACCTGAGCTACCCCGCCCAAAGGCTGGTTTCTTTATTTATAGCACGCGCGCGCCACTCTTGCACGGTTGCGCGGGCATCATCAAGGTCAGACGCTCTCCGTCATTCGCCGCGAGCAACATGCCTTTCGACTCGATTCCCCGGATCTTGGCCGGTTCGAGATTCGCAACGACAATGATCTGCTTCCCGACCAGGTCCTCCGGTGCGTAATACTGGGCCACACCGGCAACGATGGTTCGTTCTTCCTTCCCCACGCGGATCTTCAGTTGCAACAACTTCTCGGTCTTTTTCACCCGCTCGGCTTCCAGGACATCCGCGACGCGAAGGTCCAGCTTCGCTACCTCATCGTAGGCTACCTGCTGATCCAGGAAAGGCGCGATGCCCGAATCTTCTTCTTGTGCCGGTTCGGAAACGGTCAGCTTATCCAATTGCTTTTGTATCTCCTCGTCCTCGAATTTGCGGAACAGAATCACCGGCTCGCCCAGAGCGTGTCCCGGCTCAAGGACCGGGATTCCGGCTTGATCCCATTCCTGGTCCTCCACGCGCCCCGGAAGGTTCAACATGCGCCAGATCTTCTCCGAGGTGAACGGCGTGATCGGATGGAACAGCACGGCAAGCGCACGGCAAACCTCCAGGGAGACATTTAACACCGTGCCGCAGCGTTCCGGGCTTTCCTTCATCAGTTTCCAGGGCTGCTGTTCCTGAAGATAGAGATTCCCCGCGCGGGCCGATTCCAGCGTCATGCCGACCGCTTCCCGCAGATGAACTGCCTCGTGCAGCGCACCGACTGTCTCCGGCATGGTTCGAATCAATTCCAGGATCTTTTCGTCCTCGGCGCTCAAGGCGCCACGAGCGGGGACCTTGCCGTCGAAATATCGCAGTGTCATTGAGACTACGCGGTTCACGAAATTCCCGAACACATCCGCCAAGTGGCTGTTGTTGATGTTCTGGAACTCCTGCCATTTGAAATCGCTGTCCTGGTTCTCCGGGGCGTTATAGGCCAAATAATACCGCAGCGGGTCCGGCTCGAACGCCTCCAGGTACTCCGGCAGCCATACCGCCCAGTTCTTGCTGGTGGAGAGTTTGCGTCCTTCCAGGTTCATGAACTCAAACGCGGGCACGTTTTCCGGGAGAATAAAATCCCCATGGGTCATCAGCATTGCCGGAAACATCAGGGCATGGAAAAAGATATTATCCTTGCCGATGAAATGAACCAGTTTCGTGCCCGGATCGCACCAGTATTTCTTCCACAGATCCGGGTCGCCTTGTGCAATGGCCCACTCCTTTGTGGAGGAGATATACCCGATGGGCGCATCGAACCAGACATAAATCACCTTGCCCTCATCGCCTTCGAGCGGGACTTTGACGCCCCAGCGAAGATCGCGGGTGATACATCGTTCCTGGAGTCCTTCCTCAAACGCACCCCGGCAGTAGTTCTTGACATTGTCTTTCCATTCGGGATGGGTCTTCTGCCATTCGATCAGGTCCGGTTGGGCTTTTTTGAGATCGAAGAACCAATGGGTGGTCTCGCGGATCTCCGGCCGCTCCCCTGACAGCACGGAAATGGGATTGATAAGAGACAGCGGGTCCATCGGGCGACCGCATTTCTCACACTGATCCCCTTTCGCTTCATCACTGCCGCAATACGGGCAAGTTCCTTGAACATACCGGTCCGCAAGAAACTGTTGGGTTTTGGTGCAGAACAGCTGCCTGGTCGTCTTTCGGACCAGGAAACCTTTCTCCAGCACTTTGAGGAAAAAGGCTTGTGTGGTTTCGTGGTGAATCGGCAGGGAGGTTCGGGAATAGTTGTCGAACGAGACTCCCAGACGCTGGAAGCTCTCTTTCATGCTGGCATGGTATCGGTCAACGATTTCCTGGGGAGAAACGCCTTCCTTTTCGGCGCGGATGGTAATTGCCACGCCATGCTCATCGCTGCCGCAGATATGGATCACCTCGCGCTTTTTGAGGCGCTGATACCGGACATAAATATCGGAAGGAACATAGACTCCGGCCAGATGTCCGAGGTGAATCGGCCCGTTTGCATACGGCAAAGCGCTGGTCACCAGGAGCCGTTTGAATTGGCCGCTCATGTCTTGAAGTTGCCTTTCTGCTGACCGGAGCGACTGCGGTCCTACTCCATTCCCGCCGCTTTTTTCAGGTCATCCACTTTGTCGGTCTTCTCCCAGGTGAATCCGGGTTCTTCCCGTCCAAAATGGCCATAAGCCGATGTTTGACGGTAAATCGGTCGACGAAGGTCCAGGGTTCGAATGATGTCGGCAGGGCGGAACGAGAAAACCTCCCGGCAGACCCGAGCCAGTTTCATATCGCCGAGTTTGCCGGTTCCGAAGGTGTTCACACCGACCGACATAGGTTCTTTGAGGCCGATAGCATAGGCCAAGTGAAATTCACATTCTGTCGCAAGCCCGGCGGCCACGATGTTTTTGGCGACGTACCGGCACATGTAATTCGCAGAGCGGTCCACTTTCGTTGGGTCTTTTCCTGAGAACGCGCCACCGCCGTGTCGGCCCTTGCCGCCGTAGGTATCGACAATGATCTTCCGTCCGGTCAGCCCGGCATCTCCTTCGGGGCCGCCGACGAAGAATGTGCTCATCCCGTTCGGATCGCTGGTTCCGTTGACAATCAGATCCTCTTCCAGGTCGAGCTTGTCCCAGATTTCGGGACGTTCAGCGATAATAGGTTTGACCACCTTTTCGGTCAGATCGGCTTTGATCTTCTTGAGGGGGAGATCCTTGATTTTGTGCTGCGCTGCCAGGACAGCACGGACGATCTTCGCGCCGCCGTCGTAGGACACCGTGACTTGAGATTTCCCATCCGGTCCGAGATATTCGATCTCGCCGGATTTGCGAACCTCGGCCATTTTTCGGGTGAGTTTATGGGCCATGTGGATAGGCAGGGGCATCAGTTCCGGCGTCTCATCGCAGGCATAGCCGAACATCATGCCTTGATCGCCCGCACCGGGGTCCTCACCGCCGGTTCCCGCGGCAATATCCGGGGATTGCGGATCGACCGCGATCATGATACGGCAACGATTGGCGTCCATCCCGGCTGCTTTCTCCGTGTATCCGATATCCCGGAGAACATTGCGGATGATCTTTTCATATTCCGGCATGAACGAGGTGGTAATTTCGCCCGTCACGACGACCAAGTCCGTAGAGACCAGCGTCTCGCAGGCTACTCGGGCTGCGGTCAGATCGCGACCTGTATTGCCGGCCATAATGGCGTCCAGAATCGCGTCGGAAATCTGGTCGCAGACCTTGTCCGGGTGTCCTTCCGTGACAGATTCGGAAGCGAAGGTATTGGGTGGTAGTTGGCGCATAGGTTCCTCCCATGTTTGTCCGTGGACTCAGCTGCAAAGGACAAACAGTGGATAATATGGGCAGCTGAAGGGATAGATTTTTAGTATCCCATTTTCCCAAAAGCCTGCAAGAGCGCCCCGTTTCATTGAGGTTACGTCCGAACGGGAGTCTGTCCACGGGTATCCATCCTTTTCCAGGGAGCGGGTTCCAGTAGACTAGCGGCCAACACTCTCGCCGAATCCCGGAAAGGAACAGGGCCGATGTCACCCGTGCAGCTTGATCGACACAAGGATGAGCTGATTCTTCATACCGATGGTGTGATCTGCGATACCCACCGTGAGATCCTGGAAAGCGAGGTTTTTGAACGGCTCCTGGCCCTGTATATCGAGACCTTGCGCAGGAAAGACTCGCCGATTTCGGATAGTCTGCCCATCCTTCTGGGAGGGCCGGAGGAACAGGCCCGTTTCCTGGAGCTTCTTCGGTCTTTGACGGTCAATCCGCTGGAGCAGGCATTGAAGATCACGCCGATTTTTGAAGATGGTCCCGATCAGCGAAAAGCGCTTCATCAGTTTGTCGAAGGACTCTATGACTTCTGGCGGAAATTCCACCGATTTGTGATCTGTCATTCCGAGAGCGGCCCAAACGCTCATGACCGACGTCCGTTTCGCACGTTCAACGCAACCGTGGAACAACTCACTCACCTGGTTCGTGGGGTCTACCGGGACGTCTGCGAGAACATCACCGGCGATCATCCTCGTATCTACCGACAGATCCGCTCCGGCTGCAACATGGGCATCATTGCCGTGGCAAAGCATTGGAATCCGCCCAAGCCTTACGGAGAACCGTTGCGGGACATTCCATTCATCCGCCAGGTTCTGGTCTATCCGCCGCTGATTCTGGACCCCCCGATGAACACACGCACGGGGCAATTCAAGAAAGTCGTCGAGAATCCGTTGGAGGGGATTGTTTGGGAAAAGGAAAAATGGCTGTGCTATCCGGCGCAAGTCGGCCCGCTGGTCATCTTTATCTATTTTCACCAGTGTTTCATCAGCCTGGGCAGTTGCCTGGCGAACCTGTTCGAACTGGCAACCGATGAGCAGATCGCAGCGGGGCCGGACGCCATCTATGCTTATGGCGCTCCACCTGAGGCAATGGCGAAATACGGCGAACTTCCCACCGTGTTCTATGAAGACTCTCGGAACGATTTGCTGGTTGCAGCAATCCCCGGTGAGGATCGATTCGGGTATTTCGGATATTTAAAGAAGATGATTCTTACGCTCCACAATATCCGGATGATGCAACGGGGCCGAATGCCGTTTCATGGAGCCATGACCCGAATCAGTCTCAAGCGAAACATGGCGGCCAACATCGTCCTGATGGGTGATACGGCAACCGGGAAATCCGAGACCCTGGAGGCGTTTCGAACCCTGGGAGCAGAGTATATCCGTGAGATGAGAATCATCGCGGATGATATGGGGTCGTTCGAGACTACTCCCGATGGAAAGGTTCTGGCCTACGGAACCGAGATCGGCGCGTTTGTTCGTCTGGACGACTTGCAGCAGGGATATGCGTTCGACCAGATCGACCGGGCGATCATCATGAGTCCGCAGAAAGTCAATGCGCGGGTTGTTCTGCCGGTGACCTCGCTCGCTGAGGTGCTGCACGGATACCTGGTGAATTACATTTTCTATGCAAACAATTACGAGGAAGTAGACGAGGAACACCACATTATCGACCGATTCGAAACCCCCGAAGCGGCCTTGCGTGTGTTCCGGGAGGGAGCGGCGATGGCCAAGGGAACCACAACCTCCAAAGGCCTGGTGCATAGTTATTTCGCCAATATCTTCGGACCGCCTCAATATCGTGACCTGCACGACCGATTGGCCCAGAGCACATTTGAGGTAGCGTTTCAGGCGGGTGTTTTTGTGGGGCAGATTCGGACCCGGCTGGGTGTTCCCGGCTGTGAAACAACGGGACCGCTCGAAGCCGCAAGAGCCTTGCTGGGACTGATGTCGGAACCGGGCCAGCGGTAAGCCCCCACCCCAGCCCTCCCCGCGAGCAGGGAGGGATTCCTCCTCGCCCCGTTTTCTTATCTCCCTCCCCCCATTCACGGGGGGATTCAGGGGGGGAAATTGAGGGGGGAGATATGAACCTTACTCCTGCGGAACTTCGCCACAGAACACCTGGACCTGCTGCCGGTTATTCAGCCAGAAGATCGCACACCGTTCTCCCACAGTAGTAACTCCCATTTCCGCCAGGCGCTTCAGGAGGATCGAGAGGTGATTGAAGTCCTGTCCGATAAAATCGGGCACGGTGACGGGGGGACGAACACCCCAATCCAGAAAAGAGGGGATCGGAACTTGCCCCAGTCGGACTGGAACAATCGGCGGGCCGGGGCGCTGAGAGGCAATCAGGCGGAGCAGACGTTCACCCGGTGTTCGGGCAAACGGGGTCTCGCGCGGAAATAGACCGACGATGACGAATATCTTGGCCGGATCTCTGTCGATCATTCCCGGATGATCCTCCAGGGTATAGTCGAGGTGACACGACTTACGGGTGAGCATATCGAGCGCGGCGCGGATTTCTTCATGAAAGGTTCCCGCCAGGGCATCCGGTTGTGAAACCGTGTTTCGTCGGGTATAGCCGGACACCAGTTCCTGGACCGGATCCCTGCCGAAGAGCGTACTGAGCAGATACAGCACGGAATTATAGATCTCGTGGACCACATACACCGGATCGCGCCCTACGGCGATCTCGTTGCTTGCCATAATCGCGGAGGGACGTACACGGGCGAGGTTGGCGAATGCCTCTCCCTCGGCGGCGGTAATGCGTGTTCCCAGGCGAAGGCTGGGCAGAATATCGGTCGCGATAATCTCGGCGACACCTTTTCGACGGGCGCACATCTGGAAGAAATCGCGCAGAACGGCTGTGCGTCTCGGATCGATCTCCACACTCAGGTCCCCGCGCGCGTACATCACGGCATCCACCTCTCCCATGATCCGCAGGATCTCCCGCAACGCATACAGCCCGCGAACCACCCGCTCCGGTTCCAATCCCTGCAAGCGGATCTGTCGTTCGGAGGGAACCAGGTTGTTGATTGCCAACTGTCGGTACACGTAATCGTAGCGGAAGGCCTGCTGCTGAACGGTCGCCAGGGAATACGGGAAATGCGCCCCCAGCGCGGCCTCAACGCTATCGCTCTCGACAAAGGTAAGGAGATCCACCCGCGTGTGATCGCCCAGACGGATGGCATCCTCCAGGCAGTCGAACAGCTCAAACCGTTCGATCTTCGCAATCACACTGGGAGCGCAGAGAACTTTGCGACCATGCTTCTCTGCCAACCGAAGAAAAGTGTTCTTGAAAATCCGAACATCCTCCGCGCACTTCACGAACGAAAGCGAGATAAACTCAGGCCATTCCTCGACTTCCAACTCTGCAACCAGGCTTTCCAGCTGGGGAAGATCCAGATCGGCGGTGAGATTGGGCGCGGAGATACTCGCTCCCACCAGGTTCAATCCCTTGCCTGGATCGATCCGGTCACCCCGCAAAACCCGGCAATGGATGTGCCCCAGGACACGATCCACACGCTCCACCCCAAGGGTCACCTGCCCGTCATCAATGCGAATCCAGGCCCCATCCCGAATGTCCTCGATCAAGCCGGGATAGCTGACGGGAACCACCGGAATGCCCTCCTGGGAGGCGCTCTCCGCCGACCGGGTGCTGAGAATGACGTGTGTCGCTCCGCTTTTCGGCTGCTTGGATGAACCAACCGGTTCGGCAACCGGCACCGGCTCGGAATTTCGAGTTCGAATTTTCGGTCCGCCCAGGTCCAGAAGAACCCGGACATTTTTGCGGCCGGACTGTGCGATAGCCTCCCGCGCAAACCGGATGACAGTCGGGAGCCGATCCGCCGGGCGCACATGCGCGCCGTTGATCCGCAAGGCGGCAAGCCGCCCTTCGGCGATCACACGAGCCATCGCCCGCACATCATCCGTTGTGTAACGCCCCTCCGGCGATTGTTGCCACCGGCGCAGGTCCATGCCCGTGCTCGGACCGGCGGTCCCGATAATCGACAACGGCAGCGGATCGGGAAACGATGCCGCACCCAACGGAATTTCAGATAGCTGAAAAGGTTCGTTCATTGGATCAATATCTCCCTGACTCCGCAACATTTTGTCCATTCATTTCCGCAATCATGGAACTGAACTCTCCCCCGTTGTCCGGTCGCAGCAAGAGTGCAATACTCCGCAATCAGTTTATCTGTGTATTATGCATCGGAACCCGCAGTCTATGAACACACGGCAGAGATTTCGCGAGACTCTCCTCTTCGGAAGCCCCGACAAAATCCCGTTTATCCCCGGTTATCCGCGTAAATCCACCCTGGAGGCATGGCACAGCCAGGGTCTCGATCCCCAAACGGATTTCTTCGATGCGCTGCTTGACACACTCTCCATTGACCCGGCGGCCAAACCGCAGCGGTTCGATCCCGGCGTGTCGTTCAAAATGATCCCCGAATTCGAGGAAACCGTGCTGGAACATCGCGATGGACACTACCTGGTCCAGGACTGGATGGGCGCGATTGTCGAGATCTCGGACACCTTCGATTACACGTTCCTGCGGTTCCCGAAGGATTTCGTCACCCGCAAATGGCACAGGTTCCCCGTGGAGACACGGGACGATTGGGAAGAGATGAAAAAGCGCTATTCCCCGACCACCGAAGGGCGCTATCCGGCGGATTTCGAGGAACGTTCCAGGCAGCTCAACGAAAGCGAGGCGGTGGTCGAATTCCAGGTCAACGGTCCATTCTGGCAGCTGCGGGAGTGGTGCGGATTTGAAAGGCTTTGCCTGCTGTTTCTGGAAGATCCGGAATTTGTGCGCGAGATGATTGAGTTCTGGACGGAGTTTGTTCTGGAAACGATGCGCGGGATTTTTGCAAAGACCACCGTGGATCGTGTCGGGATTTCGGAGGACATGGCCTATAAAGCGCACAGCATGATCTCCCCCGCGATGACCCGCGAGTTCCTCTTGCCCACTTACAGGAAGTGGGTGACCGAGATCCGCGCGGGTGGGTGTCCGATTGTAGACATGGATTCGGATGGGTACGTGGCGGAGTTGATTCCGATTTGGATTGAGGCGGGAATCAACTGCTGCGATCCGATTGAAGTGGCAGCCGGGAATGACATTGTTGAATACCGAAAGCGATTCGGGAAACATATCGCCTACACAGGCGCGATCGATAAACGCGCCATCGCGGCAGGGGGTGCGGAGATGCAAGCGGAGGTTCTGCGCGTGGTTCCGCCGCTGCTGGTGGAAGGCGGATTCATCCCCAGCTGCGATCACGGCGTGCCGCCGGATATCTCCTGGCCGAATTTCCTGGAATACTCACGGCTTCTGGCGCAGCTCACCGGCTGGCTGTGATTACTCCGAAGGAGCGGCGGTCAGTTGGGTATCGAAACGCGGCAGGAAATCGCCCACCGTTGTTGGAACCGCCAGAAGCCCGGCAAGAAACCGATCCCGCTGAAAGATCACCACATTCCCGTGTCGCGTTCCACGGGCCATGAACGCGCGGTCGCCCAATCCCGCTACCGGCACAGGGCGCGCATTCTGATCGACAATAGCCCCAAACAACGCACGGAATCGCTCCCGCGCCGTTGTTTCATCCACACAGGGACACACAAGTGCGGTGGCCGTTTTCCCATCGAGACGATAATCCGCCAGGTATCCATCGGTCAGAAAGTCATATCCCAGAACCCGCAGGCGGACAAACCGCTCGGAATTGGCGACCCGGTCCTCTGCCGGCATCCGCCCGAACCCGGAAGGCACTGCCGGGCCGGGGCGAAGACGACGCGAGGCCGCTTCCGCCACCATTTTCAGACTGCGGGTGTTTTCGGGTGTGTCGTTCGGCACGAGCATCCGAAGGTACAACTCACCGGACCAGAATCCCGCTTTGCTTTCCGTGATATACCCCTGTTTGCGCAACTCGGTGCTCTCACTGAGAACCGGGCGTTCCACGGAGAA
>JAKPYU010000259.1 GCA_029568995.1 Candidatus Omnitrophota bacterium | reverse complement strand
CATCGGTCTCCGACTCAAGCAATCCGGTATGGAGTGGTCCGTTCGGGGTGCCAATTCCACTGCGCCATGCTCTCCGGACGCCTCGAAGACTACTGGGAAGATCGCGTCGCCTGATTTACCCCCCTTTCAGGACGCAGACCCAGCGTATTCGATATGTCATACCTGTGCAGATTCCCTGGAAACCGGATATTTCCCAAAAGCATCCGCCACGAGTCCGCAAAGTCAGCCCGCGTCCACAATTCCAACGGTCTGGGTTTACAGGACTTGCACGGACGGATACATTATGATCCCTCAATTTATGAGAGTCTCCACCGGTTTCCGCGAAAATTCCGAATAAAACCGGTCCGAATGTGTGAGGTTACGATGCTAATCCAGGCGATTGACTGCAAAGTTGGAGTCCGTTGTGAAATTGACGGGGAACTGTATGTCTGTACGGATTATGTCAAGCGAGCCATGGGTCGCAATCCGGGATTCATCTCGGTCAAATTGAGGAATCTGCGCACCGGCAATGTGCTCGACAGGCGGTTCCGAAGCGGAGAACAGGTGGAGCGTGTCGTATTCGAGAACCGGAAAATGCAGTATCTCTACAAGGACGATACCGGCTTTGTGTTCATGGACACGGAGACCTACGAGCAGTTCACCCTGCCGACCGCTGTTGTGGAAGACCGGGAAAAATACATGAAGATCAATTCGGAGGTGGAAGTCAGCTTCTATAAAAGCGAACCGGTTCTTCTGGAAATTGGGGATTTCGCGGAGTTGGAAGTGATTGATGCTCCGCCGGGAGTGAAGGGGAACACCGCCACGGGAGCCACCAAGCAGGTAACGCTCGAAACCGGTCTGTTGCTGAATGTCCCCCTGTTCATCGATCAGGGCGATATTCTGCGGATCGACACGCGCACCGGGGAGTATGTGACGCGGGTGTAGGTGGCAAGCGGTAGGGGCAGGCCTCCGTGCCTGCCCAATGAATTCTTAATTCAATGTCAGCGTTCCTGACCAGGAACGGACCCGGAGATCTTCGGGATTTCCTGCCTGTGCAAAGCGATCCCGCATGATTTCTTCCATCTCACTCAGAATCTTCTCGTAAGCCAGCGGGTTGACGAAGTTAATGGTCCCCAGCGAGATGGCATCCGCGCCCGCGACCAGGAACTCCAGCGCATCCCTGCCGCTCGAAATTCCCCCCATGCCAATGATTGCTGTGCCAAGCCCGTGCGTTTTCAGCGCCTTCCGAACCAGGCATACCGCCCGCAGCGCCATGGGTCTGATCGCGGGTCCCGAAAGCCCGCCGAAATTCTTCGCCAGGACCGGCTTTCGCCGGTCGAGGTCAATCAGCATGGCAGGGTACGTGTTCACCAGGGAAAGGCCTTCCGCACCGGTTTCCGCCACGGCCAGGGCGATTGAGGAGAGGTCTGTCACCAGGGGTGTTAACTTAACATAAACCGGCTTTCCCTTTGCTGCGTTGCGGACAGCCCCGGTCACTTCCGCTGCTGCTTTCGGATCGGTCCCGAATTCCATCCCGCCGCAATCCAGGTTCGGGCAGGAGATATTGACCTCAATCGCGTCGAATAGATCCCACGCCTTCTGCACCAATTCCCCGGTGATTCGGGCATATTCTTCCTTGGAAGTCCCGCAGATATTGACAAAGATGCGAGTCCTGCGCGGGTGCAGCGAGGGCAGGATCTCCTCCACCATCGCCTTGACTCCGACTCCCTCCAGGCCGATGGCATTCAGCAGGCCGCCGGGTGTCTCCGCCAGACGCGGGGTTCGGTTCCCCCGACGGGGTTCATAGAAAATGCCTTTTAGTGCGATCCCGCCCAATCGGGATGAATCTACCTGTTCAATGATGTCCGGTACTTCCATGCCATATCCCCAAGTCCCTGACGCCAGGATGACCGGGTTGCGCAGCTCCATGCCCGCGAGGTCAACGCGCATGTCAATGGGTTCGTTCTTGTCCTTCATTCCCATTTTCTCTCCCAGTCGATCCGTTCGGCGGCAATCAGCGGACCCTCCCGGCAGACTGCGATATTTCGTGGGACTTTTGAGCCATCCTCCCGAATATCGTATCCGGGAACGATGCAGGACCGGCAGATTCCGAGGCCGCAGCCCATCATTTCCTCCATCAGCAGAAAGCAGGGGATCTGATGCGGCATGGCCCATCTCGCCAATGCGTTCATCATGGCCCACGGGCCGCAGCCGATCATGAAAATGCCCTCTACCGGATCGCCGAACGGCACGCAATTCTCCTGGCGGTCCCGCTCCAGGAGGTCCACGACCGTGCCGGGAAAGAAAGAACCGTCCAGCATGGAGGACAATGCGCACCGGCAGCCGAGGGAATCGAATTCATCGAGCAACCGGCTCTGATACCCTTTCTTCTTGGGGTTGCGCAGGGCTAAGTCGGTTCCTCGATTGACTCCGTAATAGAGCGAACAGGCTACGCCTCTCTGTCGGGCCAGCTGCGCAAACGTGGTGAATGCCGCAATGCCGATCCCTCCCGCTACAAGCACCAAATGTTGAACGTGAGGCGGAATCTCTGCCAGCCCTCGCCCCAGCGGCCCCAGCACGGTGATCCTGTCTCCCTGTTTTGCAGCACCCAATCGCTTTGTTCCGGGGCCGATCATTTCAAACAGAATGGAGAAACCGTCCTCGATCCATCGGTTGATGCTGAACGGACGGTTCAGGAGGGGAGATAGCGGGGGTCCCTGAGTTGGATTGGCCTCATCCGCCGGATGGCAGGTAACCTCGAAGAACTGCCCGGCCAAGGCGCGTCTGCCCTGTTCGGGAGCATGGAAGCTGAGACGGGTAAATCGTCCGTCGGTCTCCGCGCGGGTCACGCGAACGGTTTCAATTCGTGCCTGATTTTGGGGAGGCGGTTCGTTCAGCAATTTCGCCCTCACGCGGTTGAGTAACCAGTCTCCACCCGGAGACCGTGAACAGGATCATCGGTACAGAGAATAATGCCACCCAACGCGATCCCTGTCGTGCCATGTCGATGAGCAGAAGATTCGGGGAATGTCCCAGCAGCCATTCGACATGTAACACCGGCACGCTCCGGGATGGTTCGTATACCGACATCTGTTTTGCGACGGGATTGAAGTCCAACCCGGCCTCGCGAATCACCAGTACGGCATCCGTAAGAAGTCCAAGGATCTGCATTCCAACGGATATGACCAGCAGCAGCCAAATCCAATTCCCTGTTCGCTTTCGTTCAAACCAGTAAACCGATGCCGCAATGGCCAGCCAGGGGGTGATCTGGAAGATATGCCTCGGTCCCCAGTCCGATCCTCCCGCCCAGTTCTGCCATTTGCTCATCATGGCCATGTATCCACCCACAACGAGGAAGGCGGTCACCGCGAATTGCCGATCCTGACGCCATAAGGCACGAACTCCCGGAATCGCCAGCAAGAGAATCGGCGAAAACACAAACACGCTGCGCCCGGGAGTGAAAAGAAAACCGTGCAAGCCAACGAGCAACGGCGTGGCGAATCGGACCCCTTCCGTCTGATCTTCGTATCCGGTGCTCACGACAGAGCCGAAACGGTACACATTGTATCCGGCCAGACAGGCCAACACGAGAAACACCGGCGTGCCCACGAGGAGCCAGCGTTTGGCGAGATCCCGGACATTCCGGGTGTTGCGTCCGCTTTCCCAGGCAAATGCCGCCCCTGCCACAAGCGTATCCAGGCGGGTCAGAATTCCCCAACCGAAAATCAGCCCGGACAAGAGCAAATGGTGTACGGAGAGAGCGGAATCCCGATTGGCTTTTTGAAGAACCGCAAGCGAACCCAGCACACACAATGCTGCAAGCGGTTCCGTGAAGAAAGTGCGGCCATGTGTCCAGGCCACCGTGGCAACGCCAAATACCAACCCGGCAAGGAGACTCTCCCGCAAACCCAATCCCAGCCTTGCCAGAAGACGCCTCAAAACCAGAACCATGCCAACGGTAACCAGTGAGTTGAAGAACACGGCGCAGAGCCGGAATGCACGGAGATTGACCAGATCGAAGGAGTGCGATGAATCCGGCGCAAGCCACGGCGGATATAAGATTACTGATCCCGCCAGGGGGAGACCGAGGCCGTACTGAGGGTACTCACGTCCATCCTGTCCGGTTTTTGTGGCGAATCCCATCGGCAGTGGTGGA
>JAKPYU010000220.1 GCA_029568995.1 Candidatus Omnitrophota bacterium | reverse complement strand
AAGCGGAAATACGAAATATATCTCGCAACGGACCATCGACAATTCGGGAACAGCCGTTTGGAGCGCCGGGAACATTCGCGGCGAAAACAATGCGGTATTCAACAATCTGGCGGGCGGAGTGTTTGACATCCAAAGCGATGCCTATTTCTATCGGCAGAATAACATCAATCCAATATTCAACAACGCGGGGACGGTGCAGAAGGGCACGGCAACCGGAACCACCACGTTTGACTATGTGACGTTCAACAACACGGGCGGATTGATCGTGAATTCCGGGATGATTCAGTTCACCGGCGATTCGAGAGTAACCAACTCGGCCGGTTTCACAGCGGCTTCCGGTGGAACCATCCGTTTCGCGGGCGGAAGTCACGCGATGCAGGAGGGGACTCAATTCCTGGGCGACGGCTGGCATGAACTGACCGACGGCACGTTGTCCGTGAATGCCTCCATTTCGGCGCAGAAATTCCGGATTTCCGGCGGAACGTTGAACGGTGCGGGAACCTTCACATCGACCGGAACATTGGAGTGGACTGGCGGAACGATGTCCGGCGAAGGGAAAACGATCATTCCTTCCGGTTCGGTGTTCTCGTTCTCAAGCGGGAATACAAAATACATCTCGCAACGGACAATCGACAACTCGGGAACAGTCACCTGGAGCGACGGCCATATCCGATGCGATAACGGCCCGGTGTTCAACAACCTGGCGGGGGGGGTGTTTGATATTCAAAACGATAGATCTTTCTATCGCAACGGAACGGTCAATCCGATATTCAACAATGCCGGGACGGTTCGGAAGGATGGAGGCACGGGAGGAACCTATTTTCAGGGTTTGACATTCAACAACACCGGGCAGGTGAGTGCGAATACGGGGTCAATCCGATTCAACAATGGAGGATCTCTGTCGAATGAGGGATTTTTTACGGCAGGGACCGACGGTTCGATTGTGTTCGAAGATGGAACCTTCGCAATGAACGAGGGGACGCAGTTGCTGGGGGATGGCTGGCATCAGTTATCCGGCGGGACGTTCACCGTGAATGCCTCGGTTTCGGCGGAACGCTTCCGGATTTCCGGTGGGAACTTGACCGGTGAAGGAACGTTTACCCCCACTGCGAACTTGGCATGGAGCGGTGGAACCATGTCGGGGACCGGCACGACCGAGATCCCCATGGGGACAACGCTTTCGATCTCCGGAGGCGATTACAAGTATCTCAACCAGCGGACGGTCAACAATGGCGGAACCACCACCTGGAGCGATAACGGCCATATCCGATGCGATAACGGCCCGGTGTTCAACAACCTGGCAGAGGGCGTGTTTGATATTCAAAACGATAGATCCTTCTATCGCAACGGAACGGTCAATCCCCTATTCAACAATGCCGGGACGGTTCAAAAGGATGGAGGCACGGGAGGTACCTATTTCCAGGGTCTGACATTCAACAACACCGGGCAGGTGAGTGTGAATGCGGGGTCAGTCCGATTCAACAATGGAGGATCTTTGTCGAATGTGGGATTTCTTACGGCGGGGTCTGGCAGTTCGATTGTGTTCGAAGATGGAACCTTCGCAATGAACGAGGGGACACAGTTGCTGGGGGATGGCTCGCACCAGTTATCCGGCGGGACGTTCATTGTGAATGCCGCCGTTCCGGCTCAGCATTTCCTCTTGACCGGTGGCACGCTGACAGGCGCAGGGACATTGACGGTTTCCGGCTCGCTTTCATGGAGTGGTGGGACCATGGCTGGAGAAGGGAAGACCGTGGCGGCCCAAGGGAGCGCATTCTCTATCTACGGCGGAGACTACAAGTATCTCAACCAGCGAACGATCGACAATTCCGGGACCGCCACTTGGAGCGATACGGGGCATATTCGATGCGATAACGGTCCCGTGTTCAATAATCTGGCGGGCGGCATATTCGATATTCAAAACGACAGGTCGTTCTATCGCAATGGGACAGTGACTCCTGTCTTGAACAATGCCGGAACCGTGCAGAAAACGGCGGGGACGGGAACGAGCAATTTTGAAAACGTCGCTCTGAACAACAGCGGACTTGTGGATGTGCAGACCGGCATTCTGTCGATCTCCGGTGGTGGAACAGGGACAGGAGTGTATGAGGCAAGTGAAGGTGCGGCTTACCAGTTCTCCGGCGGCACGATGACACTCGATGCCGGAACCCAGTTTACGGGGGATGGTTGGGGGCGGGTGACCGGTGGCCAGACAACGTTGAAAACACCGGCAGATCTCAGGAATTTCGGGGTAACGGACGGCACATTGAATTTGGAATCGATTCTGTCTACTGAGAGTTTCGCGCTGAGCGGCGGAACTCTGACAGGCGTGGCCGATCTGACCATATCGGGCACGATGACCTGGTCCGGCGGAACCATGTCCGGTTCGGGAAAAACCGCACTTGGGCTGGGTTGTGTCGGTTCGATCTATACCGCCAATTACAAGTATCTGAACCAGCGGACGATTGATAATTCCGGAACGGTTACCTGGAGCGATAACGGTCATATTCGCTGCGACAATGGCCCGGTGTTCAACAACCTCGCGAGCGGTATATTCGACGTCCGAAACGACCGGTCGTTCTATCGCAATGGAACCGTCAATCCCATATTCAACAATTCGGGAATCCTGCAGAAGAACACAGCGACCGGGACCTCGAGTTTTGAGAATGTGACGTTTAACCATACGGGCCTCTTTGCGGTCAATTCGGGAAAAATCCAATTTGTTGGTGGTGCGGGGAGCGTGACCGGCTCGGCAGATTTCGCAGCCGCTTCCGGCGCAACGATTGTTTTTTCGGATGGAAGTTTCGCAATGAACGAGGGGACCCGGTTTCTGGGTGACGGTTGGCATCAGTTGTCCGGCGGGACATTCTCGGTGAATGCCTCCGTTCCTGCTCAGTCGTTCCTGCTGTCCGGCGGCACGCTAACAGGAGCGGGAGCATTGACGGTTTCCGGCTCGCTTTCATGGAGCGGTGGAACCATGGCGGGGGAAGGGAAAACCGCAGTGGCCTCGGGCGGCACATTTTCCCTGTATGGTGGAGACTATAAGTACCTGAACCAGCGGACGATTGACAATTCCGGAACCGCCACCTGGAGCGATAACGGTCATATTCGATGCGACAATGGCCCGGTATTCAACAACCTGGCGGGTGGAGTATTTGAGATCCGAAACGACAGGTCGTTCTACCGTAATGGGACAGTGACTCCTGTCTTTAACAATGCCGGAACGGTTCAGAAAACAACCGGGACGGGTTCCAGCCGATTCGAGAATAGTGCATTTACCAACACCGGCGTGGTGCAAACACAATCCGGAAGCCTCTATTTCAGCGGAGAATTCACCAGCGAAGGAGAGGTCAATCCGCTGGGAGGCACGACCATCCAATTCGACCAGGGAACGTTTGTGTTTAATGAAGGCACATCCTGCACCGGCGAGGGCTGGATTTATCAATCCAACAGTTCTCTTGCTATTACCACACCGATCTCCGCTCCGAACTTCATCCTGGAGAACGGCACTCTGAGCGGCTATGGCTCGCTGGACATCTCCGGCACATTCGATTGGCGGTCCGGCACGATGCGCGGACTGGGAAGCACCAACATCGGTCCCGGCGGAACTCTCTCGATCAATGGTGGGGGGACGAAACGCATTTCACAGCGGACTCTGAGCAATGCCGGTACGGCGACCTGGACCGGCAGTTCCGATATTCGTATCGCGAACGGCGCGGATATCCGGAACTTGAACGGTGCGACTTTCGATGTGCAGGTCAACCGGAATTTCTACTTCGATGGAGGGGCTGTCTCGACCTTCAGCAATGCCGGGACATTCATTAAGAGCAATGGGGAAGGATCCTTCAAATTCGATCATGTCGATTTTACCAACTCCGGTGTCCTTCAAATTACGGCGGGGCAGACCTTCGTCTTCGCGGGCGAGTCTTTGCATAACGAGCAAACCGGGATCATCCGTGGAACCGGCACACTCGATGCCCGCTCCGTTCTGTTCACGAATTCAGGAACCATCAATCCCGGCAGCTCAACGGGCATCCTGAATATCCTGGGTAATCTGTCTCAGTATCCCACCGGCGTGATTGACATCAGTATCGGTGGAATGACACCCGGCGAGCAGTTCGATCAACTCGTCATTTCCGGCGCACTGGAACTCGACGGTTCGTTGTATCTTCATCTGCTGGATAATTTCGAGCCGTTATTGGAGGACTTATTCAGCGTCATTACCTGTGGATCGCTGACCGGCAGATTCCAGGGATTCAGTCTTCCGATCATGCCGAACGATCTGGGCTGGGATATCGATTATCAGGACAAGGCGGTTGTTCTGGAGGTCATTCACGCCGCACCGGACCTGTCGTTGGCAGTCCGCGACGATCCTGATCCGCTCCTGGAAGGGAGTACGGTGAGTTATTTCCTCACCGTAACCAATGAACCGCTGTATGACGCCGTCGGGGTCTCGGTAATCAATACTCTGCCGGATGGAATGTCGTTTGTCTCAGCGGAAACCAGCCAGGGGACTTTTGCGGTGGAGGGCAATGTCCTCACCGCCAACTTGGGGACCATTCCGAAATCCGCGACCGCTGTTGTGACGATCAACGCCTCTGTGAACGCGTCGGGGACCTACACGAATTCCTCAGAGGTCCAGCTGGGCCAGCCCGATCCCGATCTCACCAACAATTCCGCGACGGAAACCACCACCGTTCTGCCGCCGGATTCCGTCCCGGAGATCACCGGATTCAGTCCCACGGAGCTGAAACATGAGGATATCCCGCTGCTGACCATTCACGGCCAGAACTTCGCCGCCGGGACCACCGTCACCCTGGTGCGCGGCGACCGGCGTGACGAACTCGATCCGCCGGATGTAGTCGGCGAGATCGTATCCATCTCCTCCGACCGGATCGATGTCCTTTTCGATCTCATGTCCTACGAATACCTGGGCGAGTGGGATGTCGTTGTCCAGCGCGGTGACGGCAAGACGGTCAGCAAACCGATCCAGATCCTTCCCTCCATCATCATTGCCGTGGGGAACGGATTCGGAACTCTCGGATTCCCCATCGCACAGAGATCAGGCGGACGGCGAAACGGCATCGAGTTCTTCAATGTGGGAAATGATGATGGGTTTGCCTGGATACAGATCGAACCGCCTGCGCCGGGGGCGATCTTCCTGGAAGTCTACCACCAGGGCCAGATGGTCTGGAGCAGCGAGACAGCCGCCGATCCCTCGGTGATCAACCTTCTGGTTTACATGAAAGCCGGAACAGCTACGACGTTCGAGATTTTCTGGTGGGTCCCGCCGGAAAATGTGATCTTCCAGAAACGAGGCATTAAACCCCAGGGCGACAATCTTGTTCTCATCGGTGAGGAAAAGCAGGTCAGTATGGGCGGTATCAAGAGCGTCACCGCGAAGAGAACCAAACGCATGATCCGGGAAATCCTGATCAGCACAATTTGCGGCGGCATTGGTGAGAACCTGAGCAGCGCCCAGGAGATTATGGACAAGGCCATCGATACCACCATTGCGCGCCTGGAGAAAGCCGCCAACGGGCTAAGCCCAGAGGATCTTCTTTACGCCGTTGGGAAAGAGATGGCGAAAAGCGCCATTCCGTTCGCCGGTCAGTTGCAACTCCTGGCGGATATGAACACCTGCATGACACAGATGGTTAAGGCTTTTCTGGATAAGTTGAATGGCGAGTCGAAAAAGGCCGCCGACCGGTTGCGGCGACGTTCCCGCAATGATGACGAGGCGTTCCTGAACGCGGTCGATCAGATGAGCAAGAACGGGCGGGCAAGCCTGTATTCATTCCATGCGCTCACCCGTCAGGGCGGCGTGGTCGACCAGATGTCAAGCAATCCCTGTAACCCATCGGTCAGGTCGAAGAACTCGTACAGCGCACGGGTTCGCGGCGCGTGGGACCCCAACGACAAAACCAGCAACAGCCCGTTCCCCTGCGACTTGGGCGAGGTCGAGGGCGAGACACGCTGCATGGTGTACTACATGCCGGTCCGCAATCCCATCGAGTACACCATCCAGTTTGAGAACAAGGCCAAGGCCACCGATCCGGCGGAGAATGTCGTGGTGACCGATGTCCTGGATTCCGCCCTGGATCCTTCTTCCCTGAAAGTGATTGCCACCAGCCATCCCGATGTGCTGACTACGGAGATCAGCGGGCAAACCGTGACGTTCCGGTTCACGAATATCAACCTGCCTCCGAATGTCACGCCGCCGGAGGGCGATGGGTTTATCTCGTACCGGGTTCGACCCAGGCCGCGCCTGGCCATCGGCACGGTCATCCAGAACACCGCGTCCATTGTGTTCGATTACAATCCGCCGATTGTGACGCCGACTGTGACGCATATCCTGGTGGAACCGGACCTGAACGGCGACGGGCGCATGGATGATAAAGACCTTATCCTGATGAAGGAAACCTTCCATGCGGAAGAATTGGGGAATGACCTGAACGGCGACTCCGAGGTCAACGCGCGCGATGCGTTCATCTTCTCGCGATTCTGGCAGCAGGGTTCCTCGATCCCCGAAGCCGT
>JAKPYU010000199.1 GCA_029568995.1 Candidatus Omnitrophota bacterium | reverse complement strand
TTTCTGAAACCGCTCCACCAGGTCGGCATCCCGCCCTAGAATCCCTGCCGCTTCAATCGTCGCGTTCAGCGTATAGCGGATCATCGCAATGTCGAACGCGCAGTTGTAATTGCGATCCAGCTTCTTCGTCCATCCCCAATGCTCCGGCGAGACAGAAGGCCCCAGCCGCACGGTTTCCTCTCCCTCGCACTGCTCAATAAATCCCGCATAAAAAACCGCGACATCGCGCAATGCGGGATACGCCATATTCTCCAGCCGCTTCCGGTCCGGGTCGTACTTATAGCGCCACCAAAGTGGCTGGACGCTGAATCCATTCACACCAATGGTCATTCCCCAGACATGATGAATGTACTGCCGCCCATTCCGGCTTTTGCAGGACGTCGGATTCAGCGGTTCGTAGGCGTACAAGACATGGGGATAATAGGCCCCTTCAATGGAAAAAACCTGCTGCGCGAGCCAACGCGCACGCGGCAGGTATTCGAACATCAGGCGATCATACGGTTCCGCCAGATCCGTCTGATTGGCGGGATAGACGGCCCAATAGGTCTGTTGGATGTTGTAGTTGGTGTGGTAATCGCCATGCCAGGCGGGCGTATCGTTGACCAGCCCGGCAAATAATCCTGTCGATTGCACTCCGGGCTTGCTGACACACCGCATGAAATAGAGCGAACGATACCAGGTCTGCTGCAAGAGCGGATCATCAAGCACGAGACCGCTCCGCGACCAGAATCGGTCCCACTCCGCCTCATGCTTTTGAATCAGATCTTCGGGTTTTTCCTGCAAGGTCTCTTTCACTAATGCAACAGCGGCTTTCACCGGATCGGGAGATTCCAGCGACGTGACAATCGCGATAGATTGCCAATCGGATTTGGGGGAACTGGCCGCAGCGACTGCGAATGCCATCCCAGGCCAATCGGGATCACCGGGTATCTTCTGCAGAATCCAGGATACATCATCTAACATGCCGTTATCCGCTTTTGGAATGTCCTTCGACTCGACGGATTTCAAGGAAAGCGCGGTCCGCGATTCAATCAGAAACACATTTCGGTCGGCGAGAGCACGGATACTTGCGGGTGGAACACTCGCATCGGAATGCCATACCGTGGCCACGGCACGATGCAAGTCCAACTCACCCCGCGTGACAGTTCCACCAAAGAAATGGAGAGAAACACGGGCGCATTGGCGCGGGCACGGATAAGCATTCGAATGATAGCTGTCCTTTTTGTCCCATGTTTGACCTTCGGGGAGAACATAGCTGGAATTGTTGTTCTTCATGGGGAACGCCGTTTCCGATGCCCCCAGCGTCTTAATCAGGTTAAGCGTGGGGATGGGAGGATCGTTCTCGGTAATCAGGCGGGCATCCCAAACGTCATTCTTGGTCAGATTCAGGATAATGT
The DNA here is from genome assembly GCA_029568995.1 of Candidatus Omnitrophota bacterium. GTDB lineage: Bacteria > Hinthialibacterota > Hinthialibacteria > Hinthialibacterales > JAKPRU01 > JAKPRU01. The sequence goes on along the minus strand of JAKPYU010000199.1, from coordinate 5,655 downwards.
TGCTGCCATCCGAATAGAGCAGGGCGTTGATATCGCCGTTGCCGATAATCAGCGCGTTGTTCAGAATGTCGTCGATTTTGTCCAGACGAATCGCGGCATCATCCAGGGCATCGGGAAATGGGATCTCACTTTGTGCAGGGGCCGACATCATACTCAGAAGGAGAAACAAAGAGAAGAAAAATACGTTGTGGACATTGTGGACTTGGTGGACGTTGTGGACAATTCTCATGCCTTTCACACCTTTCAAACGTATGTTAGACCTGCTTTTTCCAGGCGATCCACGACTTCGTGCATTCGGTCTTCCTCAACGGTCAGCGCAATGCGGACATACCCTTCCCCGCCCTTTCCGAATCCCGCACCGGGGGTAATCAGGACCCCGGCGTTTTGCAGCACCTTGGTGGCAAACTCGCCGGACGGTGTTCCCGGTTCCGGCACGGGAGTCCAGACAAAGAATGTCGCCGGATTTTTGCGGGGTTTCCAGCCGAGACGTGCCAATCCCTGCAAAAGCACATCGCGCCGCCCCTGGTACACACGGCAGATCTCATGAGTAAAATCCATGCTGCCGGTCAGCGCGGCAATCGCGGCATGTTGAATCGGCTCGAAAATCCCCATGTCCAGGTTGGATTTCAGCTTGCCGAGCGCACCAATCACGGTGGCATTCCCCACCGCGAAAGCGCACCGCCAGCCGCTCATGTTGAACGTTTTCGACATGGAGTGAAATTCAATCCCGACCTCTTTAGCCCCCGGAGCCTCCAGAAAAGACGGCTGACGGTTCCCATCGAAAATCATCTCGGAATACGGCGCATCATGGGCCACGATGATCTCATATTTCTGCGCGAAAGCAACCACCTCTTTAAAATAATCCAGCGTACAGATTGAGGCTGTGGGGTTGCTGGGGAAATTCAGGATCATCAATTTGGCTCGCCTGCGGACCTCCTCAGGCACGTCATTGAGATCGGGCAGAAAATCATTGGATTCGAATAATGGCATGAAATGGACTTCCCCGCCTGCCGTAACAATCCCCGGCAGATAGGCCGGATAACACGGATCGGGAACCAGCACGGTCTCGCCGGGATTGAGCAGCGCCAGCGGCAGTCCGCTCATACCGGCCTTGCTTCCGATTACGGACATGACCTCGGTGTTCGGGTCCAGGTCCACGCCATACTGACTCTTGTACCACTGCGCCACCGCCTTGCGAAAAGCCGGAAGCCCCTTAAAGGACGGATAGTGGTGGTTATCGGGATTCAGGACCGCCTCCCGTAGAGTCTCGACAACGTACTTCGGTGTGGGCCGGTCGGGATCTCCCACAGAGAGGTCGATCACATCCACTCCCTTCGCCTCTTGTTCCGACTTCTGCTGGTCCAGCGCATCGAACAGGTAAACAGGAAAATGTTTCAGTCGGTCAGCCGGTTTGATATTCATTCAACGTGTCCCTTTCGGAAAAGCCTCAGGTTTGAGGATAGGATTATTCGCCTTCATTGTCCGGGATTCGATCCTCGGGCAAATACGGATATTTCATAAACACCGCGATGCAGTCTTCATCGGTATCGTTGATGAGATTGTGCCGTTCGTTCGGCTCGACTCGGAACGCATCGCCGGGCCGGACACGATGCTCCACACCGTCAATGATGAACTTCGGTGTGCCTTGAAGAAAGAAAAATGTTTCCTCCACGACACGATGAATATGCTTCCCGTAGTCCTTGGAGGATTGTCCGGGTTTCATTTTGACAAGGCCCCACTCGACATGCGGCCCGCGCATGACATATTTCGCCCCGGTATCCCCCATGGACCAGGACAAATCTTCGGCGTTCTGGTACTGCATTTTGTTATTCCTCTTCGATATCCAATCTCCAGAGATCCTCGACGGATTCCCGTTTTCGAACGAGTCGGAACCGATCTCCTTCTATAAGCACTTCCGCCGGGCGAAGTCTCCCATTGTACTGCGAAGCCATCGCCATTCCATACGCACCGGCGGAGAGGATCGCCACATGATCCCCCGGCTCCAAGCGGGGAAGTTCTCCCTGGGAGATAAAAGTGTCCCCCGTCTCGCAAATGGGGCCGACGACATCGACAATCTCTGTCGGACGATCCTCCGCCGCAAGGGGCAGAATCTCATGCACTGCGCCGTACATGGCCGGGCGGATGAGATCATTCATTGCGGCATCCAGAATCACGAACGTGCGTTCACCGTTCACCTTGCGATACAGCACGGTGGCAAGCAAAACTCCTGCATTTCCAACCAGCGAACGGCCGGGCTCGAGAATCAGCGTTCCATCAAAGTCGCCCAGGCATTCGCGCAGGCGTTCGCCATAGCGCTGGGGACTGTCCGGGATTTCTTCGTGATACTGGATTCCCAACCCGCCCCCCAGATCCAGATAGGGAATCGGAATTTCCTCGTCGATCAGCCGCTTGCGGAGATCCAGCATCAAGGCGCAGGCGTCCAGGAGCGGACCCGAATCCATCAGCGAGGAGCCAATATGGCAGGCGATCCCGCGAATCTCCACACCCGGCATTGTGCGCGCCCTTTGATAGAGGTCCATCGCCTGGTCGGTGGGAATGCCGAACTTGTTCTTGCTGAGACCGGTTGAAATTTTCGGATGCGTTTTCGCGTCGATATTCGGGTTGATGCGAACGGCGATTCCGGCACTCTTTCCCAACCGTTGCGCGATCTCGTGGATGGACTCCAGCTCCGCCGGAGACTCCAGATTGAACATCAGGACACCGGCATCAATGCCCGCCTCAATTTCATCGCGACGCTTACCGACCCCGGAGAAAACCATCTGTTCTGCGGGGATTCCGGCATGAAGAGCCTGCTTCATTTCCCCCACGGAGGTCAGATCGGCCCCGACACCCTGGCGGGCCATGATTCGCAGAATTGCCTGGCATGGATTCGCTTTCATAGAATAACAAATCCGATGCGGGACCGTCGCAAGCCCCTTACGGTAACCGGTAATCGCGTCCAGAATGGCCCCGGCGCTATAGACATAAGTGGGTGTACCAAATCGGTCGGCGATTTCGCGCAGGTCAACCGCTTCTCCGTGCAAAACACCGTTTCGATCGGCATACGTGGCCAGTTGAATTCGGTTCATATCCGTTCCTTAAAATCCTGAAGACCGACCCGCAGATTACAGGAAACAATGATTGTCTTGGGAGATCGGTCGGAATATCGCCCGAAAGATCGGAACAATGAATCAGCCGCCGAATCCACCGTCAAGATCTTCCTCACCGTGGAAGATGCGCTGAAGCCGTTTGAGACGGGCGCGATTCTTCTGGCTGCTCATGACACTCGCGGCTTTGGCAAGTGTCGAACCCTCCCGCATGTTGCAATAGAAGAGAATCTCGTTGTCATCCAGGGGAAGACCGAGCCGGGTCTTGAAACCGAGATAGTGATCCAGCAACTTGCTGCGTTCAAACGAAATATAGGAGCGCTCCATGTTGCCGCTGATTCCCTCGGACCCGAAACATGATTTGATATAGCGGCTGAAAGCGAAGTTCAGCTTGGCGTATTCATAGAGCTGCATGGAGAAACTGAGAGGAAGAACCGTGATGAATTGATTGAACTGGCGATGGTAATCAAGCATCTGCTGAAGAGCCGTGGCCGGTTCCCAGTTCTCCACAAAAACCGTGACGGCCCTCTCTGTGACCACAAGAGCCTGGGGTGACGGGGAGCCTGATTCCACTTTCAGGTTGACCACCTGCGCCCGCTCGAAATAGGCAGACAGCTCATGGATCAGGTCCAGGATAATACAGAATCCCTCGCGCATGGATTCCATCAGCATTCGATAGCGTTCAATGCCCAGGTCAAACCAGCTGTCGCACATCTGGTAAACCGATTCCATACAGGCATCCCAGCGGGGCGTGTGTTCCTTGCGAAGGATCACCTTGGTGAGATCGAGAAGCCGTCGCAGGCGCTTCAACCGCCAGAGCGCATCCCGTGTCCGGACCACGCGCATCACTTCCCAATTGTGGAAATCCTCAAGGAATCCAGCACACAGAAGATCCAACACACGGGAGATGTTGAAGAACCGGAGTTCGCTGGTTCCGGGCTGCTGAAGACGGATTTTGCGGCCCATCACCCATTGAGGCTGAAGGAGGCAGTCGATCTTGCTGAGATTCTCCAGCAGTTTGGCGTCGAGCGAAAGATACTTTTCATCCAGAATGTTCCGGGTTCCGATCACCCGAATCACTTCATCGAATTTCAGGTTCGATTCGTCCGCCGTGTCATCGTAAATGACCAGGAGTTTGATCTGCGAAATGGAATGCCCGAAGGTGATTTCGTCCATGTAAATGGACTGAATCCCCGCCAGTCGGCGGGCCTCCCGCACCATATCCTCCATCAGGCTGCGGTAGCCTTCTTTACTGACTCGAACCGGCTCCCCGGTGAAGGTATACGAGTCCTTCCCCAGGTCTGCCAGGATCTCCTTGCATGGATCGGCGACGGCTTGGCTCACGAGTCCATCCTGTATGTTCCACAGTTTTGTGCGGGCAATTTGGAAAAACCGATACTTCATTCCTCGGTGCGGGTAACCAAAACCCGAATCCGAAGATGGTTTTGCCGCCTTTTTCCGTACGATTGTGGTTATAGCCTATTTGTGCGATGACCGCAAGATCTGCAGGGCCGCTTGATTCCGAATACTGCAGCAGATAGATTGATTCGACAGGACTTGCGTGTGACCGATCCAATCATGTTCGCAAAATCAGGGTCTTGTCGGACAATCTCGGAGAACCGCCTTATGAGTTCCAGTCCACTTTGCGTGTTCGCCCGAAAGGTTGCATTTCCCGGTTTGCTCATTCTCTGGACTACGGCCGCGTTCTCAGAACCGTACCTCCAGGTATCCGTGGATGAGATTGGGGCGGCCTCACCTATCCGTGCGCTGGCTATCATGCCGGTACGTCTGGCAACGGCAGCATATAACGCCGTTCCCGAGAACCTGCACAAAGATGCCCTGAAAGAGGGATTTGATCTGAAAGAGATCTCCCGGAAAATCGAGAAACTCCAGGTCGGGGAATCCACAACGTTTGAACAGGAAGGCATTACGGTCAAAGCGTCCAAACTCGAACGGGAACCGGAGGGACCCAAGCAGTCCACTTACCTGGTGCTGAAGATCGACGAGACGGAAATCGTCTGTCCTCTGGCCATTACAGCCGGTGCAGTCAAAATCCTGACTTTTATGTTCAAGGATCTTCAACCCGTGGCCAAACAACTTGAGACGGCGATCAAAGAAGCCAAGAGTGTACCGCCGGGCCGCCTGTTGTGGTGCACAGACCAGGAACAGACGCTGGAAGTCAGGTTGAAATGACCCTGCTCTCCGATCTCGGCACCATTCCCGGTCTGACCGTACGCCCCCAGGCAAGAATGTCGGAATACACCACCTTCCGTATCGGTGGCCCGGCTGAAATCCTGGTGGAAACGGATAGCGAGAACTCCCTGCTGCAAGTGATTGAGTATTGTCGAAAAAGGGGGATTCCGTGCCGGTTTGTGGGAGGAGGGAGCAATCTATTGGTATCTGATGAGGGGTTGACGGGAATTGTCTTGGTGAACAAGGTCCGTTCGGTGGAATGGAAAGAGCCGTGTTATGTGCGAGTGAGCGGGGGATTCCCGCTGGATGAGTTCGTCTCGCTCCTGGCTGAAGAGGGCCAGGCAGGACTGGAGTT
>JAKPYU010000185.1 GCA_029568995.1 Candidatus Omnitrophota bacterium | reverse complement strand
ATAGTGTACTTATGACAATTCTTGCAGCAGTTGATCTATTCCACGGATTCAAACCGGGAGGACCACCAAATGAAGGCGCGGTCGTATCTGGTTATTGTATTATTGATTGTCTTGTTGGTGCTTCTCGTGGTGCTGTGGCCGAGTGGGAAAGATCAACGGGCCACCATAACGTTCGGCGAAATCGAGCAACTCAACGGGCAGGCCCGGACGCCCACCGTCGAGTCGGAAGGCATCTCCACACCCGCAATATCGCCTGCTTCGGGGACGGAAATCCCCACGCCTGTTGAAATTGTCTCCGCCACGCCTGCCGGGCAAGACACAATCCCGGAATCCGATCCAACTCTGAAATCTCTCCAAGTCTCCATTATGGATGCCCTTGGCGATCCGATCCCGGCGGGCCAACTGCATGTCGCGGGGAAGGAATATCGGTTTACGGATGGTCGGATTTCAGTCCCCGTGCCCGGAGAGGGAGAGCAGGAGTTGGTTGCGGAGGCGGAGGGATATCAGACGGCGAAGGTTGACGTGGACACCGCGGATTATGAAGAGATCACGATTCAAATGGAGTATTTGAGTTCCTTTGAATTCACCTTGTACATGACAAAAGAAGACAGAATCCCCGCCGTTGGTGCCGATGTTTATCTCTGGTTGGGCCCTAAGCCGAAACGACCCGTTCCGGGAACTGCTTCGCTGTGGGTATATGACCGCTGGGAACGCGAGAGTACGCATAGGGTGAAGCTGTCCCCGAGCGAGAATGGTTTTGACGTAGCAGAGGTGGAGCAGAAGCCTTATGATAGGTCTTTACTGCGAATGCCCTCCAAGTTCTATGACTTCGGGGATGGGCAGTCCGGACCCGGCTCCAGGAAGACGAGAGGTGACTCTGTGCGAACGCCTCCTGATCGCCACGGTCTCGGAGGTCCTTTGATGGACGATTCGGTTGTGGGACTTGCGGGCTGCATGTGCCGTCCGGGAGAGCGAACAATCTTCAATCCCGATTTGTGGGATTACCAGGATGTGAAGCGATTTCTGAAGATCATTCGGAATCCCAACTCACCTCGCCTGCGTGTCTGGGACACAATCACAATGTGGGATGCCGCCGGGATCATGGCAGAGAAGCATTGGTGTCGCGACTTTATTGACTTCGACCAGGACGGGAAAAGACTGTTCGCGATGGTGGCTACGGCGGGCGTTCCGACGAAGCGGGAGTTAATTCTGACAACGAAGACCGATTCGCAGGGAACATGTCGATTCGAGAATCTTCCGCCGGGTATGTACTATGTCCAGGCCCAAATGAACGGGAAACGAAGCACGATTCTTCCGCTTTCCCCCACTCGCGGTGGAGCCGAGGATTTCCTGCACAATGGCGGCTGGATCGATGTGCAGGTGAGATCGCTCGGTGTCGATCCGCGTCAATCAGCGACGTTGGGTGCTATTCCGGGGGCGGATGTCCTCCTGCAACCTTTGCAGGATGGTGAAAGCAAAGGATTCCTGTCCGGAAAGACGGATAGATTCGGAAGGATCACATTCAAATCCTTATTATGGGGGGAGTACCATGTCACAGTAACGCCGCCGGAGGAATTCGGGCTCAGCCCACAAACGCGAGACGTTGTTATAGACGACACGAAGTATTGCCTCAATTTCCTGTTTGACACGGGTTTCAGCGTGTCCGGTCAAGTGGTGCGACGAGACACGGGCGAACCTGTGAAGGGATATGAGGTCGAACTTGTTCGCATCACCAATCCGGGATCGGGTATCCTTGACGTACAGAAGTCGGACGATCAGGGACGATTTGTTTTTCAGAATGTCCAATGTGGACGTTACAATGTGACGGCAGGACCGGTGGAATCGAACAAGGACACCGGTCTTTCGCCGTATGGGCTTGCCCAGACAGCAAGTACGGAAGAGGGTGGATTCAAGTCCCTGGAATATATCGACGTAATCGACAAGGATGTCGGCGACCTGATTTTCCATGTCTTGCCTTCTGTCAACACACGGTTTATCGGACAAGTGACTACCCCGGACCGATTGCCGGTTGAAGGAGCAAGGATCTCCGGGTACCTAATCGAGCACTATTCGGAGGACCCGAATCCCGTCACCGGACCCGACGGAGGTTTCGATTTGACCTTTCCGCTCGCCGGAAGCGACGAGTGGGTGACAACCTTCACCGCGGCATTGGTGGAAATCTCTCCGGCTCATTGGCGAGAGGAACCCAAGGCGGTGGACGGTCAAATGTATGTTGAGGAGAGTGTTCGAGTATATGCACAAGGCTCCGTCCAGGTACGTTTCAAGCCGGGAGATACGATGTCCAACATATCCATCGTCGTACAAGGTGACCTTTCCAGAAAAGTCATAGCAGGGACAATCCAAACGGAAGACGGAGGGACATCTTCGAGTCTGAGCGTCTATGTCTCGGCAAATGGGTTCAATTTTCCGGGCGAGGTGAGCGATGATGGGACATATCGCGTTCAGGGAGTGCCGTCAGGCTCCGTACTGCTTGTGTGCGATACAGGTTCACGCATCGAAAAGACCGAACGATTCGGTTTCCGTTCGGTTAAAGACTACTGCAATGAATACGTGACTGTGAATGTCCCGGACAAAGAAGAAACGGTCAGCGTGAATATCGTCCTGCACAAGGCGGGGCATCTGGCCGGCGTCGTCCTGGACAAGAACGGCAGCCCGGCAGACGGGTTGGCCGCGAAAACGGAAACCGCCAAAGGCGTTCCAATCGAGGACATGACAGATCTGAATGGGCTGTTCTGGCTCGGACCGCTGCAGGAAAACCAGACTTACACGGTGGAAGTCACGGGAAGAAGAGACTCCAAACCGCTGGCCCGATTTGAGGGACTGAAGCCGACGATCGAGAATATCATTATCGGGATGAAGGGGGAGAATTGAAGGAAAGGCGGGAGCTGCGCTCCCGCACTCCAAAGGCGTACAACCGGAACCTGCTTGACATGCTCCGATAATCTGTACTATATCCGTTAGAAAGGCCAACGAACCGGGAGGGCAGGCAAATGAAGGCGCGGTGGTATCTGGTTATTGTATTATTGATTGTCTTGTTGGTGCTTCTCGTGGTGCTGTGGCCGGGTGGCAAAGATCAGAGGGCCACCATAACGTTCGGCGAAATCGAGCAACTCAACGGGCAGGCCCGGACGCCCCCCATTGCGCCGGAGGGCATCTCCACACCCGCAATATCGCCTGCTTCGGGGACGGAAATCCCCACTCCTGTTGAAGTTGTCTCCGCCACGCCTGCCGGGCAAGACACAATCCCGGAATCCGATCCAACTCTGAAATCTCTCCAAGTCTCCATTATGGATGCCCTTGGCGATCCGATCCCGGCGGGCCAACTGCGTGTCGCGGGGAAGGAATACAGGT
>JAKPYU010000140.1 GCA_029568995.1 Candidatus Omnitrophota bacterium | reverse complement strand
CAAGGGGCTGAAGCCCCTTGTCTCCCCACAGCCCCTTGTACCAGGACAGCCTCTCGTCTCCTCCGGTTTCGACATCGTGATCGCGAATCCGCCCTATGTGAGGCAGGAAAACATCAAGGAATACAAGGCCGCGTTCGAACGGGAATACCAGTGTTACACGGGAACCGCCGATCTCTATGTGTTCTTCTATGAAAAGGCATACAACCTCTTGAGGGAAAACGGATCGCTGGCGTTTATCAGTTCCAATAAGTACATGCGGGCCGCATACGGCGAAAAACTACGGAAATTTCTTGCCGGAAAATCGACCATTCAATACCTGATCGATTTCGGCGATGCCCCGGTATTCGAAGCCATTGCCTATCCCAGCATCATTATTCTCAGGAAGTGCAAAGCCGATGGGCCGACTGCTCGGCGTTCATCTTCCGAGGCTCATCAAGTTCGCGTGTTTACCTGGAAACCCGGTCCGCCCATCGAGGAATTCAGTCGTGTCTTCCGGGAGAGTAGTTTCTTGATACGGCAGAAGGAACTCACCCCGGACGGCTGGCGGTTGGAGACTCCCGCTGTCCTTCGTCTGCTGGAAAAACTCCGCAACGCGGGCACACCCCTTGGGGAGTATGTGAATGGACGGCTCTATTACGGCATCAAGACCGGTCTCAATGAAGCCTTTGTTGTGGACCGTGTCACGCGCGACTGGCTCATCGCCGAGCATCCCTCATCCGAAGAGATCTTGAAACCGTTCCTGAGAGGACGGGATGTGAAACGGTGGAGAGTGGAGTTCGCCGACCAATATCTGATTAAGATCGAGTCATCGGAGAACGTGCAGCACCCTTGGTCCGGGAAGCGCGATAAAGAAGCCGAATCCGTATTTGCCAAGACCTATCCGGCGATTCATGCCTGGTTCGAGCCGTTCCGGTCCAATCTGAAGAAACGGCAAGATCAAGGACATTACTTCTGGGAACTCCGTTCGTGCATTTACTGGCGCGAATTCGAGCAGCCGAAGATTGTGTATCCGGATAT
>JAKPYU010000123.1 GCA_029568995.1 Candidatus Omnitrophota bacterium | reverse complement strand
CGGGGCGCTTTCCGCCGCAATGCCGACATCGGCGTATCCTTCGAGGTTATCATGGAAAACCATATTGTTTCGGATGATCCCGCGGACGTGCCCGCGATCCCCCAATCCAAACCCGATGCCGCGGTCGCAGTTGATGATGGTATTTCTTTCCACAAGGGTGTCGCGAGAATCGCTCCAGAAATGGATCGCGTACTCCGCCGGCCCGAATTCCGGGCTTCGGATGTTTTTGAATATACAATCCCGTACGATCCAATTTCTTGCGTTGTGCGCGTCCACGCCTCCAATATACCATTGCGGACCTAACGCGCCCGTGTATTCGAACAGACAGTTCTCGATAAGACCATCCCGCGCGATGTTTGCGCTATGGTCCGGATCGTAGGATACCTTCAGCATTTGTTCCCCGGTGTCGCGAATGATGCAGTTGGCCAATAGGAATCCGATATTCCCCAACTCTCCCTGGACCTGTACCGCGTGCGTGAGGACCCTTTGAAGCGTGAGGTTTTTTATCGACACGAAATTGCCGCGAACCAAAAAGATCTGATTCGCCCCTTCAAACATGCTTTCCCCCTGCAAAATGGTTTCGGAGGCAGATCCTGCCCCTTCGACCGTTACCCCGTCCACATCCAGGATGATGGCGTTATCGACCAGATAAACGCCTTTTTCAAGGATGATTCGTTTAGGGCCCCCTGTTCGCGCATGATCGATCGCGTTCCGAAGCGCTTCGACGGAAGAAACGACGACGGAGGATTCCGGGAGCGCCGATAGCGTGGTAAAGTCCCACACGGCGCCGGTGGCAAGGAGCTCTTCCTCGTCGTATAGCTGGATTTTCCAGTAATAGGTTGTATTAGGCCGCAATGGGGTATCCGGTTGCCATAAAGTGGCCTGATACCCCTGTTCCACGACGGTTTCGAGGGGAAGATGGTCGTCCAGAAAGACCGTGTAATAGAAAGACCTGGACTGCATCTCAAGGGGGACACGCGACGGAAGAATTTCCCACGATAACGCGGTATTCGTGGCAATCTGCGTCGCGTGATTTGCAGGAAACACAGCGTGTATGAGCCAAGGCCCTTCTAAGAGAGGAAGGGTGGGAGTCGAGCAATTGGCGAAGAGAACGGGGAAACAAAGAATCAGGAACAGCGCACGGAACATACCAAGACCTCCCCAGCGGTTGATAGGGTTACTTGGCGCCGATTGACGCGACGCGTTGGTCAACGACCTTTTGCGGTCTGAACAAGAAGTATTTCGATTTTCGATACCCCATCGGTGAAAAAGCCGCGATCGTTGATCGTCGGATAATTATACCACGCGACCGCCAGGCTAATTGTTCACCGATAACGGTTTCGATTTTGGCGAATACCGGGGAGGAGCGATCCCTATTCCGGCTAAACGGAGAGGCGGCCGTTCCGGAAAATACGAACCTCTCCAATAATCATTCACCCCGCCCGCTTAGGAAACCGCCATACCGATCGCATTTCCCGTTCTCAGCGCTCCTCTACAGCGCATTCCGCGCACTTTTTCCTGTAGTAACTCCTTCGATCC
>JAKPYU010000110.1 GCA_029568995.1 Candidatus Omnitrophota bacterium | reverse complement strand
GGGATTGCCCCATCCGGGTGCACTGGGACCCTTGCATCGAAACTCGCAGGGAGTGCCACAACAGACCTTCGGCAAGCATCCGACTTTATGGAACGAATGGCGGCGCAAATGCCTGGAAAAGAATCTCCGGCGCGGGAATGCCCGCGCAGCGACACGTTTCGAGAAAACCTGTAGGGGAACAAGAGAGGTCGCCTGGGTATCCGGTTCCTGCCTTCTGATCGCACGGGAGGCGCTGCAGGCAGCGGGTCCCTGGGATGAAGACTATTTCCTCTATTTTGAGGATATGGACTGGTGTCTGCGCGCACAAAAGGCGGGATATCGAGTCTACCATACCGGCGAGGTGTCTGTGCTGCACGAGCATGGCGCAAGCATGGCGCCTGCCCCGAAAGAAACACAGATTCACTACCGCCAAAGTCAGTTGCGTTTCTTTTCGAAGTACTGGAATCCCGTTTGGCGCGATGTCTTACGATTGTACTTGTGGCTGGCCTCGTCGTGGCGTGAGTCTGCCCCGGATCAACTGGCACCAGCGAGCCGGGAGATGCGCTCGGCCACGGCCCGACCGCGTGTCCTGCATGTAGTGGCGTCCCTGGCGGGGGGAGCCGCCGAGCATATCCGGCTTCTGGCGCGGGAACAGATTCGACGGGGCTGGGATGTCTGTGTTTGCCTGGATACCGAAGGAAAGCCGGTTCCCGTCCCGGAATCCTGGTCGGGGATACCCATGGTCGGATTCGATTTCTTATCCAAGCGGATTCTTCATGGGATGCAGGAGTTTCGCAGATTCGTCCGGCAGGGGAGCTGGCGCGCAGTGCATTTCCACGGCCACCGCGCGGCTGCCGTGGGACGGATCGCTTTGCTGTTTCTCTCAAGTTGCCCCAGGCTCGTGGTGACTTACCACGGATTCCACCCGCCTTATTATCGAACCCGTCGAAATCGAACATGTGCCGTTGCTGTAGAACGCCTGCTGCGCCGAGTCACAGATCATTTCATTTGCGTGTCCCCCTCAACTGCCCACGACGCCATTCGCTGGGTGGAAATCGACCCTGCTCGAATTACGGTGATCCGAAACGCCATTGATCCTTATCCTCTGGAGCATTGCCGCTCCGCTCTTCGCACCTCAATGAGGGAACGCCTGGGTATCAGGCCGGATTCGTTTGTGATTCTCTACTTGGGCCGATTCCATCGCCAAAAGGGAGTTCGGTATCTCCTGGAGGCGTTTGCTCTGTTGAATCCAGGTTCCTCAGCGGTTTTGCTCCTGGCAGGGGATGGACCGGATCGGGAAGCGCTGGAAACGGAATTCGGAAATGTGCTCGGAGATTCCTGTCGATTCCTGGGGAATCGGCAGGACATCCCGGATCTCCTGGCGGCAGCGGATTTGTTCGTTCTGCCTTCGTTATGGGAGGGATGTCCGATGGTGATCCTGGAGGCTTGGGCCGCCGGGGTTCCGGTCGTAGCGACGGATGTCCCCGGAACCCGCGATTCGATCCGCGACGGGGAGAACGGTCTTCTGGTTCCGCCGAAAGATCCGGTCGCACTGGCGGAGGCAATCGAGCGTGTCTGGAACAACCCTCCGCTCTGCCAACAACTCACAGACGGGGGATTCAAATCCCTGGACCTGTACCGTCTGGACGAAATGACGGAACGGATTTTTCAGGTGTATGCGGGGGAGACTTGAGGGTTTCAATGTCCTCGACGTAGGGGCGGGTCTGAGACCCGCCCCCTACGACATAACGACATAGGGGTTGGTGCGGGATTGCTCGGCTCCGCAAATGTCAAACGGCAGGACCCCGAATCCGGAGTTCTGCCGTTTGTTTCATTCGTCCATAATTCTCAAGCGAAAGCCGCAACCCTGTCGTGCGTCTGCCGCATCCGCGCAGGGATCTCCAGGTGTTTCGGACATGCGGCCTGACATTCGCCGCAATCCCGGCACGAGTCCGCCCGCTGAGATGAGGGCAGTTCCCGGTATGCGGCCACCGCCAGCGCCGGATCGCCACGATCCACGTAGTACTCCAGTCGCATAATGTCGCAGGCCGCCACACCGTAAGGGCAGACCTTGCTGCATGTCCCGCACGATGCGCACTCATGCGCCTCGGCGTATCGGATCATCTCCTCCACGCTTTCTGGAATTGCCTGGGAGTATTTCTCAAAGCAGGCTTCCATGTTGGTGTTCAGGTCATCAAAGCTTGCCATGCCCATCAGAAGGGTGTCCACCTGTGGATTCTTAAGAAGATCCGCATAGATGGCCTTGACCTCTTCCGGCGTGGAGTTTGTTCCTTCTTTTTTGATACCGCGAAGGGATTTCATCGCCATGAATCCCATGTTCTGTTCTTTCTTTGCCTTCGCCAACAGGGGATCGACCTGGTCGCGGTTGCCGGTGTGATACGATGGCATCATGACATCGTAGAATCCCAGTTCGATGGCCTTTGCCAGCACCTCGGGGATAGCTTTGTGGACAGCGAAACCGGAGAAGCGGATCTTGCCTTCTTTTTTGAGCTTTTCGAACGCGCCGGGCAGTTCGGGATTGCTGATTTCCTCGACACTGTGAAGGCCGGGCATGAGAATATCGACATGGTCCGTGTTCAGGATCTTCAGGGCCTCATCAATCCCTTTGATGGGATCCTCTTTGAGGGCCAGAATCACTTCTTTGCGGCGATCTTTCATTACTTCGCCATAAAGGCGAATGGATTTGCCGTTCTGATACGTTGTGCCGACATGAATGAAGTTAATCCCGCTATCGATGGCTCCGTGCAACAGCGCAGTGGTTCCGATATTCAAGCCGCCGAACGAGATCTGGGTGACTTCCAGTCCGGTGCGCCCCAGGGTTCTCATCCCCTTTTTCTTTTCGGTCCAGCCGATGGAAGGAACCGCGACACCTGCGCTGAGCGCCGCGACCGCGATGGAACTGCTCGAAAGGAACTGACGTCGGGAAAAACGATCCATGCTGAATGCCTCCTCAATAGACCGGGGGTGATTATGTATTACGAATCTCAGGCTACCAATATCCGGTTTCGGAAACAAGGATCAAAGCCATTCATTTCGTCCTGAGAAAGCCCGCTCGCAAGCGTCATTCTGAGCGGTCTTGTGCGATCCGGCAACCCCCACCTGACCCAATCTTGGGGGAGAGGATTTTATTTCCCTCCCCAAGATTGGGGAGGGTGGGGTGGGGCTGCTCGGTTCCACAAACGTCAAACGGCAGAACCCCGAACTCGGAATCCTGCCGTTTGCTCTTATTCGTTAAAGACTCTTACGCGAACGTCGCAACCGTGTTGTGTGTCCGCCGAATCCGCGCGGGGATATCCAGATGTTTCGGGCATGAGGCCTGACATTCGCCACAATCCTGACAACAGTCCGCCCGCTGGGATGCAGAAAGTCCCTGATAGGCAGCCACGGCCAGGGCCGGTTCGCCTCGATCCAGGTAGTATTCCAGCCGCATGATATCACAAGTCGCCACCCCATGCGGACAGGCCTTACTGCATGTCCCGCACGAGCCACACTCCTGAACTTCGGCATACCGGATCTTCTCTTTCAGGCCTTCCGGCATCGCCTGCGAGTATTTCTGGAAACAAGCTTCCGTATTGGTCTTCAGGTCTTCGAAACTCGCCATGCCCATCAGAAGAGTATCGACTTGCGGATTTTTCAGAAGCTCCGCACAAAATTCCTTGACCTCTTCCGGGGTAGATTTGCTTCCTTCTTTTTGGATGCCGCGCAAGACCTTCATCCCCATGAAGCCCATCTGCTGTTCTTTCTTGGCCTTTTCCAGCAGTGGATCGATCACGGCACGGTTTCCGGTGTTGTAAGAAGGCATCATGACATCATAAAATCCCAGTTCGATGGCCTTCTCCAGGATTTCAGGAAGGTCCTTATGTGCAGCGAATCCGGAGAATCGAATCTTGCCTTCCTTCTTCAGTTTCTCGAATCCGCCGGGCAGCTCGGGATTGCTGATCTCTTCGACCGTACCTATTTCGGGTATGAGAATATCGACATAGTCCGTGTTCAGGATCTTCAAAGACTCATCAATTCCTTTGCTGGGATCTCCCTTAAGCGCCAGATAAACCTCCTTGCGACGGTCCTTCATCACTTCGCCATAGATGCGGATAGAATTGCCGCCCTGATATACCGGACAGACATGAACCAGGTTGATGCCGTTATCAATGGCTCCATGCAGAAGCGCGGAGGTACCGATTTGCAGACCGCCGAACGAAATCTGACTGACCTGGAGCTCGGTGCGCCCCAGGGTCCTCATCCCCTTCTTTTCTTCCGTCCAACCGGCGACCGGGAATGCGGCGCCGGCACCAAGTGCCGCCATGGCAATAGAACCCCTGGAAAGAAATTGACGTCGGGAAAAACGATCCATACTCAAGGCCTCATCTATAAAACAGGGATGGATACGTACCACGTATCAGGAACATGAAACTACCAACATCCGGTTTCGGAAACAAGGATCAAAGCCATCCACTTCGTCCTGAGAAAGCCCGATCAACCTGTGTTATGATCCCCCGTGGGCGGCACGGATCGGGAACATTTTTCGCAATCCCTGAAGCCCCATTAAAACTTTTGCGGTTGCCGCACGTTTCACTATACGACCATGCAAGCAACCGCCCGTGAAACCATCGTGGATATGCCCCTGGAAATGGATTCGCAGGAACCCGATGAGTCCCTCATGCTCCAATACGCGCAAGGGGACGGGGAAGCATTCGAGGCCCTGTTCCAGCGCCATAAGAATCGGGTTTACGGATTTATCCGACGGTTTATGGGGGGCAGGTGCCCGGCGGACGACCTGTTCCAGGAGGTTTTTCTGCGGATTGTCCGGGGACGGACAGCGTATCGACCCAGCGCGAAATTCACAACCTGGCTTTTCACGATTGTCCGGTCAGTCTGTATCGACACCATGCGAAAACAGAAACATCAGCAGGTCAATATGCCGATGGACGAGATGCCGGAATCCAACATGACCCATGAATCGCCCCCGGTCATCCAAATCACACCGCGCGATCATGCGGCGGATCGAGAGACCGGCGAGGTCCTGGAACAGTTGATCGGGATTCTGCCGGCGGAGCAGCGGGAGGTCCTGCTGATGCGGGAGAAATTGAACCTGCCGTTTCACGAAATCGCCCGTGTAACCGGGTGTTCTGTCGGGACGGTGAAAAGCCGGATGCGGTATGCACTGGACAGCCTGAGAAAAGGATTGATCGCGGAAGGACTGATGCAATGAGATGCCGAACTTTTCAACGGAATCTGGTCTCGTACCTGTACGGTGATCTGTCGGGCTGGCGACGTCGCCGTGCAGACCGCCATCTGCAGCAGTGTGCCGAGTGCAGGAGCCTGTTCGAGCAAACGGGCAGTGTCCGAAACCTGGTGGCAAGTCTTCCCGATGAGACCGTGCCCGATGAGTTGGCACGTCGCACCTTGCAGCAAGCGCGCCGAGCCGCCGTAACCGTCCATGCCCCACGAAGGTCTCTTCTCCTTCATCCCGCGTTCGGTTTTGCAGTCGTTCTGATCGCCGTAGGTGTTGCACTCTGGACCCAGATGCCATCCAACGTGCCTCAAGAGAATTATGCGACCGACAGGAGTATGGAGACTGTTTCGGAGAAAGCCGTTCCGCAGCGGATTGACGTTCTTTCCGCCGGAGAGCCGAAGGCGGACCAAGTTGCCGTGGCTTTCGATCAAGACGCTGCCGATAAACCCCGAGAGCGGATGAAGATGCTCCCGACCGACACACCTGTGGTCACCCTATGTCTGAACGGCGGCGGCGAAGAAACCGCCCGGAAAGCGTTTCTGGACGCGATGGAGGTCTATAACCGGGCGTTTCGTGAGACCGGCGAGAAACGACAGGCCTTGCTGAAATCATCGCTCTACCCGTTCCAGCAAATCTCTGTCATTCGAGACGGGGGAGCGTGGCAGCTGTTAGCCATGGCGCTTTGCGCGGACATTCACCGGACCCTCGGCGAGCCGGAGAAAGCCGTCGATCTGTGTCAACAGATCCTCAAACAGAGCCGCGACTATCCCGAAGTTACGCGGGAGACACGAGTCGCTTTGCTGAAAATCCTTCTGATCGACAAAAAAGACTATGACGCGGCGGAAAAGGAAGCCCAGGCGCTTCTGCAGTCCGATCCGCCCAGAGCGAGTGCCCTGGAGACCTGCTTCCTGATGGGGGATTCGCTCGCGGACAGACAACCCAAGGCCGCCTCCGGCTGGTTCCGAAAAGCGCAGGAATTAGCCGACCGTGGAAGCGCCGAATACGACCGCGCCGGATTCGCGCGTGCGCAACTCGACGCCCGCTTTGCCCAGGGCAATTACATTACCTCGTGGCGATTCATCGGCCCGTTTGATGACCCTCCGGAACAACGCCTAATTACAAAACAACCGCCGGAAGATGAGATTGACTTTACGAAACGTTATCCGGGAGCGGGAGGGAATACCGTCAAATGGATGCTTCCGGAGATGGCGGCAGACTTTCGCCGACCCATTCCGGAAGGAACCGGACTCCGATTCGACTGGCATTTTCGACCCTGTGACCATCAATCTATTTATGCGGTGACCTTCGTCCGATCACCGGAGAAATTACCCGTGAATCTCCTGATCGGCTCCGATGATTCCGTCCGCTGTTGGGTGAACGATGAACTGGTATGGAGCAATCCCTGTATTCGTGGCCTTCAGCCGGACCAGGACACCGTACCGGCAACGCTCCGCAAAGGCTGGAACAAGATCATGCTGAAAGTAGCCAATAATCTCGGTGTCTGGGGATTCTACTTCCAGATAGTAGATCGCCAGGGTGAATTCCGATTCGACCTGGAAATCGACTCCAATGCCAAAGAGGCTTACGAAAAATGGATGTTGAGGTAGATATCTTGGGGATACCGTAGGGGCGACGCATGCGTCGCCCCCCCCACGGCATCTCCATTCCTGCAAATCCTCTCCCCCATGATTGGGGGAGATAACCCAGGCGCCCTCTCCCCCAAAGATTGGGGGAGACACAGAGGGGGTTGAATCTGCCGCTCCCTCACCCCGACCCTCTCCCGAAAGGAGAGGGAGAAACGACACGGACAGACCGGATTAAGCAGAACATATCGATAGAACGTCCTCTCTCCCTCCGGGAGAGGGCCAGGGTGAGGGAATCAGGCAAGACCGAGACGGGAAGACAGTCTTAAGATCCGCAACAAAGCGCAGAACACTCTCCCCCAAAGATTGGGGGAGATACAGAGGGGGTTGAAACTCCCGCCCCCACACATAGACCACACGAACCCCTTT
>JAKPYU010000092.1 GCA_029568995.1 Candidatus Omnitrophota bacterium | reverse complement strand
GCAGCCACGGCAAAGCCACAACCCTCGATCCATTGCCCAAGCCTCACTGGCACCGCAGACCGGGCAGAGGAATCCCATCGGCCACCGCAACGCATACAAATACGCCCGGCAAGCGCTTTCCACCGAAAACCGCTCTTCCAGGCAATGTGGTGGGCTAGCCCGCAGACGGGCTTAAGCCCACCCTACGTCGCGTTATTTGCCGGAATTCGTGTCTGCGATTTTCTTGTCGATTTTTTGTTCCAGCACGTGCATAATCGGAAGCCATAGGTCTTCATCTTCCTCGGAGGAAAGCGGGTCCGGGATGGACTGGAATGCATCTGTAATAGCGGTTTTCTGCGCGTTCAGGAATTTTAATTTATTCTCTATTGTGTCGCCGGGGAGTGAGACAATCTTGGCATCCAGATCGAGATAAAGGGCGGAGAAAGCCATATCGCGCAGGTGATCGCGAATAATCGGCTCGGAGGCTTTCGCGTATGATTCTCTAAAGTACTGAAAAGCGGCCTCGTATTGTGTGTTCCAGTAAGCCTCCCAGCCCAGGGCCGCCCGTGTGACTCCATTAAAGAATTGTGTACAGAAATCACGGGTAAAGGTATCGAAGTCCAGATCGGGATTGCGGTATAAAGACATCAGGTAAAGCAAGGGAGCCTCATGCCCTCGGATAATGTAGGATTCCGGCAGAACGCCCCTTGCGCCAACGACTAACGCATCATTGATCCGTCTGCACAGCCCCGGATATTCCGCCCGGTTCGACAGGGCCGGATGGATACCCTGAGAACTATAGAATGGATACAGCCAGTGCCAGCATGGGAAAAGAGCCTGGTATTCCAGGAAATGCGCCTCCGTCTCCTCTTTACCGGGGACAATGCAGAGAACGACATTTTCAGAAAAGCAGGGTTTCAATTCCATGGGATTCTCCATGAACTCCCACCCGGCGACAACCGCCGCAATCCCATCCGGCCTTTGTTTCAGGAACTGACTGAAATAGTCCTGCATATAAGTCACATCCCAGTAATAGGCGGGTTTTCCCTCCGGTACAGGGATTTTGCGGACCACTTCGGATGACGGATGGAAAAACAAGCCATCCGTATCCAGTTGCTCCGTGAGCCGGTTGAAGTACTGTGTGCTGCACGTACGAGTAATTTCCAGGTCGGGGCGGTAGAGTTCTTTTCCGACCCGTTTGCCTTTCTCATCCAGGGACTGGCCAGTGATTTCGGGATGCTTATCCAGATCGCTCGGAGCGCAGACAAACGGAAAATCGAAACCGACTACACGAATGCCCAGTTGATGCGCATAGTCGATGATCTCCCGCAACCGTGCGATTTCCTTGCCCTCTAACGGAACAAACAGCGCGTCCCTGTCCGGACTGCATTCCAAGTACACAGCGAGCAGATTGATCCCCTGCAGAACACACCAATCGACTACTGAACGGCTAATTTGATAGCGATCAATTAAAAATCCCTGGTCCGCAAAAAGATCCGAATGGGTCAGCGGGTTGATTGCATCCGGCCAGACTAGACGTTCCCGCCGTTCCAGGTACGTCATGATTTTCATGCGGGGATCTTGCGGAACATGGTTGTATTTCCAGAAAAAGCAATGATGGGTTCGAGGGGGAAACCACTCGGCATTCATCGTGTATCGGAGCATCTCCGCCGCTCCGCGCAGCAGGCCCCGCTCTGTCGGCGATGAGATGCGAAGGATGTTCCGGCCCCAGTCGCGGGATGCCTGGATGGTGAAGGTGTCGCGCACATCCCGCGCGGGAGCGAACCGTCCGACGCGAACGAGCTCGATGGAATGCTCCAGGAACCCATGCGACAAAGCTTCCTCATCATTCAGGATTTTCGCCTGGTATCCGGTGCTTTGCTCGATGGCCTGTTGAATCAGTTCTGCCGCGTATTTCACGGGAGCGCCGCATTGTTCGGGGATCACGATCACCGTGCCCCGGTTCGGCTCCAGGAAAACCAGTCCAGGCTGCGGATCGGGAGATCGGTCGGATACGACAAGGAAATCCTCAAAACCCCATCCCATGGAGGCGGAGAGAAGAAAAAAGACGGAGAACAGAGCGGTTTTTTTCATCATCATGGCGGAAGGGTCGCACCGATCGGGGATTTATGCAAGGCGGATTGGGGATTGCGGATTGGGGATTGCGGATTGGGGATTGCGGATTGGGGATTGCGGATTGGGGATTGCGGCTTGGGGATTGCGGAGTG
>JAKPYU010000047.1 GCA_029568995.1 Candidatus Omnitrophota bacterium | reverse complement strand
CGGGACTTCCTCGCCCATCAGGTACCTGTCGCCAATGGACTCGTCAAAATCGGCAACGGCTGAGAGCAGTTCCTCCCGCATAACGGCCGCTTCGTCGGCGATGTCGGATGGCACCGAGTCGAGCAGCGTGGTCTCGCCCGGGTCATCGCCGTCCCACACCATCGCCTTCATTTCGAGGAGATCCACGACACCCCTGAAATCGCCTTCCGCACCGATCGGTATCTGAATCGGCACAATCCGCTGTGGAAAGCGTGCGCGCATCGACTCAATGGCCTTCTCAAAATCCGCCCCTACACGATCCAGCTTGTTGATGAAGGCAACGCGAGGCACATTGTATCGATCGGCCTGGTGCCAGACGGTCTCGGACTGAGGTTCGACGCCACTTACGCCGTCAAATACAACCACCGCGCCATCGAGGACGCGAAGTGAGCGCTCGACTTCGATGGTGAAGTCGACGTGCCCGGGGGTATCGATCACATGGATGTCGTGCCCCTTCCATTCAAAAGTGGTGACTGCGCTCGAGATGGTGATCCCGCGTTCCTGCTCCTGAACCATGAAGTCCATGACGGCGGCGCCATCATGAACCTCGCCAATTTTGTGTATCTTTCCGGTCACGTAGAGAAGTCGTTCGCTTACAGTGGTCTTGCCCGCGTCAATGTGGGCAATAACCCCGATGTTCCGGATACGATCCATGCCTTTTGGCTTGTCTTTCGAACCCATAATAGCTGGCATCACTTGAAAGGCGGGGGAATTATGCCACGGACCGCCACTGCGATAAACCCAAAGGTGACACTCGGAGCGTTACACGCTAGCATCTATCCGCCTTTACGGTGAATCCACGATGAACCAGGTTTGCGCCCTTTTGCCGTTTTCACTGCTTCTTTTGGCCCTGTCTTCCGGCATTTCCTGCTCGTCGCCCTCCCCCGGTCCCGACGCCACCTCCGACCTAACCCAGGTTTCCGATTCCGGGCTCGACGCATACACTCCGGACAGCGCCTCCGACCTAACCCAGGTTTCCGATTCTGAGTCCGATACGCTCGCAGCGGACAGCGCCTCCGACCTAACCCAGGTTTCCGATTCCGGTGATTCCGGAGAGGTCTACTGGGAGAATATCCCCTTCGAAAACGAGTACTTCGGGTTTGACCGTTCCAACTTCGAGCCAGTCTACGGCTGGATTCTGCTCGACAACGACCACGACAAGGTTCTGTCGGACATCGATGCCGCCGCAACGTACGGAGTC
>JAKPYU010000041.1 GCA_029568995.1 Candidatus Omnitrophota bacterium | reverse complement strand
TCGGGAACATCGTACCCTGGAGCAGTGGCTTTGAGTGCCGACAGGCCCAAAGAAAGAGAGACATGCGAGACTCGATAGCGCCCATCTTCATCAACGGGTGTCTTGGAAATGTCAAGCATCTTCGTCAGAACTGGCTTATATTCTACACTCGCCGTCGACACGGGTTCGCCCTCACGATTCGTGACTCGACCGGTGATCTCCACCGACTGATCGAGAACTACATCAATCCCCGTTATCTGATTGCCAGGAAGAAATTTATATTCTCGACTCTTTCCAGAGCCATAACTCGGATGGATAGCGGTCACCCAATCAGTCGATTCACGGTCATCCGACGGTACTTCGCCTGAAATAACGATCCAGTATCCATCCTCTGCGGATAATTCTTCGCTCTGTCCAAAGTAGCTCGACCATACCCACGCGCCGGACACGGGATTCCCGGTCACGTCATAGACATGTCCGGAAATGTGGACCTTTGGGTAGACAAGAACCTCAAGCCCTTCGACATCGGAGTCGACAACTGAAAATGGCTTCAGTCCGGGCCCGGATCGTGTTGCGTAAGGTAGATTCTTATTGGGGAAGCCATCCTCACGCCAACCGGCTTCGCCGCCAATCAGATATCGACCACGATCTACATTCGTGAATACGAATTGCCCGCTCTGGTCGGATTTAGTAGTATCAAGGACATCAACATCTTTCCAGTTACCGGGCCTCAAGAAAAGTGTAAAATCGGGCACCGGCTCGCGTGAGGATTTCACCAGAACTTTCCCGGATACATTGAAACCTCGATGCTCCAGGACCAGCGTGCATTCATGCCGGTCATCCTCCAACGTGATTGTAACCCGGGATTGGTCATTCTGCAGGTAATCGGGATGACTGGCCTCCACAGCGTATTCACCGGCTGTCAACTCGGAAAAGATCCAGACGCCCGACTGCGGTGTTTCCGCGTTCTTCACGCAAATCCCTTTGCCATCAATGCGCTGCAATGCGACTGCGGACAGGAACACCGGTTGTCCATCCTGGTCAATTACACGCACGGAGAGAACTGTCTGCGTCTGAAGCCGTATAATATGGTTCGTGGTATCCGCCGGTAGACCGGAATCGACGTGTCGCAGATATCCTTCCGCCTCTGCGGTCAATTGATAATCCCCCGGCCAGATTGACGGGAACTGGAATTTTCCGGAAGAATCGGAAGATGCTGAGTATACCAAGTGCGCAGAGCGGATTTCGGAAGAAACCACTGTAATCCCCGGATAGGTTTTCGTCGCAGACAGGACAATTCCCGCCCCTGTGATTGGCTGCGACGCCGAATCGATCACCATCCCGGACAAAGAACGACTTCTCGGAAGAGTCAGGATGATATGAGGAATCCTGCTTCCATCGGGAGCGATCTCCTGCGACGCTGTGGCAAGAGCGCCGCTTGCGCTGGCAGTGCAGACAAGCCACGTGACCGGGATCTCACAACGAAATCGTCCAAATCGGTCGGTTTGAACCGTGCTCTGCAATTCTTCCGTCCCGGTGCCCCTCTCGATCCGCACTTCCGCGCCCTCGTATCCCTCTCCCGTCTCATCCAGTACGGAACCTTCCAGGATACGGTTCACAGTCGGAGTCTGCTTCGACGCCGGCGGCTCTTCGATCCTTGCGACGTGTTCCTCCGGAATGGGGACCTCAGAGACGATCTTCTCAGGAAGCTGCACCTTCGGTGTCCAGAGGATCAATCCGACAATGACCGCGATGGCCAATAGCAGCACAATCACACAGACGCGCCATGGAAAAGATCTCGATCTGCTGGACGAAAATGGAAACATGGTTGACTCTCCCATCTCTCAAATCGGCCACGAGGCCGCTATCCACCGTCGTTGCGTTTCATTCAAGGCCGCAAAGTCATGCCCGGATACAACACATCCGGCAGCCTGAGCGCCCTCGCCTGTTCCCCGGGCCACAGACCTGCCATTGTATGAGACAATTCGACTATCGTTCGATGGAAAACAACGCCGTCCTGAGTGATATAGATGAGCTCATAGGTTCCATCAATACTCAGCTTGATTGCAAACAGTTTCTCGTCAGAGGAAAATTCGACCGGGTGACCTTCATTCATGAACGGCACGATTTGGGGCTGGAGCAACCGGCATACAACCCGATAAGGTTCATTGACCGTGGAGCCATCCGCATACACACACCGCCCTACAATCGAGAAAACCTTGTCCGGGTCCTCCGGCGACAGAGACAAGACAATAGGCAGCTGCTTCGGTGTGTTTTGATCGATCTTTAGACTCTGATAGGCGAAATACCCGGACCCGGAGACGTATAGCTGGTAGGTCCCCGGTTCTTTAACTACGAGAGTATCCAGAATCCCATTCGGCTTTCTCGGGACCCATTTGTCAACTCCCACACGGTTCAAATCGCCTTGCATCATCAGGCTGATCCGGAAAAAGGCGTTCTCCGGGAATGCCGTAGCGGCAGTTGTTTCGTCCAGCTGTAAAGATAATTCCACAGGCTCGAAGACCAGGTGAATGACCAGGTCGTTTGTTCCGACCGGCACGCCAAACAACTCCTTCTCCAGGTATGGTGGAGTGGTCATCTGCGCTTGAATGCAATAGCACCGATCCTGTTGCAGTTGTTCCAGCACAAACTGACCGTTCTCCTTTGAGTACATGGATTTGGAGTCCCCCGGCCTTTCCATGTCGATCTGCATGGGTTTGCACTGAAGGAGCACGCGGCTCATGGGCATTTCGTTACGATCCAAAACCACACCGCTGATTTGAACCGCCTTCATCTCGGCCTTCCGGAGCAACACAAAATCTTCAACGGCGCTTTTCGTGCCTTTCGGGTAGCGAGGCGTTCGACTCTCCGAAACGTAGCCCGGGGCGCTGGCCTTGAGCTCAGATTGGTCGAGAGAAAATGTCGCAATTCGATATCGCCCGTTTTCATCGACAGGAATCTCCGGCCAATTCAGCAGTTTTGTTATGGCCGGTCGAAAACGTATTGTCGCCGTGGTTATAGGAACACCCTCACGATTCGTGACCCGCCCGGTCACTTCCACCGATTCATCGAGAATAACGTCGATATCCGTGATTTCTCTCCCGTCCTTGACCATGTATTCCCGACTTCTTCCGGAACCATAATCCGGGTGAATCGCGGTCACCCAATCCGGATATTCTTGCTCATCCTTTATCAAGGAATCCTTTGAAAAAATGCTGTAAGACCCGTCGTTTGCCGACAGTTGGCGGTTATTACCGAAGTCGACGGACCATACCCATGCGCCGGACACCGGATTCCCAGTCACGTCATAGACATGTCCGGAAATGTGAGCCTTTGGAAAGACAAGGACCTCAAGCCCTTCGACATCGGAATCAACAACTGAAAACGGCTTCAATCCGGGTGAGTTTTTTGTCACATACGGTAGATTCTTGTTGGGAAATCCCTCGGACAGCCAACCGGCGGAGCCGCCGATCAGGTACCGGCCGCGATGCACATTCGTGAATACAAACTGTCCACTCTGGTCGGATTTTGTAGTTCCATATACTCCAACTGTTTTCCAGTCACCCGGCATCAAGAAAAGTGCAAAATCGGGTACTGGCTCGCGTGAGGATTTCACCAGAACTTTCCCGGACACATTGAAACCTCGATGCTCCAGGACCAGCAGGCATTCATGCCGGTCATTTTCCAACGTGATTGTCGCCCTAGATTGATCGTTCTGCAGGTAGTCGGGATGACTGGCCTCCACAGCGTATTCACCGGCGGTTAACTCAGAAATAGTACAGACACCCGATTGCGGAGTTTCGACATTCTTCACGCAAATCCCTTTGCCATCAATGCGTTGTAGTGCGACTGCAGCCAGGAACACGGGC
Source organism: Candidatus Omnitrophota bacterium (assembly GCA_029568995.1). Classification (GTDB taxonomy): domain Bacteria; phylum Hinthialibacterota; class Hinthialibacteria; order Hinthialibacterales; family JAKPRU01; genus JAKPRU01. Next base: position 677 of record JAKPYU010000041.1, on the reverse strand, counting down.
TGTCCGTCCTGGTCTATCACGCGCACGGAGAGAATTGTCTGTGTCTGAAGCCTTACGATATGGTTCGTGGTGTCCGCCGGCAGACCGGAATCGACATGTCGCAGATATCCGTCCGCTTCTGCGGTCAATTGATAATCCCCTGGCCATATCGATGGGAATTGGAATTTCCCAGAAGAATCGGACGATGTTGAGTACACGAGGTGTGCGGAGCGGATTTTGGAAGAAACCACGGTAATCCCCGTATAGTTCTTGGTCGCTGATAGGACAATTCCCGCCCCTGTGATTGGCTGCGACGCCGAATCGATCACCATCCCGGACAAAGAGTGGCTTCTCGGAAGAGTCAGGATGATATGAGCAATCCTGCTTTCATCGGGAGATATCTCCTGCGACGCTGTGGCAAGAGCGCCGCTTGCGCTGGCAGTGCAGATCACTTGAGTCCTCGGGATCTCACAACGAAATCGCCCGAATCGGTCGGTTTGAACCGTGCTCTGCAATTCTTCCGTCCCGGTGCCCGTGTCGATTCGCACTTCCGCGCCCGCATATCCCTCTCCCGTCTCATCCAGTACGGAACCTTCCAGGATACGGCTCACCGTCGGTGTCTGCTTGGATACCGGCGGCTCTTCGATCCTCGCAACGTGTTCCTCCAGAATTGGGACCTCGGAGACGGTCTTCTCCGG
>JAKPYU010000033.1 GCA_029568995.1 Candidatus Omnitrophota bacterium | reverse complement strand
AACTCCGTTTCACTATGGCGTTGAAATCGCCCAATTCGTCGAACCCGGTCAGTGTCGCAAGAATCGGCAGCGCGGTTCCCCAATCTGCGCGTTTGTCGGGATTCTTTCGGAGAATCCTTGTAAGCGGATCGAATCGCCCCCTTTTGACGGGATTTTCAGTGTACTTCAGGCAAAAATTCTCCAGGCATTCCAGCAGTTGAGCATTGGTGAAAGCGGTCTCGGATATCCATATTCCCTGAGCATTTTGCAGAGGCACTCCCCGGGCGCCGAGCATCTGGTCGATGACATGGTTCTCGGTCCCCGGCATAGCGTCATCGAAAAATACAATCGAGTGCCCTGAATCAATCAGGCCAAGCATCTGGACTTTTTCAACATCCGTTTCGTGAGGTGATATTCCGTCTCTCAATGCGATGTGTGCCGCCATGGCGCACCCCGCGCCGATTTGAAACCGTCCCGGCTCCATGCGTGGAAATGCGGAATAGGCCTGATGGGTGTACGCGCCCGCCGAGGCCACCAGCAGTCCCGTTGCCTCGCTCGGGCGAGGGATGCAGACATCGAATGGAATGCAGCATACTCCGAATCCCTCTTTCAGGAACCGGGGGATCTGCATTCCTTCCGGTCCCGATCCCTCCACGAATCGGTTTGTTACCCCGTGAATGTCGATATTCATGGCATTGAAATAAAAGCTGCGGGGATGCCAGTATGTTTTCTGGCAATAGGCATCCGTTCCCTGGTTTTCCACGAATTTTCCGCCGAACACGTGGTCGTTGACCATGCGTCTTCCCTCGCGCATGTACAGCAGGGAGGGCAATGGCATATCGCCCATCCGCGTGGAGGTCCCGAAATCGGCAAGCGTATACTTCGCCGGAAACCCTTCATGGAGCGTCTTGGTGGACAGCCCCCATTCTGTCCTGCCAAGGACATGCTGACCGTAATACAGTGCGCCCAGGGTTCGAGCGATATGCTTCCGTTCGTTTTCTTCACGGTCGGCGATGTTCATGGATTCGAGCACGTGTTTACCGTTGGGCATTCTCCAGCCTTCAATGTACGAATACCATTGATCGGAGCTGAACCGGTAATGATTGTCGGCCAGCGGAACGCCGCCGACTCCGCGCATCCACTGGTAGGTTCCGGGATCGTATCCGGCGGGTGGAAGGGTCAGCAGCCAGGGATTGTCGGGAGATCGCTCCCCGAGTTTCTCGATGGTCAGGATGGCGCTCCAGGCCATGGTGCGGGCGACCTCATCCGCCTGGAACGTCGACTGCGGCAATGGATCGCCGCCTGCATGACTTCCGCGTGATGCCGATACGTAGATTTCTCCCGCTGAGTATTCCAGGTTGCGGGTGGGATCGTCGGAGGCGGCTCTGCCCTCCCGCTTCAGTGTCATGGAGACTCCCGCCAGATAGGCGGTGTCGCCCTCGATCTCGGCGTCGATTGTGATCTTCGGGTGAATGGTGATCGTCCGGTCGATTTCTTTGCGACGACGGAGAACAACCGCGGTGATTTGCTGCTCCTGTCTTCGGACGGCATCAACAGAATAGTCCGCGATGATTGTGACATTGGGCAGTTTGTCGAATTCGTCTTTGATATATCGAAATACAGTGTGCGGCGGGGCGACGTATTTGGTCTCTTCAATTTGCAGCCCCGTGGCGACCCGACCCAGTACGTCCATTTCCATGGAGAAACCGCCGACATAGCGGATGAGAATGTCACTGTCGGGATTGAGGCCGTTGGCTTCCAGTCCGCCCAGGTCGCGGGGGGCGCGCATGACCAGAATAGTGTCGATTCCCAGCCGTCCGGCGGTCAGCGCGGCAGCGGTTCCCGCCGAGCTCCCGCCGACAATCAGCAAGTCGCAATGATAAATCTGCTGTTTCGCCGGATATGGATTGGGAGCAGCGCGGAATGCCTGCGCCGACACTTTCGATATACGCGATAGCCCCAATCCGGCGACGCCCAATCCGGCAACGGCGGAACGAAGAAAGTGGCGTCGGTGCATGATACATTCCTCCGGGGCGCGCGATTCAGTCCATTATCCGGTAGATCGCACCATCTTGACATTGCCGGATTGTCTCCAACACAAAGATATCCCGAATCTCATCCAGGTTATAGATGTAGTCCTTGCGGCCGACATCGAACCACACAAGATAATTCGGCTCCTTCTTGGACATTTTCTCTCTGAATTCTTCAATCGTCTCCGCGCGGAACGGACTCGCAGTCGCCGACATGTCAGCGAAAATGTATAGAACATCCGCCGCGTTGCTGAAAAATCTCCCTTGGATCGATTCTTGCTGAATCACCCGGAGCAGATCCGATTCCCTCCATGTCTTGTGGCTGTATCCCCCGGCACCGTACGTGCAATGATAAATCGCCTTGTCATGGACCCGATAGACCGTGTACCCTGTCCAATACAACGATAATGACACAAAGAGGACCGACATAGCGGCCTTACGATGTCGGCTCTGAGAACCATAAGCAAGCAGGTCGTCTGCCGATTTAATGAACAGAAACACCACAAATACATAAATCGGCGACAAAATGCGGTCGGATAGACGGTCAAAAGAAACCGTCCCGGCAAGAACGACTACTGTAAGAACATAAACGCAGGTAAATAGGACAATAACGGGAACTTGCGCATCGCGAATAGTTGATTTTCTGTCTTTCCATATCGAGTACAAAATGTGGAATCCGGCGGCTCCCCCGAACAGCATCAGAAGTATCTTCCTGATCCAGGAAGGAATCTCAGCAGGAACGAACCAGATGCTTATGACATTCAACGTGTCATTGAGGTTCTGATAGCAGGTGTACTGCGAGGGGACGCGAAATCCCGTCAAAGTGGATGTGAGTATATAATTCCGGGCCAGATAAAGACCTAATGGGAAACAGGAGACGATAAAAAAACCGGCGGACAGTGCAATTCTTTTTCGGAGAGATGAACTCGGCCAGTACGCAAGGATAATCGTCGCAATCGTCAACGCCAGCGTAACGCCTATGTAGCGCTGCAGGCAGGCTAGGGCGGTCAACAGCGATACTCCAAGCAGGAGCCACATACTCCGGCGACGGAAACAGGAGGGAATCAGAAGAATCGTGAGCAAAACCAAGACAATAAACAAAGACTCGCTCAGCAGCCAGATCGAGGCGGAAAGCAGCGGAATCGCTCCACTTGCAACAAAAAGCGCGAGCAGAAGAAGCCATCGGGACCGACAGTGGCGGCGAATGATCTCCCCGCTGCAAAACAGAATGACCGCAAGAAGGAGCGCGTGCAGAACTCTGGCTCCCGGCAGGAGGGAGATTGATGCAAGGCTCAGAAGAGCCAGCACGCTCGGATAGAGCGGGGGCCACAGCACAAGCGGAGCGCCGGTATGGCAAAGAAGACCTTTTCCTTCGGCCAGGTTCCTGGCCGCAGAAATATAACAGATCGAATCGGGATATAATCCGATACCGTACTTGGACGTATAGAGCCACACAAGAACGGCTCCCACCGCGCCAAAAAGGAGATAAAACCACCACTCAACCGGGAAATTGACAGATCGATCCCGATCTCCAGTTTCCCCTTGCTCCATCATAGTTGCACCCCTTCGATCCGATTCTTTGCAGCAGAGTCTCTTAATATCCAATCGGTGTGGTCCAGGTCTCCACGCCGAGACGGTCGAATCCGAATTCAAGAATCCGTGCCCCGTTTTCCTCCAACGCGCGGCGGACCCGGTGTTCGGTCTCCGGGCGGCAGGCAAACAGAAGGCAGCCGCCGCCGCCGGCTCCACAGGCTTTCCCGCCGGTCGCACCTTCCGCTTGCGCCACCGTGAACAGGTGTTCGATTTCCTCCGTTGTGATGCTTGGATGCAAGGCCTTCTGGAGCGCCCAGTTCTCCGACAACAGGCCGCCGAAGCGGACAATATCGCCCTGCAAGAGAGCATCCTTCATCTCATACGCCGTCCTTTTCAGGCCCCGGATCGCCGCCACCGTGTCGGGATTTCCATCGACAAATCGCTGCAGCACAGAGGCATGGACATCCCCGGACAGGCGCGATTTACCGGTATAACAGAGTACCAGGCTCCGTTCGAGCTCCAGAAAGATGCTGGCAGGAAGGTCGAGAGCCGAGGAGCGCACCGCCTCGCCCCGGAATTCCAGGAACTGTATGGACCCCAGCGCGCTGGAGTACTGGTCCTGCTTGCCGCCTCGAATCCCCAACTCCTCCCGCTCAATCCGGCTGGCTTCTTCGGCAAGCTGGTATTTCAGCATGTGGTTGCCCGTGTACCGGAACATTGCCGCCAGCAAACAGACCCCCATGGCGGCGGATGTTCCCAGGCCGCTACCCGGCGGCGCTTGCGATTGTGTGATGATCGAGAGTCCCCCGCTCACGGCAGCATCTTTCAGCGCCGCCTTCACCAAGTCGATATTCCCGTCGTATTCCAGCTCGCGGATGCTTTTTGCCTCCACGTAGCGGTCGAAATCGCTGGAATAAATCCGAACTCCTTCTTCCGGCAGCTCCCCGCGTGAGCAGAGACTGACCCCCAGGTCCGCGATTCCCGGCAGCACGGTCACATACGAATAAACCGTGATCGCCGCATTCACCACGAATCCCGGTTCATCCATGCAGAATTCTGCCACATCCGTCCATCCCCCTGCGAAGTCGATCCGCACCGGGGCACGTGCCCGAACCGCTTCTTTGGCCATGAATCCAGTCTCCTTCTCTTCGTATCGAGCTTGCGATTTTGGTCCAATGAAAGGAAGATAAACCAAAGTCCATCACATTGCAACGAGCGGGAACGCCATGCTGGGTGAAGCCATCGACAGACTGATTCAAGCGAACCTCGTTCTCTGGCATCAGGAAGACCGTCGGAGAGACCGCAGCCTGACGGATTCCGAACGTCTTGCAGCGGCCGATGAGATCACCGTCTGGAATCGGAAACGCAACCAGGCCATTGATGAAATCAATCGGCTGGTCGCAGACCGGCTTTCCGGTGCGGCCCCGGAATTGCCGGAGACAGGCTCAACACCGCTGACCGGCTCCATCGGAGATTTAATCGACCGGCTTGCCATCGCGAAAATCCGCCGCTTTCACCTGGAGGAATCCGGCGAGACCGACCGTCTGCCCTCCGTATCTGCGGAGATTGCGGACCTGATTTGTCAAATCAATGAGGCGTCTGCGCTGGCCTCCTCCCTCTCGGAAAAGGATCGGCAACGCCTTTTCGGTTTCGGCAAGAACAAGGTTTACAGGAACGACGAGACCTATCGATGACGCAGATCCTGTTTGTCGATTCGTCAGGTGCAATGGAAAAGTGGGTCTGAAACGATGGGTCAACCGAGACTCTCCCTGATCATCCCGATTTACAACGAAGCCGATCTGTTGCCGGAGGTCCTTCGGCGTGTCCGCGCCATGCCATGGCCCAATAAGGAACTGGTTCTGGTGGATGATTGTTCCCAGGATGGAACGCAAGCGATTCTGGAACAGGAAAAAGGGAAACCGGATACCATCGTTCTACGTCATGACCGCAATCAGGGCAAGGGGGCGGCTATCCGAACCGGTCTGCAGCATTTCACCGGCGAGATTGCCATCATCCAGGACGCCGATCTGGAATACGATCCTGCTGAGATTCCCCTGGTGATCACGCCCATTGTGCAGGGCGATACCGATATCGCCTACGGTTCCCGGTTTCTGGGGCAAGTGAGAGGGATGCGTTTGCCGAACCGCGTGGCGAATTGGATTCTGGCCTGGCTGGTGACCCTTCTGTACGGGCAGCGAATCACCGATGAGGCCACCGCATACAAGGCGTTTCGACGAGAGTTGATCCAGTCAATCCAGTTGGAATGTCAACGGTTTGAGTTCTGCCCGGAAGTTACTGCCAAGGTGCTCAAGCGGGGCTACCGTATCATCGAGATTCCCGTGACGTTCACCGCTCGAACAATCGAAGAAGGAAAAAAAATCGGCTGGCGCGATTTTATCACGGCGGTCAGGGTGTTGTTGAAAGTCCGGTTTCAGCGAGAGACCGCATTCTGATCGAGGATTACTTGTCTTTCCCGTGTTTCTCCTGCAAGAGCATTTCCGCCTTCTTGAAATCCAGATAATCGTTGATATCCACCGAACTGGCGCTGTCCATGATATAAGCCACGCAGTTGTCGAAATCGCAGACCGGCGCGACCGGCGAGATGTTCCGGTAATACTCCCGCTTCGAGATATACAGCGCGCCGTTGATCCGGTAATAGTATGGAACCTCCTGTCGACGCAGAGGACGATCCTGGATATACATGAACGGACGGATCTTCTTGTCTTCCTTCAATTCGAACATGTAATACGGGTGTTCGTACACTTCCGTCATCCCCATCACCGAGGTAGCCCCGCTGGACTGGAATAACTCCAGGGCCTCGTTGATATGTTTGGCGGTGCGGAACGGGGAGGTCGGTTGGAGATACACGACCGCCTCGGGGAAGAATCCCTCGTGTTCTTCCATGAAGTGAAGTGCATGAAGCAGAACCAGCAGCGAAGCAACCGTGTCGGTGGCAAATTCGGGAGGACGTTTGAACGGAACCTCCGCGCCCCACTTTCGCCCGATCTCGGCGATCTCGTCGTCATCGGTTGTCAGGATCACCCGGTCGATGCGGCTTTCCTTCGCGGCCTCGATGGTGTGGACAATCAACGGTTTGCCGCCGAGATCACGCACGTTCTTTCTCGGCAGACCCTTCGAACCGCCACGGGCCGGTATAATTCCCAGTGTTTTCATAGAAGAATCCTCTCCGTGATCGAGTCGTCTCGCACAACATTCCAATTCAGTATCGGCAGCCCCGCGATGGAGTTGAAGTATACAGCAGAGGATTATGGTTGTCTCGGAACAATCAGAAAAACAGCCCCGAAAAATACCAGTGAATCAAATCATATCCCCACAGCAGGCAGAGATACGCGCCGAGAGCTAGGTATGGCCCGAATGGGATCTTGATAAGCTTGTATCCGCAGAAACGTGTAACTAAACCAAATAACGAACCGAACAATGACCCCAGGAAGATAGTCAACAGCGCAAGATCCCACCCGATGAACATGCCGATGAGCAGCATCAGATCGACATCACCCAGCCCCATTGTCTCGATACGGTCCTCTTCGTTTTCCTTATAGATACTGTAATTGCGATACCTGTTGTAGTACCAGTTTGCGCCAAGTCGAACCAGGTAAATAACGCCGCCGCCGACAAAGGCTCCGAGCAGGGCATCCCAGGGGGTGCTGACAATCCACTCTCCCGGCCATTCAAAGAACCAGACCAGCGTTGCCCACACGAAACCGAGCACCGTTCCGGGAGTGCTCAGGAAACGGGGAATCCAGAGATGGTCCCAATCAATCCCCGATGCGATGATGAGATCCAGCGCGAGAAGGCAGTACACAAGAATCGGCAGGGATGCGCCGAATTTCAGATAGATTCCGGTGAATGAGGCGCAGGTCAGAAATTCGATGAGGGGATACCGGGGTGAGATCGGCGCGGCGCACCAGCGGCATTTCGCGCGCAGCAGCACATAAGAAAGCAGGGGGATATTATCCCGATATAAAAGGGCCTTGCCGCAGGAGAAACAATGGGAAGCCGGAAAGACAATCGAGAGATCCGCCGGAATGCGCAAAATGCACACGTTCGCAAAACTTCCCGATGCCAGGCCGATCAGCACGGTCAACACGAAAAAGAACCAGTCCGAAATAGACATGAGGCACACTGTATCCAGCGCATATCCGGGTGTCAATGAATCACATATTCCCCCTCACTCCGACCCTCTCCCAGGGAGAGAGGGTGTAGGGTGGGCTCAAGCCCGTCTGCGGGCTAGCCCACCACACTGCTGAACCCATCAATCTCCCCACCATTCCCACTGCGAAATCCCGCTGGTCTCTCCCACCACCGGCAGGAGAACATGAGATGACCGTTCACCTCCGACATAGATTGTCTGCTCCGCGATGACTGTATCCGAACTCGTCCAATCGGGATTGCCGGTGTTCGGATTCGGTTCGAATCGCGGGCTATTGCTGCTGGAGATCGCCACGCGGATTCGATGGCCGGTGTTGAAGACAATACTTGTGGACCACAGGTCGATCTCCAAACGGTAGATTTGCCCCGGAGTGATCGGTTCGGGATTGGAAAGCGAATCGCGGAAACTGAGTTTACGGATGCCATCGTTTAATAACATGCTGCGCCCGTCGGGGTAGACATCGGTGAACTTCGCGGTGAAATCGGTATCGACGGCGCTTGTGGAGACATACAGCACAGCGGTAATCCGCCCCGTCACCTCCAGCGGCTCTGTGAGCGGCTCGGTTGTGAAAAGCAAAACATCGCTGCGACTCTCGATTGGTCGCTGGTCGAACGATCCCATGGGCAGCACAAGATTCTGTCCACCCAGAGTTGGCACGGGATTCTTCGGATCATAGAAGTAAGACAACGAACCCTGCTGTCCCGGCCCTCGCTGCAAACCTCCCTCCGTAGTCAAATAGAACGGAGTCAAGTTGGAGGCAGGCGGCCATGTGTCGGCGGATCGCCATTCATTACCGGGAGTATCGAGCTTATCCGGCAATTCCCCCATGGTGTAGTAGAGAACCGGCGGAAGATTAACGCGCAATGGTTGATCTTTTAACCAGCAAGCTAACCATTCCTCGTACGAGGGCCACTGGGAGGGTTTCTTTGCGCTATCGGGGAAAACCAGTTCGCCGACCTGTGTGTTGTTGAACGCATGAGTCCATGCGCCCATCATGAGATGCGCATTTCCACGTGTATTCGGACCGCCACGTTGTTGAATCGTCGTGAACGCATCGAGTGTGCCCTGCTGGAAGATATCGAACCAGCCGCCGACAAAGGCCATCGGCCAATTCACTACTTCAGGCCGCTCGCCGAGATTCTGCCGCCGCCAGAAATCGTCATAAGTCGGATGCGAGCGAATGTCCACAAGGCATTGCGACGGCCACTGTCCCGCCGCCAGCCAGCCCTCCACCAGCGATTTACGAAATACCCCTCCGGAGTAGCAGGTTTCGTGATAGTTGGAGAATGGGCCAACCTCCCAAAGTTGCCCCACCAATCCCTCTGGTGCTGTTCCGGCGAGCAGCATCTGCAGAATGCTTCCGGCGGATGGCCCGACGGTGACGATTTTCCCGTTGCACCAACTCTGCGCACGAATCCACTGCATGGTGTCGTACCCGTCCTGCAACTCTCCCCAACCGTCATCAACCCAGGGACGGGCGATCCCCTCCGAGGCGAACCGCCCCCGCACATCCTGAATCACCACAGCATACCCGCTGCTCGAAAACGACCCGATATCGGCGCTGAGCGATTTCCCGTACGGTGTCCGGCCCAGGATCACCGGCCAGGGTCCGCTTCCACGCGCTGACAGATACACATCCGTTGCCAGCTTCACCCCATCGCGCATTTCGACCTGGTACACGGTCCGCGCGGCCTGGGCCTCGGCTGCGCCGAACAAACCGCAAAGAACAAGAGAGCAAACAAGAATGCTGGTGAATTTCATCTGATGTGTGGTCTCCATTTTTCGACTTGAGAAGCGTGCGAGGTCAATTCCGCCCGCATCGAGACGTGCTAAGATCATTTCATTCCGGCGATCGGCGGTCAACCATCGACAGGACCGGACCGCCTCTCCTGGTGGAGACATTTTACCGATTGCGATAAGCGCGTTCCGAATGGACACGGCATCCTCCAATTCCGGCAATTCCCTCAATCGCGTGTCTGCGGCAACCCCGTGGCCTTGGTGGACCGCTCTGTCCTGCTGGGTTGTGCTCCTCCTTGTGCTTTTGTTTGTTGTTCGGCTTGTGGTGCGGATGGACGCGGCGGGGGGGACCTGCTTTTCCGCAGCGACCCCGTTCATTCAGTGGATTGTCGATTCCGGACGATGGCTCACAATGAATGCGGTCCACAGAGCCTCTGTTCTCGGTTGGGCT
>JAKPYU010000791.1 GCA_029568995.1 Candidatus Omnitrophota bacterium | reverse complement strand
GTGAAGCAGGTGGAGGAGGCGCAGCAGAAAGTTGTAGCGATTATCCGCCGCCTGGAGGAATCCGGTGAGATCACCATTTCCCGTGGCGGTGAAGAGGACATGATGGTGTAAGAATAATTACGAATTAGGAATTAAAAATTAAGAATTGAAGAAAGATCACAGAACGGTAGGACAGGCGTCTCTGCCTGTCAGATAATGTGCGTTCCCCTCTCCCTCCTGGAGAGGGTTAGGGTGAGGGAAAAGAAAAATGATTCCTGGTGGGCTAGCCCGCAGAGAGGCTCAAGCCCACCCTACGCGGCGGCCAGGGCAACTATGAACGAAAGGGACATCTTGTGAAGGTATTTCTGGCATCGCCGTTGGGATTCATGGAGAGTTCCAGGCCGTTTATCTCAAGACTTGTGGAGGTTTTGGAGGAATCCGGGCATACGGTTCTGGACCCATGGTCCCTGGCGGAGCCGTTTACCGAGGAACAGGAAAGTGCCCGGCGCATCTCGGATGAGAAGACCCGCCGGGCGGAGTTGCATCGAATCAACATGGCGATCGCCCGGCAGAATCACCGACTTCTGGAGGAAGCGGACGGCATCCTGGCGGTCCTGGACGGTTCCGATGTCGATTCGGGAACGGCGAGTGAAATCGGTTGCGCGTTCGGAATCGGTGGTAAAATAATCAATGGGTATCGGGGCGATTTCCGTCGCGCCGGGGAGAACGATGGATGCCGTGTCAACTTGCAGGTCCAGTATTGGATCGAGCAGTCCGGCGGACGGATCTATACGGGTCTGGAGGCCCTTCGAGATTGTCGATGGGCATAATTCGATCAGGCAGGATGGAAGATACGCGAGATGTCGAGAGTGATTAAGGCGCCAAATGTACGCGAAGCACGCCCGATGAGCATCGTCAACCGGGAGATGGTGCTTCGGTATGTGGAAGACGAAGCGCAACAGATCCGCGAGCAGGCGGAAGCGGATGCACAGGACATGATCGGCGGCGCGCAGGCACAGGTCGATGAGATTCTTGGGGAGGCCCAGGCGCAGGCGGAGGGAATCGTCGCCGAGGCACAATCACAGGCAGAAGGGATTCGTGAGGCGGCCCGTGAGGAAGGGATGCAAAAAGGCGACGCGGCAGGCCGCAAGCAGGTTCGGACCGAGGTCGCCGGTCTTATGGCAGACCTGGCGAATATGCTCCAGGAAAGCCGCCAGACTCTGGAGGATATGATCGTCCGACAAGAGCGCGAGATCCGCCGTCTGGTCGCCCAGATCGCGTCCAAAGTCGTGCAGCAAGTCATTGACGAGGACCATGAAACCGTGGCACGAGTCGCGCGGGAATGTATCCGGCTGGCCAGCGACCGGCAGACCCTCACGATTCTGATTCATCCGGAGGATCGGGAAATCATCGAACAGTATTGCCCGGAATATCGAGTCGCATTCGACGATCTGGAGAAAATCGAACTTCGCGACGATCTCCGTGTTCCTCGTGGCGGAGTCATTATTGAAACCCCCAGCGGCGGAGTGGATGGAAGGATTCACCGGCAGCTCGGGTATATCCGGGAAACGCTGGTGCCGGAGGAATCCAGGGAAATAGAAGAACAGATATCGGAAGATCTCCCGGAGCCGGAGGAATGATGTTTGAGGCACACCCGGTGGCATGGCAAAACCTTGAAAGCAGCGTGGACGATCTGCACACGATCCGACTTCGCGGTCGGATCGAAGAGGTGGTCGGCCTGTTGACCCTTTCGAGAGGGCCGGGCGGCTCCATCGGGGATCTGGTTTTCATTTATCCGGGCGGGAACCACCCGCCCATTCCTGCGGAGATTGTCGGATTTCGTGCCGGGCGTGTCATTCTGATGCCGCTGGGACCCGCGCTCGGCGTTTATCCCGGTGCGGAAGTGATCTCGACCGGCGCACCAATGCGCATCCGCTGCGGACCGGAGATGTTGGGCCGTGTGATCGACGGAGTCGGGTATCCCATCGACGGAAAAGGAACGATGATCACGGATGAATGGCGGTCCATCATCGCCCGGCCCCCCAGCGCCATCGCCCGCAGACGAATCACAACCCCTCTGGCGACCGGGATCAAGGCGCTGGACGGATTTCTGACCTGGGGGCGCGGTCAGAGAATCGGTGTGTTCTCCGGCAGCGGTGTCGGCAAGAGCACACTGATGGGCATGATCGCCCGAAACACCGAGGCCGAGGTAAATGTGATCGCCCTGATCGGCGAACGAGGCCGCGAGGTCCGCGAGTTCCTCGAGAAGGATCTCGGCGAAGACGGCCTGAAACGCAGTGTTGTTATTGTGGTGACTTCGGATAATCCGGCGCTGTTGCGGGTCAAAGGAGCATTCGCGGCCATCACAGTCGCCGAGTTTTTCCGCGATCAGGGCAAGGATGTCATGTTCATGATGGATTCGGTAACCCGTCTGGCGATGGCCCAACGTGAAGTGGGTCTTGCGGCGGGTGAACCGCCGACAACCCGTGGCTATACACCCTCGGTATTCGCAATGCTTCCGGGTTTTCTGGAACGCGCGGGAACCAGCATCGACGAGGGGTCCATTACGGGGCTGTTCACCGTGCTGGTGGAAGGCGACGACATGAACGAGCCGGTGGCGGATGCCGTACGCGGTATTCTGGACGGTCATGTGGTCCTGAGCCGAAAACTGGCAACACGCAGCCATTACCCGGCCATCGACGTGCAGCAGAGCATCAGCCGTCTCATGGTCGATATTGTCCCGGAAGACCATTATCTGGCCGCACGTCGCCTGGTTCAGGTCATTTCCGTCTATCGCGACTCCGAAGATCTGATCAACATCGGCGCGTATCAGAAAGGCTCCAGCCCCGAAATCGACCTGTCCATTCAGATGATCGGGCCGATCGAAGAATTCCTGCGCCAACCGATCCGGCAGGAGATCTCCTATGAGGAAGTGATCAAACAGGTCAAAGTCCTGGCAGCGAAAGCCGGGCTGAAATGACCCTGAAGCGGGAAGGATGAACCATGCGTGCGTTCCGGTATCGTCTGGCCTCTTACCAGCGCATCAAGCGCCACAAGATCGAGGAGGCGGAACAGGAAATCGCACGACTGGAAAGCGAGGTTCAGAAACGGTTCCGTCAGATCGAGGAAGGGCGGAGAAGGCTCGCGGAATTTCAACGGTTCTATATGGAGGAAGTCCCGGAAATTCACTCCTCGGAAATCGAGGCAACCGAAGCGGCATTCCGGGGATATACGTTCCTTGAGGAAGCACGACGGTTTCGAGAGATCGAGGATCTGCGCCGAAAACAGGAGAAGAAGCGGAAAGAACTGGTGACGCTGTATCAGGAGGAAAAAATGCTGGAACGCCTGAAAGATCGTCAATATGAAGCCTGGCAGAAAGAAGAACAGCGCCAGGATATTTATCTGCTCGATGAGATGGGGGGACAGGCCTACCTGCGGAAACAGAAACCCTCCGGCGGAGCCATGCTCATTGTTCTCGGCCTGGTGGCATTGATCGGCGCGGCAGGCGGGATCCTGGTCGCGTTGGGGAAACATCATACGGTTCTGCAGCGATTCGGACTGGAGAAACCGGCTGCGGTCGCGTCGGCAACCGCCGAAGTGGCTGTGGCCCCTTCCATTCCCGGTCAGTACGACATCAAGGATCTCTATGGGGACCCGGACCGGCCTGCAAACGTGGTGCTGAATGAAATGATGGAAATGAGCCAGACCCTGCGGCAACGGCGGCAGGAAGCCCGCGAGGAACAGGAGCGACTCGAAGCCGAACGGAAGGCGCTGGAAGAAGGCGAAAAACAGCTGGAAGACCGCCTGGGAAATCTTGAATCGAAGATTAACGAATTGAAACGACTACGAGAAGAGGAACGGGAACGACTGGCCAGTATGCACATGCAGCGCGTAAGCGAGGTTTCTGGTGCACTTCAGCGCATGAAACCCAAAGGCGCGGCGGATCTCCTGACCGAAATGTGGAAAATCGACCCCGCAGAAGACCCCGACGCGCGCGATATCGTCCTGGATGTGTTCCGCAGCATCCCCTCCGCAAAACGAAACAAGATCCTTGACGCTCTTGTGAAAAGCAGCAAGACCGAAACGGCGGATATGGTACTGAAATTCGTCGAACTCGAACCCGTCGGGACTCCGGCCGCCGCACCTTCTACCACGCCGGTCGCGTCCGCCGCGGCTACACCGGTCCCGACACCCGCCGCCGCACCCGCCACGCAGTAGAGATTTTGCCGGTGATTATACAACACTACTTCGCATCCCTCGGTTGTAGATAATAGTCCAACTGATCCTCCACGCTCAATCCGGATGGAATCCCCTTGCGTGCGGGAGAAGTCTCCTCGAACCGGCGAAGCATCTCGCGCTGGAATTTGTCTACCGTCTCGCGGTATTCCGGGCGGTTCGCCAAGTTGGTATGTTCATTCGGATCGTTGACAACATCAAACAGCATTCGCGTTCTGCCGGGTAACGGTCGGCCCGTTTTGTAGCCGTCCTGTCGTTCCCG
Source organism: Candidatus Omnitrophota bacterium (assembly GCA_029568995.1). GTDB lineage: Bacteria > Hinthialibacterota > Hinthialibacteria > Hinthialibacterales > JAKPRU01 > JAKPRU01. The sequence continues at coordinate 2,351 of JAKPYU010000791.1, read as the reverse complement.
CTTGCCGGTTACGTAGACGAATTTGTACTGTTGCGTCCGCACCATGGCCTCTTCATTATCGAGATATTCACTGAATACAACATCATGGATCTCTGACTTGGTCCCTTCAATTAGCGGTAGAAGGCTCTTCCCTTCCACAACACCGGGAACCGGCGCTCCGCACACCTCCGCCATGGTCGGGAAAATGTCAATGAACTCCACCAGGGAAGTCACGACTTTGCTCTCCGAAGCACCCGGCAGACGGATCATCAGCGGCGCCCGCACCGCCTGATCGTAGGAGCAGTGTTTCTCGAATCGGCCGTGATGGCCCAGGTTGTAGCCGTGATCTCCGATATAGATAACTAGCGTACTTCTATCCAGACCCGTTTCTTTCAGCGTTTCCAGAACCAGGCCGACATTTTTATCCATATAGGCCACAGAGGTATAATTGGACGCGATGATGTGCTGTTTCTCGGAACGAGTCAGGTTTCGGAAAATCTCCGGGATCTGCCAGTCATCTTCCGGGCCGGGTTCCGGAACGTCGAAAGAGGCCGGGTCGTACATTCCCCGGTACTCGATGGGGAAACGGAAAGGCGAGTGCGGTTCATAGAAACTGGTAATCAGGAAAAACGGCTGATCTCCCTGCTGATGGAGATACTCCTGCGCCTTCCGGGCGAACCATGTTCCCTGCATGTCCTCATCATACGCGCCGAAAGGAAGATACGAGCCGTTCAGCCAGATCGCCGCCGGGTCTTTGAACGGTCTCCAGGGCGGGAGTACCTCTATATCATCGGGCAGCGGGCGCGCGGGATGGATCTGCTGATATGCGTTGTGTTCTCCCGTATCCAGGCGGAAATCGAAGCCATGGCGAAGATCGCTGTTGAAGTGCATCTTGCCGATAGCCGCGGTGGCATACCCATGCGGCTTGAGCAACTCCGCGAGTGTAGTCGTTTCCGCCGGGAGTGCCGTCGGCAGCTGGGTCACTCCAATGGAATGCGGCAGCCGCCCTGTGAGAAACGACTGCCGCGATGCGGTACACATGGGGCAATTCACAAACGCATTCGTGAACCGCACTCCGCTTCCCGCCAGATTGTCCAGGTTGGGAGTCCTGGCTTTCGTATTGCCGTACGCACCGCATACATAAGCCGCGTGATCGTCGCTGATCAGGAACAGGACATTCGGCGGCTTTGCCTTTCCCGCGATACCGAATGCCCGCCCGTGTGTTGCCGCGCAGGCCAACGCCGCTAATCCTGTCTTTTGAATGAACTTTCTCCGGTCGATCTCTCGTGCCATGAGGGGAGCCTCCTTATCGCACGTTCAGTTCCTCCGGCATATCATACCCGTTTACCTCCGGATTGTAATACTCGTAGATCTTCGATTCGGGCGTCTTGGTTCTACGGTGCTTTCTTGATCTTAGGCGGCTCCACAATGAAGAATTCCCATCTGCCTGCCGGTTCTCCCTCGTGTATCCCAAACCATACGGAATACTTCCCTGGGCGATTGAAATCGAAATAGCGAGTCAGATCGCATTCCACAGTCAGGGGGTTCTCCCTGGTGATTACGATCTTCTGATCACCCGGGCCCTTTCTCACGGGGTCTTTCTTTATCACCTCTTCACCATCGAAAGTCAAATCAATTCTTAAATCACCGTGCAGAACAAGATTCCCATCCTCCACTTTCGGATAGTCAGACAATTCAAGTTGATCCTGGAATGTACTGATTGTGAGTGTGGCGTTAACCGGCTGCCCAGCATAATCATAATAGTGTGTTTCGTCGAGAACAATGAAACAGATAGGCAGGCCGACCATGCGTCTGATCGTATCCAACTGGTCCAGCTCAAGATCCCGATCAGGACGACCGGCTGTCCAATAAGACAGTCCATTCTCATCCTTTGCCTCATTAAGAAGCCAGATCAGCTTCTTACCGATGTCTTTACTGCGATCAATATTCGCGCTGAGACCCGGATGGTAGTTCCAACGAAATCGGCATTCTGTTCCCGGATTCGTTCTGCCCCCAAGATATTCCTCGATATGAAGACTGGCCTCATATTCAAGCATGCCATGGTGCTTCTTTGGCTCATTCAGGAGCCTGACATTCGTTAAGGTCCCGACTACAATAAGATCGGAATCCGCCACGAGCTCATTCAGTGGTATATATTTCCAACAGGAAAGACACGGTTGCGCAAAAAGCAAGATAAGAAGAATTGGCAACAAACACTGCTTCAGCATGATTGTCTCCATTTCAGAATGGCAGTGCAGAGATTCATAACCTCTGCACTGCCGCATTGATAACCACTATCCCCCGAGCGACAGGGACAGATTCTTATCGCACGTTCAATTCCTCCGGCATATCATACCCGTTTACCTCCGGAT